>NZ_AHMP02000003.1:2165000-2312500 GCF_000243735.2 Leptospira kmetyi serovar Malaysia str. Bejo-Iso9 | reverse complement strand
GAAAATAATCTTTTCATTCTATAAAAAAATGATCAACAGAATCAAAGCGGTCTGTTGGTTTTGGTATATGAGTCTTGGCTCATAATTCTAACGAGTGTTGAACGACCATTTTTGTATGACGAGACCGTCTTTTTTGTACGATAGAATTCTTTCCTGTGGGAACTCCCGCATTTTGACGGTTGCGTACTGGATTCTTCTGTTTTCGTTTCAATTCTCCTGTATGGAAGCTCAGAAATTCAGCTTGGATGCGAGCAATCCGGCGGGTCTTCTTTTACAAATCGCAGTTCCGAACATCATTTCGGGAAATACCACCGGAACCACGGGCGCCGGTTCTTCCTCGGCTTTTAGCGCGACTCCGGATATTCATTCCGTAAATCTTCGTTGGACCGCGAGCACCGACGGTTCTAAGTTTAAGCTCTATTCTTCCACGACGTCCACGGTGACTGTAACGGGTTCTCCTGAAATTACAGGGAGCGGGACCGGGATCACCGGAAACACATATACGCATACCGGACTTTCCGGAGGAGTCGCTCGTTATTATCTTTTGGAAAAAATACAAACCGACGGAACCAAAACGTATTCTGATATCATTCAAGCGAAGCCGTATTACCTTCCTTCGGACGTTTCCAGTTTGGTGCTTTGGTTGAGCGCGGACTCCGGAATTACGAAAGACGCTTCGAATAAAATTACTTCTTGGTTGGATCAGGTGAACGGAAGCAACTTCGTTAATGCGACCGCAAACCAAGAGCCGTTCTGGGTCGCGAATTATAGAAATCAAAGACCGTTCGTTCAGACGAGCAACCCGCAGGCTCGATTCTTTTCCGGCCCGGGTGTCGGGATCACGGGAAGTTCTTATACGATTCTTTATGTTTTGGAACAAGCAGCCGTCGCCGCGACGAGCGACGGGATTCTCCATTTATCGGGCGGCCCGAATACTTTGATTTTGAAAATTCAAAACGGTCAATTTCAAGTAAACACCGGCTCGGGGGATTTTAAGAGCAACACATACGCGACGAACGTGGCTCATATCGCGACGGCTCAATTCTCGAGCACTTCGACTTCCTTATATTTAAACGGGACCTTGGATAAAACGACGACTAATGTGTATCCCGCTTCGGGAAACACCACGAGTTATCTCGGAGTTTATTTCGGCGGCGCCGGATTCGAAGGAAAGATCGCGGAAGTTCTCATCTACAATCAAGGACTCAGCACCGCGGACCGAATCAAAGCGGAATGTTATCTGAGTTTTAAATACAATCTCTCCGTTCCTCACGTCTGCAATTAAAGATTCTATATTTAGAATATTCTAAAATATGAATTTAGGTTCGATTTCCGATCGATTCTTTTTTAACGATTGTAAACGTAAATCGCGCCCGAATCCGGTTTGAGTTCGTTCCAGTTTTGAAGCAGGCCGTTCGCGTTTACGGTTTGACCTCCGTCTTCCTGCGGCGCTCCCGATACGATCGTATCCTCTGAAAGCGCTACGCTATATCCGAACCAATCGTTGGATTGTACGTTCCGCGCTTTGATATACGATTGTTGCGTCCAAGTCGTTCCGGTTCTTTGATAAACGTAAACCGCTCCCGAACCCGGAAGCGAATTGTCCGTGCAGGCCGTCGTTCCGTTGAGAACTCGGTTTTCGTTTCCGTCTTCCCAATACGTTCCTACCGCGATCGTATCTCCGAAAACCGAAAGACTGAATCCGAAATAGTTCACGGTTGTCGGGTTGGACGCTCTGATTTCCGCTTCGACGCTCCAAGCGCTTGCGTTCCGAACGAACACATATACCGCGCCTTCGTTGGATTGAGCCGCGCTCGCGGCGATCGTGTTTCCGTGGATCGATACGGTGATTCCCAGTTGTTGACCCGCCGCCGGAGTCGGCGGAGCGCTAATCGCCTTGAGATAGGCTTCTTGCGTCCAGACGGTTCCTGTTCGCACATACACATACACGGCTCCGGAGCTAAAGGAAGAATTGTTCGCGCTTGCAGTCGTCCCGTTTGTGATCGTGGTTTGATTGCTACTTTCTATAGGCGCGCCGACTACCAATGTTTCGGCCGATAAGGAAATGCTATATCCGAATAGATCTCCCGCTTCGCCGTTGATCGCTTTGATATAGGCTTCCTGATCCCAAGTCGCTCCGGTTCTTTTGTAAACGTAGACCGCACCCGAGTTTCCGTTGGAATTGTCGGCGCTCGAAGTGTTGCCGTTTGTAATCGTTGTCTGATTGCTTGCTTCCGCGTACGCTCCTACCGCGATCGTATCTCCTTGGATTGCCACGCTGTATCCGAACGAGTCGCCCGCTTCCGCGTTAGACGCCTTGATGTAGGCTTCCTGATTCCAAGTTGTTCCGGTTCTTTTGTAAACGTAGACAGCGCCGGAATAAGGCGCGGAATTGTCCGCGCTTGCGGTTGGCCCGTTCGTGATCGTTGTCTGACTGCTACCTTCTCCGATCGCTCCTACCGCGATCGTATCCCCTTGGATTGCCACGCTGTATCCGAACGAATCCCAGGCTTCCGCATTCGGCGCTTTGATATAGGCTTCCTGAATCCAACTCGCGCCGTTCCTTTTATAAACGTAAACGGCTCCCGATCCGTCCGCGGAGTTATCCGCGCTCGCCGTCGTTCCGTTGGTAATTGTCGTTTGGGAACTGCTCTCTAAATAAGCTCCTACCACAAGAGTATCTCCGTCCAAAGCTACCGCCCATCCCAGAGAATCCGAGCTATCGGAATTGGAAGCCTTCAGATAGGAACCCTCGTTCCAAAGGAAAAGGGTGGCGGACAAAGTAAACGTAGTCGAAGTAGAACCACTTTCGTTTTTTGCGGTGATCGTATAATCGGTCGTAGGAATCCGAACACTCGGAGTGCCGGAAAGCGCGCCCGTTACAGGATCTAAGACGATTCCCCGCGGCAATGCGGGTGTTACCGAGAATTCTGTCGGAGTTCCCCGTATGGAAGGACGAAAGGTGGGAATTTGCGTATGAGTCGTATATTGATAGGAAGAAACCGGATAACGCAGATCGGAGACCGGTCCTTCCCTCAGAGAAAAAAGATTCAGATAGACAGGCGTTCCGAAACCGCCTTGCAGGCAACCCGAGGAACATAAAAAAGCCGCCGAAAGCAGTAAAGAATAGAATAATATTCTAAACCGATTTGAAAAAAAGGAGCCTATACCGAAACGCAGGAGGAAAGTTACGTTCCGATATTCGGCTCGTTGATTAGGAAAATCTAATGTTTTATCTTTGGAAGGCATACGTCGCTCCGGCTCGATACATGGAATTGTCCGCGTTTGCGGTCGTTCCGTTCGTGATCGTCGTCTGATTGCTCGCTTCCTGAGGGGCTCCGACTACGACCCTGGTTCCGTCCAAGGCGACGCTGGAACCGAACAAGTCTCCGCTTCCTACGTTGGGGGCTTTGAAATAGGCGTATTCTCCCCAAAGTCCCGCCGACTTTTGGAACATGTAAACCGCTCCGGATTGAAAACATCTTTCGTCCCAAGTCGTCAAAGGCCCGAAGGAGATCGTGGATAGTCCACTCGATTCGTTGATCGCACCGACGACGATAAAGTTTCCGTCGATCGCCACGGAAGTTCCGAATTGATCCCCGGTTTGGACGTTTTTCGCTTTGAGATAAGCGGTCTGCGCCCAGGTCGTTCCCGTTCTTTCATAAACGTAAGCCGCTCCGGAAGCGCCTAACAAGTTGGATGAACTTGCCGTCGATCCGTTGATTACGGAATCCCGATCGCCGTCTTCGAGCGCGGCGCCGATGACGATCGTATCGGCCGAAATGGAAACGGATTTGCCGAATTGATCGTTCGAAGTCAAGTCCGAGGATTTTAAGAACGCTTCCTGATTCCATTGTCCGGCAGTTCTTCGAAAGACGTAGGCCGCACCCGATTCCGATTTTGAATTATCGGCGCTTGCGCTTGCTCCGTTAGACGTCACAGCTTGACTGTCTTCTTTATACGCTCCTACTACGATCGTTGACCCGGATATGGAAACGCTTGAACCGAAGTAATCGTTGTTATCCGGGTTCGGCGTTTTGAGATAAGCCTCTTGGGTCCAGGTCCCGGCGTTTCTTCGGAAAACGTAAGCCGCTCCCGAATCGGATTTGGAATTATCCGCACTCGCGCTTGTTCCGTTTGTGATCGCGTTTTGAGAACTGTCTTCCCATTCCGCACCGACGACGATCACGTCTCCGTCTATGTCCACCGACGAACCGAAACGATCGCCCGAACCGAAGTTGGAGGCTTTGAGCAGGGCCTCCTGGGTCCAGGTTGTTCCGGTTCTCACAAAGACGAAAGCGGAACCGGAGCCTCCGTTGGAAGGAGCTCCCACAACGATCGTATCTCCCGAAATCGAAACGCTCGCACCGAAGTTGTCGTTGGAATTTGGATTGGAAGCCTTTAAATACGCTTCTTGCACCCAAATTCCGGCAACCTTTCGATAGACGAAAGCGGCTCCGGAAGCGAAAAGGCTGATGTTGGAACTCGCGGGAGCGGGGCCGTTCGTAAGTCCGATTTGATTGCTGTTCTCCCGATATTCTCCGACGACCATCGTATCCCCCGAAACCGCGACGCTGTTTCCATAAAAAGAATCTCCGATCACAAAGGACGGTTTGAAGTAAGCCTCGTTCAACCATCCTCCGCTGTTCGGCGTTGTAGGAGGATTGATAACCGTCGTCGGAGAATCGATCCCACCTTCCGACGTTGAACCGACGCGCAAGCCGCTTCCGACCAACGCCAAAAGATTGAGATCGTTTCGGGGTTTGTATTCGCATTGAAAAAAGAAAGAAAATAGAACGCAAAAAACGAAAATTCGAATTCGTCCGTTTCCGGTTCGATTTCGTGCAAGGGAAGAATTTTGTTTTTTCCGGCGGTCCATAATTTTCAAAAGAAGAAGAAACATTTCTTCTTAGGCGAAAAAATCTACACCGGATTTCGTCTATCGTCGCATCTACTTATAAGTGTATATTCGTTAGTTATTAATTAGTTCTCTATTATGATTTTGATATATTTTCGAGGTTCTCTGCGCTTTGGAGCCCGCATTTGCAGGAGTTCCCACAAAGTTTTATTCCTCAATCGTGGAAGCGAAAGCGATTTGCGGTTTTAATCGATCCCGTAAGAGTTCCTACGATGCGTTAGGGATACGTAGGGCGCGCCAGCGGCCCCGTTTGTTTCCGGTAAAGGTTTGCGTTCGTTTCGGATGGGACCCGCGTTCGTCGGTAGATCTACGGGGCCGAAGCGGAGCGTAGCCCGGAGCAGCCCGACCCGCGCGGTTGTAAAAACAAAATCGAATATTCAAAAATTTGAATCTATTTTCCGGAATCGTTTCGCGCGGGGAACGCCCGTAACTCCCCGCCCGTAAAATATGCGTTTCACGGAAAGCCGTTTCGCTCGTCGTTCTGAAATTTTAAAACCAAAACGGCGAGGCCGCTTAACGTCAAATCCTCGCCAATCTTCCTTCCATCATCTCAATGACTTGTTGCATCGGCTTTTTGTTGATTACGATTTCATACGCCGCCGCGAGAACCGGAGTATCTTCCGCGGTGATGTTCATCAGATTCGGCAGAACCTTGAGGCCGTAAAAACCGTTCGACATTCTTTCCGACGGAGAACCATAAGCGATATCGTAACCGGTCTTGCGATCCTTTGCGTCCGTTCCGAAACAGGAAAGCATAAAGTCCGTCAAACCCGAAAGTCCTTGAAAGGTTTCCGGTTGTCCTCCCATATTCGTTCCGATCGCGGTCATCTCCATAAAGAAACGATTGGAAAGATGAAAGAGAGAATTATCCACGTTCCCGCCGAGAGTTTGTGTGAAATAACCTTCCACGATTCCCATCGCAAGCGCATAGATCGTTTTAAGTGCGCCGCCCAACTGAACGCCTTTGATGTCCGTCGGAATTCTCGCGGGACGAGGAAAGATATAACCGGTAGTAAACAGCTTTTGAATTCTCGGGATCAAACTCGCGTTGGACGCGGCGATCTCGAAACCGGAAATTTTTCTTTCCATGATCTGATCGGGATAACAAGCTCCGGCGATCACGCCGAGACGATCGTCTTCCAAACCGAACGCGGTCTGAACTTCGTCGAGGATCAAACCCGTGCTCGTAAATCCTTTGACCACGTTGAAGAACGGAGCCTTGTTCTTGTTTAAGTAAGGCTGGATTTCGGGATAAACGTTGATGAGTTCCCAAGGATTGGTTCCTTGAATGAACAACGTCGCCGTTTTTAAAACTTCCGGATCGGAAGTGAAAATCAAGTTCGGCGGAAGTTTATAAAGAGGATAGTATTTCAGTTCTCTTCGTTCGGTGTTGCATTGTTCCGTATAAGCTTGATCCGGATGATAGAGATAAACTAGGACGTTCTTGTTGGCAAGCAGAGTGGCTACCGCGATCGACATACTGCTCGCGCCGATCACTACGATTTTTTCCTCGGGTTCTTTCGGAATCTTGATCAGAATATTCTTACCCGAAACATCTCCCGTGTAAAGATTTCTGTAGGTTCCGTGTTGATGTTTGTTTAGATTCGAACCGACGAGAAGCGCGAGGTTGTCGATGAGGAATTGTTTTTTGTCTCCGTGTTCCGGGAACTGAAGTTGTTCGACTTCCTTCGGAAAAGTTTCCATCTGCTTGCGGGAAAGTTCTCCGACTAACACCGGCTTGCCGATGACGAGTTTTCCGTTTACCTGATTGAACAAAAGGCTGGTCGTGGGGAGAATCTTGTCCGTCTTTTCGAGAGAGATCGGAATGATGACCTTGTTCGCGACGTAGTGATACACGGTTTCCACGAAAGGCATCAATCTTCCGTCGCGGGAACGCGTTCCTTCCGGGAAGATCGCGACGATCTTACCTTCGGATTGAAGTTTTTGAGAATGACGAAAGGCTCTCATGTTGATTTTGGTCATCACGTCCGAAAGACTCGGGTTATCCGCCATGTCCCTTTTGGAACAAACCAAAAGAGTTCCGAACATATAAAGACCGAGACGGGTAAAGTCCGGTTCGTAAGCGAGTCTTCCCGCGATGAAGACGAGTTGTTCCGCGATGGACTTACCTTCGGGAGAACAGTTATACAACTGATGAAAGATCGCGGGCGCGTCGAGATGCGATAAGTGATTGGAGATCAACGTGATCGGATATTTTCCGATCAGAGGTTTGACCGCTTTGAGATTGTCCACGCCTTCCACGGTGAACTGTTTCATGATCGGAGAAAGAAACTCCATCATAAACTCTCTGGATCTTTGTTCGGGAGAAGTGTAAACCCCCACGGTTTCGAGAAGATTCGGTTCTTTGAATACGTCCATGACCGGAGGCATCGGAGTCACCGAAGAGAGATATAAAAACTTCTGAAGAATCTTTTTGGCTTCTTCTTCCGTCATTCCGGAACGTTTGAATAAATGAATGTTTTCGAAAAATTCTTTCTGCCACTTGCCCACGCTGGATTCTTTCTCAGCCATCTATATACCTTCCTGGTCCGTTCAAAAATAAATTCTTAACAACCGGCGTTTCCCGAAAAGGGAATCCGGATTCTTCGCTTTCCGATATGTTCTATGAAAGAGGGATCGGAGTTTAAGATCGTTTTCGGTTACTCCGAACGAAAAGAAATTTTCGAGTCGGATTCGGGTTCTCACCGCTCCCGGGATCGCCCGGAAAAGCCTTTTTAGAAGGGCTTGTCGATGTCATGAATAGAAATCTTGCGATGGAAAGAATCCCTGGATCGGTTGATAATCATCCGTTTGCAATGGGAATTGTCATTCTATTTTTTTAAAAAGGTTTGAATTCTGACGTCTCGGTTTTGAACTGTATTTTGGAACTGAAGTCTTCCAAAACATGAATCAGAATCTCCCAGAACCCAGCCAGAAAAAATGGATTCCCGACGGGTTTCACTTTCTCGGCCCCGAAGACAGCAAGGACAGAAGGATCTTACTCGAAACCGTATCCGCCGTTCTTAAAAAAAAAGGGTATTCTGAAGTATTCTTACCCGCGTTCGATTATAGCTCCACGTTTTTACAAACGGTTTCCGCTCCCGATTCTTCCTCTTTATTCAGAATTCGTGATCTTTCCGGAAACGAAATTTCTCCGAGCATCGACTTAACCGTACAAGCGGTCAAAGGGATGGCCGGTTTTTCCCACCAAAGGGAGAATCAAAACATATTCTATGTCGGAAGAGTTTTCCGGGAAAACGCGCAGGGAAGCGTATCCCGAAAAGAAGTCCTTCAGATCGGCGCGGAATCGATCGGAGCTTCCGGCAAGGAAAATACGTTTAAAATTTTGGAAGAATTGGACGAGATCGTTTCGCTTCTTCCCTTGGAAGAGAATCTAACGCTTGTTTTAGGGAACGTAAATCTGTTTCAGTCCATCGTCCGAGAATTCGAGTTGAGTTCGGGCGAGATAGAAATTCTTTCCAAACTGCTTTATCAGAAAAACGGAAACGAGATCGAAAGAATTTTCGGAGATAAAAAGAATCACGAGGTTCTCATTCGTTTGTTAAGCGCGCTCGTGTTGAACTTCGATTTGGATTCCTTAAAAAAATCCCTGAACGTTTCTTCCCTTTCGGAGAATCTTCAAAAAAGTTTGAACTCGATTCTCGAGGAAACTTCCTGGATCTTCCGGTCTTGGGAATCTAAAAAAAGAAAGATCGATCTTTGTATCGATTTCTCTCTTCTGAGAGATTTGAACTATTATACAGGTTTCGTATTTCAAGGTTATCTGCAAGGTTCTCCCGATCCGGTTTTGACCGGAGGCGCTTACGATCATCTTTACGAAATGTTTTCGGGGGTGCAGAGGGACGCGAGCGGTTACGCGATCGTGGTCAACACCTTGGAAGCTTCTCTCAGAACTCCTCTTTCCGATTCCAAATCATGAAACGCAATCTTACCAAGCATCTATTTGAGGAAAAACTATGCCCGCATCGTTAGTAGTAGGAACCCAATGGGGGGATGAAGGAAAGGCAAAAGTCATCGACTTTCTTTCCAAGGACACGGACATCATCGTTCGTTATCAAGGGGGCGCGAACGCCGGTCATACGGTCGTCGTTCATGGAAAAAAATACGTATTCCATTTGGTTCCGTCCGGAGTGATCTACGACCAGACGATTTGTGTGATCGGAAACGGAGTCGTTTTGGATCCTCTATTCTTCATAGAAGAATGTGATCGTCTGCAAAAGGAAGGTTTTCCGGTTTACGACAAGCTTTTGTTAAGCGACGCGTGTCATCTTTTGTTTCCGTATCATTCTCAGATAGATTCCGCCAGAGAAACTACTCTCAGTCAGGAACACAAGATCGGAACGACCAAAAAAGGAATCGGGGTCTGTTACGCGGACAAGATGATGAGAACCGGTCTGAGAGTGGGGGATCTTTTGGACGATTCTTACGAATCCCGTCTCAAACATCTCGTCGACGAAAAAAATCGGGAGCTCGACAAACTCTACGGAATGCCTCCCGTTTCCTTTAAGGAAATCAACGAGGGTTTAAAATTCTTCCTTTCCAAGGTAAAAAAGAATATTATAAATACTGCATATTATCTGGATAACGAACTCAAAAAAGGAAAACGAGTTCTTCTGGAAGGCGCTCAAGGAACCGGTTTGGACGTGGACTTCGGAACATATCCGTATGTCACGAGCTCCAACCCGACCACGGGCGGCGCTTTGATCGGAACGGGAATTCCATTTCAACATTTGAAACACGTGATCGGGATCACGAAGGCTTATACTACGAGAGTGGGCGAGGGCCCGTTCCCTACCGAACTTTTGGGTGAAGCGGGCGAGGCTCTGCGTCAAAAAGGCGGAGAATTCGGTGCGACTACAGGACGTCCGAGACGTTGCGGTTGGTTCGACGCGGAAATGTTAAAACATTCCGTTCGTATCAACGGAATCACTTCGATCGCTTTGACAAAGATCGATATTCTTTCCGACTACGATAAGATTCCGGTTGCGGTCGGTTACAAGTCGAACGGAAAGATGTTGGATTGTTTTCCGTCTCAAGGTTTGGAAAAAGTGGAAGTGGTCTACGAAGAATTTCCAGGATGGAAAACCGATATCTCCGGCATCTGCGAGTTTCAAAAACTTCCCGAGAAATGTAAGAATTATATTTCCGCTTTGGAAAAACTGATCGGAGTGAAGATCAATTTGGTTTCGACCGGTCCCGATCGTAAGGATACGATTCACGGAGATTCTTTTTAAAAGAATCGTAAGTTTTTTCGACGTTTTTGATTGACCCACCATGCTCGAAAAATATCGTGTATTTCGTAACGCTTCGAGTCGTTAGCTCAGCTGGTAGAGCAATTCCCTTTTAAGGAATGGGTCCGGGGTTCGAATCCCCGACGACTCAAAGAAACGTTCTCATAAGCCGCCATCGTCTAGTGGTTAGGACACAAGATTTTCATTCTTGGAACAGGGGTTCAATTCCCCTTGGCGGTACCACCCTTCTTCGATTCCTTTTTTCCTTCTCTCAAAAGATCTAAACTGTCAAATCCGTCTTTGTCTTCGAGCCGTAGCCTTCCTCGAGAAACTTGAATTTCGATTTCGGTTCCATAAAAATAAAAAAAACATTCAAATTTTAGAATATTTTGAGTTCATGATGCGTTTTGCGTCCGCGATCGTTCTGCCTCGATTTATGTTCGTTTAACATTTCCGGATTTTTCGGTAAATAAATTTCGAATTCGCGGGATTGAATCTGTCCGAAAGAGAATTCCATCGGGTAGAACAGACAAGCGAGGAAAGAATGACAATCATACAACGTTTTCTGAAAATACCGATATTATTGATTCTCATTGGTTCTTTATTATTTTCCTGTAATACCTATTACAGAGTCACCGATCAACATTTGGTTCCCGCGAGCGACGCCATGATTAAAATCGATCTCGCGATTCTGATCGGAATTCTTTCACTTCCGGATAAAAGTCTTCGCTATTATCCGAGCACCCTTACGACGGGCGGTTTGATTACTTTGATTACGGGACTCGGCCGAGGAGACGTGCAAATGACCGATCTTTTCGAAAAGGACAAGGTTGAGGAATGCGCTACGTCGATCACCGCGGCGATCGTTCTCGGAAAAAAACTGGATGCGGGCTATGTCGCGGCGGCGAACTGCAAGTTGAAAAAGGTTCAGTGAGAATTTTTACACTTCGGAGTTTTGCGTTCTCTTTTTTATGCGGTTCGCTGCGGAAGAGTTCACCGAGATTTCGTTTCCGCTCGTTTTCCGTAGACGCTACAGATCGAATTGATTCTACAGGTTTCACAGAGTTCTTTCGCGTATTTCGATTTACATTTTCTTAATATTCCCAGACGACTGAGCGCGAAATCTCCTTTGACCGGATCTTCGGGAAAAATTTCCGAAAAGAATCGGGTAATCTCCTCGGCCTTTTTCCAATCCGGCGTTTGTCGGGAACTGATCTTCAAAACACTTGCAATTCTTTGAATGTGAACGTCCAACGGGAATTGAAGTTCGCTCGGAGAAATACTTCGATAAATTCCGAAGTCCGGATATTCTTTTCGAACCATCCAACGAAGATACATACAATACCGTTTTAAGGAAGTGGTTTTGAATCCTTGTCCGATCAGAAATTTATATCCGTAACTTTTCGTTTGTTTCGAGTCTATCGCTTCGGATTCCTTAAGAAATCTCAACTGAAAGGAAAGAATTCTCCTTCGGAGCGGCCCGCCCTGATCGAGAGATTTTTGTTCCTTAGCGGAAAGATCGAATTCTTCCTTTTGCGGTAAGGAAAAAAAGGATTCGAGTTTATGATCTTTCGTTTTTCGTAATACGTTTTGAAGCGCTTGCAGAAACAAAAAAGTATCCGCAGGTTTTTGAAAACGATAAGGAACGAGCTTTCTGCGGATCGGTTGTAGATTCTCCTCCGATAAAAAACGATGCGGAGAATTTCCGAAGAGATCAAAGAGTTGTTTGAGATGATTTTTGATCGCGGTTACGTTTCCATACGAATACAACGCGGAAATAAAACCCGCGACTTCACGGTCCTTTGAATCAGAAAACGAATGCGGGAATTCGATCGGGTCGGTGGAAAGAAACTCCGGAGTATCGTATTCGGAAAAAATATTCTCCAGAGTCTTTTTGATTTTTTGCGGGGAAGAATGGAAACTCAAGACTCTCTTTTCTTTTTCGTCGCGAGATAGGTTCTGGATTGTAATTCTCGGGCGAGAGCATTCTCCATAAAAGCGGAGGCTTCCCAAAGAAGTCCCGGATCGACTCCGGTTTTTATTCCCGACTTTTCAAGAAAGTAAACGAGATCGTCGGTCGCCAAGTTTCCCGCGGCGCCTTTCGCGTAAGGACAACCGCCGAGTCCGCCGGAGGAAGAATCAAAGGAACGAAGTCCCATCGAAAACGCTTTTTCCACGTTGGCGATCGCCATTCCGTACGTATCGTGAAAATGTCCGGCGAGTTTATCGGCGGGGATTTCTTTGAGAAGAAGTTCCAGAAGTTTTTCGACTTCTGCGGGAACTCCGGTTCCGATCGTTTCACCGAGCGAGATTTCATACGCGCCCAAGTCCAAAAGAACTTTAGAAACTTCTAATACTTTTTTCGGATCGATCTTTCCTTCGTAAGGACAGTCGATCACGGTGGAAACGTATCCGCGCACTTGAATTCCGTCCTGTTTTGCGAGTTTGAAAATCTCCTGAAAGCCTTCGATCGATTCGGCGATGGTTCTGTTGATGTTCTTTTTTGTGAAGGATTCCGAAGCGGCCGTAAACACCGCGACTTCCGGATAACCTGCGCTTCTTGCGGCCTCGTATCCCTTTACGTTCGGAGTAAGCGCCGAATAACGCACGTTTCCTTTTAGATCCAACAGGGCGGAAAGTTCGGCCGCGTCCGCCAACTGAGGAATCGCGTCCTTCTTTACGAAAGAAGTCGCTTCTATGTTTTTTAATCCGGCTCGAACCAGACGTTGAATGTATTCCGATTTGATTTCCGTGGAAACCGGACGTTTCTCGTTTTGAAGTCCGTCTCTCGGACCCACTTCCGTGATCTTTACTTTCATCCTAATTCTGATTCCATCGTTTTATTCTAAGCGGGCAAGCTAAATATGCCGTTCTCCTTCATTTGATTGGACTGTTCCCGTTATGATTCTTGTCTTGAAAAGCGGATTGCCTTATCTTGGAACAAATGCCAGATTCCAACAAAGCCATAGAAGTTCGAAGATTGAATCTGCAATTCGGTCCGAGAACGATTCTCGATTCGATTTCTTTCGAAGCCGATCCGGGAACGATCTTGGGAATTTTGGGAAGATCGGGTTCGGGCAAAACATCTCTTTTTCGAGTGATTTTAGGAATACCTTCGAGCGGAGAATTCGAACAAAGCGGAGACGTCTTTTTTTTCGGAAAGAAAAGAAAGGAGATTCCGATTCATGAGCTTCAACCGGTGTTTCAAGATCCTGTGGGAAGTTTTAATCCGACATGGTCTTTGGAAAAGGCATTGAAGGAACCTCTTCGAATTCTCGGGGGCGATATCGCGAAACGGGGAGAACAATCCTTTTCGGAATTATCCGATCTCTTTCGTTTGAGCGGAAAGGATTTAAGCCGCAACGTACTTTCTTTTTCAGGCGGAGAATTGCAGAGGGCCGCCATCTTCCGCGCTCTTTTGACGGAACCGAAGATTCTTTTTCTGGACGAAGCGTTAGGCGCCTTGGACCCGATTCTCTTGAACGAGGTTTTGGAGGTTTTAAAAAGAATTTCGAAAGAACGGAAGATCACGATTCTTCTCATCACACACAGTCTGAGAACCGCTAAAAAATTCTGCGATCAAATCGGAATATTAGAAAAAGGTAAACTGTTGGATTTCGGAAAAACGGAGGAAGTGTTCGGGAATTATAAGAGTTCTTTTACGGGGGAACTCATTCGTGCTGCCGATCTGAGCTCCCTCCGCGTTTGATCTTGATCAGATATCGATCTGATAGAGGTTTTTTCTGTCTTTTTTGTCTTTATACAAAGCGATCATGATATCGATTCGGTAGATCGAAGATCTAAGGCTGGACTCTAAAAGTCTAAGCGCTTTGATCTGATTTTCCAAGGAGATATCTCCCACTTTCGTATTCTCTATCTTGTCGAATCTTTCAAGTCTGACCTGAGATGCCAATACATCCGGAGGAGAGAAAATCAGTCTTTTGTTTTCAAAAGCGAATTCGTATTGAATTCTTTTTTTCTCAGAGGCAAGTTCAACTTCCTTGATTTTGCCGCCCTCAAACTTGAAACGAACATACTTGAGCAAGTTGCTCTCGTATCCTTCGTCAAAAGTAAAAGGAATGTCTTCCGTGACGATTGTTTGCACCTTTTCCAGTTCCGGTCTCAGAATTACGAGAAGCGAATGTTTCTTCTCCAAATCCGTAAGCCTTTCGTTGATCGTGCTTTCCAGATCTCTGACGATTTTCTGAAGAGATTTCGTGTAAGAACTTCCCTGTTCAGAAAACACATCGGAACGACTCAGGTCGTCCTGCCCTTTCTCTTTATTCTGCGCGAACGCAGGAACGCTAAGGAGGAAAAGCAGGATTGTGAGCCAGGTGATTTTTTTCATAGATTCCTCCAAGGTTCAAGATAACGGAAGAAAATTGAAAAAAGCAAACCTTTTTCACTCGTTTTTGTTTTCTTCTTCCAGGGACTTGATTTCGGCGAATCGTTTCGCGAGATCCCTTCTTCTTTCGATCACCTTATAGGAAAATTCGGAAAAGAAAGGATCGTTCGGATATTTGAGAAGTTGTTCGTATTGATCGGCGGCCGTGACATAATCGCCGACCTTACTAGCCGTTTCGGCGTAGAAGAAATGAAACTTCTTGTTGTATTGTTTCTTTTGTCCGAGATCGTCCACGAGTTCCGTGTTCTTAAAAATCCGATACGCGTAGAGATCCTTCGAGGAAAGAAGTTCGATTCTCGCTCTTCCCATTCTCGCGTCCGGACTTTGTTCGTCGATGCGGGCGGCTTCCTTGATGTAAAGAAGCGCTCGGTTTCGGAGATCGGTTCGGATATAATGATCCGCCAAAAGAAGAAGGGCTTCGGTGTGGAATTTGTTAAGCGAAACCGCCTTTCTCCAGAGAATGGTCGCGTTGATCGGCTCTCGCACGATTTCATACAACGTTCCCAAGTGGATAAAGGTTCTGTAATATTCCGGAATTTCCGCGCTCGCGTATTCGAATTGTATGATCGCCTTTTGGTATTTTTTTTCGAGGTGATACGCCCGGCCTAAGTTGTATCGAAACGGGAAGAATTTAGGATCGAATCGGGTTCCTTCCTCCAACATGGAAATCGCCTTGAGTCGTTCCTCCGATTTTCCCGTTTCCAAAAGTTTGACCACCTCGTTGTTGAAAAGTCCGCAGTTCGGAATTTCTTTCCCTTCGAACGTAAAACTTCCCTTCGACGCGGGCGGATCTCCTTTCCAGTTTCTTCCCGCGGCGACGATCAGATCCTGATCGGTTCTTAAAAACGATCCGTCGTTGTAATACTCGGGGGAAAGAATTTCGTTTTCGCCCCACAGCAAACCGGAATAGTACTGTCCTCCGATGAGAATCTGCGCGTTCGTCTCGCGGTTCGTAAAAAGGACGCAGAGAAAAAGAAGAATCGAGAAGATTCTCCGCCGAAGCAGAATAAAAACGCATTGTAAATTCCGTTTCGGAGAGGACTCTGGTTTCATAAGAGGAACCGGTTTTGCCACTTAAAGAACAAGCGCTCTTCGTCTGCAAAGACCTATCTTATTCTATCGGAAAAAAACGGATTCTCAAACAGGTCTCATTCTCCCTTTTCCGAGGAGAGTTTGCGCTTCTGCGGGGAGACAACGGCGCGGGAAAAACCACGTTGCTTCGCGCGATTTTAAATCACGAACATCATAAGGATTGTTTTTCTTTCAACGGTTTCGAAAACGATTCGAACACGGGTTCCGATTTCGCGAACGGAAACACGAACGATCATCCGAACAAAAATCCAAATCAAAACGTGAGCCCTTCCAAAACTCCGCGGATTTCTTATCTCGGTCACGAACTCGGTCTTTATACTTCCCTCGGTCTTGAGGAGAATCTTCGTTATTTTCTTTCCATCGCAAGAATGGAATATCCCGCCGAAAAGGTGGAGAATCTTTTACGATCGTTTAAACTTTGGTCGAGACGATTCGATCCCGTGTTTACGTTCTCCCGAGGAATGAAACAAAAGGCCGCCTTGGTCCGCGCTCTTTTGACCGGAGGGGATTTGATTCTTTTGGACGAACCTTTCACCGCGCTCGATCGATCCGGTTTGGAAACCGCGATCCGTCTTTTGGAGGAACATTCCCAAAACTCCGCGGTGATGATGGTAACACACGATCCCGGAATTCCGTTTCAAACAAGAACGATCACGTTGACCTTAAAGGAGGGAAATCTTGAAACTTCTGTTCTCTCTGCTTCATAAGGAATTTCTGTTATTGGGAAGGGCGATCAACGGAATTCTTTCCGTTCTCGTTTTGATCACTTCGATCGTATTCGTTTTTAATTATGCGTTGGAGCAGACCGGCAAACTCGATCGTCAGACCTTGATCGGAATCAAGTGGTCCGTTCTGTTTTTGACTTCTTACGTTTTTATCGGTCAATCTTCTTGGGAGGAACGCGAAAGCGGAGGGGGGAGAATCAGTTCTCTTTTCCTTCCGATCTGGATGCGTTTTCTTTCCAAATCCCTCGCGGTGTTTGCCGGTCTTTCGATCGCGGCGATCTACTTAATGCTTTTATTATCCGTTTTTTTTCAGGCGTTCTCCTTGGGTTGGAAGGATCTTACCGTGAACTTGATTTTTCTTTTACCCGGGGTTCTTTGTATTTCCTTTTTGGGAGTGGCCTTGAGTCATATCAGCGATTCTTCGAGGTTGAAGGAAATTCTTCTTCCTCTGTTGATGATTCCGTTTACGATTCCCATTCTTCTTTTTGGAATGGAAGCGGAAAGAAAACTGGAACGTCTTCCCGTGTTCGATCCGATTCCCGGTCTCGCCATCTTACTTTCGTTTTGCGCTTTTTATGCGGGAATCGGAATTCTTCTTTTGGAACTTTCCGGCGACGAACCCTGAGGAATCCAAGAATCTTTCTTGATTCCACCGACATTCTCTCGAATACTCTATTTCGTATGAAAATCCGAATCGCTCATCCTGTTTGGGACTGGGTTTTATCCGCAGTATTTTGTATCGGTTTTCCGATCGTCGTTTTATTTTCCCTCAATTATCCGAACGTGATTTTACAACAAGGAACCGCTCATAGAATTTTCTATTTTCACGTTCCGGTCGCTTGGGTCGCTTTGTACGGTCCGATGTTTTCGCTCGTGTTCGCGGTTTTGTATCTGATCCGAAAGGATTCGAAATGGGATCTGCTTTCTTTGGCCGCCAATCAGGTCGCTCTTCTGTTTGCGGTCGGGGTCATTTTTTCCGGGAGAATCTGGGCTTACAGCGCGTGGGGAGTCGCCTGGGATAAAACCGACGCAAGACTTCAGTCGTTTACGGTTTTGTTTATCAGCTTAATTGCATATTTCGTTTTTCGAATATTGATTACGGACGCTTCCAAAAAGAAAATCTTCTCCGCGTTCCTGAGCATTCTTTGCGCGGTAAACGCAGTCATCACTTGGGGCGCGATCCGTTGGATGGACAATCCCGGAAATCATCCCGAGTCCGTTCTCGGAAAGGGAGGAATGGATTCCGACATCCGGATCAGTTTTTGGATGGGAGTTCTCGCGTATCATCTTTTGTTTTTGGTTTTGATTCGTTTCGCATATCGTTTGGCTAAGATCGAAGACCTTCGGGAAAGTTTACCGGAAAGGGAAGAGTGAAACAATTTGTCCTCCGCTCCGAATTATAGTCATTATACGGTGCTCGCCGTTGACGATTCCGAGATCAACTTAAAGCTGATCTTACACACTCTTAAGCCTTTGGGCTTTCAACTTTTTACCGCGGAGTCCGCGGCGGAGGCTCGCAATATTCTTCTGACCAATCGGGTCGACGTTCTTTTGTTGGACGTAAGTATGCCTGTGCAGGACGGTTTTTCGTTTTGCAGAGAACTCAGAGAAATCGAACGATTCAAACTTCTTCCCATTCTTTTTATCACGGCGATCAGCAGAGAACTCGGTTTCGACGAAGCGATTTCCCACGGAGGAGACGACTTCATCCATAAACCGTTTCAACCGAGGGAATTGATCGCAAAGATCCGCGCGTTCATTCGGATTAAAATTCTTCAGGACGAACTTCTCGAACAAAAAAGAAATTACGAACGGGAACTCATCATGGCGAGAAAGGTTCAACAGGAACTTCTTCCCGAAAAAGAATTGGAATGGAGCGGAGTGGGTTTAAGCACGATCTTTCAACCTTTGATGCAGATCGGAGGAGATTATACGGACGCTTGGGTCGAAAACGATTCTCTTCATATCTTTATCGCGGATTGTTCCGGTCACGGTCCTTCGGCCGCGCTTCTCGCCGCGATGTTGAAGATGCAGGTTTCCAGCCTTTCACCGGATCAAAGTCTGCAGGAGAAGGTGCAAACTCTTCGTCATAATCTCGAGAAAATTCTTCCCGATGAATTTTCGATCACGTTCTTTTACGGAATTCTTCACAAGGATCTGAGCTTCGAGTATTCGAACGGAGGACATCCTTCTCCGATGCTTTATAAAAACGGAACGGTGACCACGTTACCCGGAATGGGACCGCTTATCATCCCGATCGAAATCAACGTAAGCGAAGAATTCAAAACCGTTCAACTCGAGAAGGGTTCCTATCTTCTTCTTTATACGGACGGAGCGACCGAGATCGCGGACAAAACGATGAACATTCTCGGCGAGGAAAAGTTGAAGAGAATTTTTCAGGACGGAGTTTCCAAGGGAGGAGATATTCTCGCTTCGATGATGGAATCCATTCTTGCGCATTCGGACCGAGGTACGAATGATGACGATATCGCTATGATGGTGTTGAAACTATGAATTTACCGAATCCATCCTACAGAGGAAAAGTCAGGGACATTTACGATCTCGAAGATAAGTTGATTCTTTCCTCATCGGATCGTATCTCCGCGTTCGACGTGGTTTTTCCGCAGACCGTTCCCGATAAGGGAAAGGTTTTGAATCGAATCTCCACGTCCTGGTTCGAATTTTTTAAGGATATTCCCAATCATATTTTGGAAACGGAAGTTAAGAATTTTCCTTCTCCGTTTCGGGATCATCCCGATCTCGAAGGAAGATCGGTTCTTGTCAAAAAATGTCAACGGATCGACTACGAATGTGTGGTTCGAGGTTACATCGCGGGTTCCGGTTGGAAAGAATACAAGGGAGAAGGAACTCTCGCGGGACTAAAGCTTCCCTCGGGTTTGAAGGAATCCCAAAAACTTCCCGAGCCCGTTTTTACACCGGCCGTTAAAAACGATCAGGGCCACGACGAAAACATTTCGGAAAAGGAAATGGAGAATCGAATCGGTAAGGAACTGTTCGGAATTCTGAAAGAAAAATCGATTTCCATTTTCTTACGCGCCTCTGAAGTGGTCGATAGAGCGGGAATCATTCTTTGTGATACCAAGTTCGAATTCGGAATCTTGGACGGACAGGTCATTCTGATCGACGAGCTTTTGACTCCGGATTCTTCCCGGTACTGGTCCGCGGATACGTATTCCGTCGGGATCTCTCCTCCGAGTTTGGATAAGCAGATTCTTAGGAATTATCTCGAAACCACGAACTGGAACAAGATGCCGCCCGCGCCCGATCTCCCGGCGGGACTTATCCAAGAGCTGAGAGAAAAATATCAGAAGATAGAGGATCTCATTCTTTCATGTACATCGCAAAAATCCAAGTAGTCCTCAAAGAATCCGTTCTCGATCCGCAGGGAAGCACCGTGAAAAAAGTTCTTTCCGAAGTCGGTGAAAAATCCGTTCAGGACGTTCGCGTCGGAAAATACATCGAACTCAAGATCGACGCACCCGACGAAGCGACCGCGAAGAAGGACGTGGAAAGACTCTGCGATAAGATCCTCGTAAATCACGTGATAGAAACATATTCCGCGAATATTCAAAAAATATGAAAGTCGCCGTAATCACTTTTCCAGGTTCCAACTGCGACGCGGACATCTACCGCGTTTTGAGAGATCAATACAAGGCCGAAGTGGACCGCGTTTGGCACAGGGATCAACTCGATAAAAAATACGAACTCGTCATTCTTCCCGGAGGATTTTCCTACGGAGATTATCTGCGTTCCGGAGCGATGGCCGGTTTTTCTCCCGTGATGAAATCGGTGAAGGAACACGTGGATAAGGGCGGAAAACTTTTCGGAATCTGCAACGGTTTTCAGATTTTAACCGAAGCGGAGTTCTTACCCGGCGCGCTTACCAGAAATAAAACCCTCAAATACATCTGTAAAACGGTGACCTTAAAAAAAGGTTCCGCTTCCAATCCCGTTACCGCTTCTTTGGACGCCGGTAAGGAATTGAAAATTCCGATCGCTCACGCGGACGGTTGTTATTATGCGACATCGGACGTTCTCAAACAACTCGAGGACGAGGGAAGAATTCTCTTCCGTTACTTCGGGGACAACCCGAACGGTTCTCTCGATGCGATCGCGGGAATCACGTCTAAAAACTTCAAGGTCGCGGGTATGATGCCTCATCCCGAGCGCGCGATGAACTCGGTTACCGGAGAAGAAGACGGAAAAGTCGTTCTCGATCTGATTTTAGGCGCTTAATCCCTCGCTTTATTACGGTCTTCTTATACAACGGAAGGCCGATTTATCATAACGTAGGAACTCCTTCTTTTACAAACGGAACGTATTTTGATTCGGAAGAATTTTTCGGGATTAAAAACTTGGAGTTATAAGTGGGAATTTCTCAAGTTATAACCCAAGTAGCGGCTCGAAGTCCATTAGGATATTCTAAAGCGGAGGTCGTGGAAACGCTTCCGAAGGAGTTCCTACTTGTTTCGAGTTTTGTACATTCTATGGTTCGTATCGGTTCTATTCTTTTTCAATCTTTGCAAAGAAGAAACGAAGGAAATCGCTCCCAAAACTCCAGTTAAACCCGTAGAAACGGTTTCTTATCCTTATCCAGAAGACAACCGACCGACTCCCGAACGGATCTTGTTGGGAAAAACCTTATTCTTTGATCCCATCGTTTCCGGTTCCAATTGGATCAGTTGTGCGTCTTGTCACAACCCCGGCTTGGGTTGGTCCGACGGACTCAAAACCGCGATCGGTCATAACATGAAGGTTCTCGGAAAAAATACTCCGACGATTTTAAACTCAGCCTACGGCAAGAAAATGTTTTGGGACGGACGCGCGGAAAATTTGGAAGCGCAGGCGTTGGGGCCGATCGCTTCGCCCGACGAGATGAACCAAAACATAGACGAACTTATATTAGAATTAAAGAATATATCCGGTTACAAGGAGCTTTTCGCGAAGGCGTATCCGAAAGAGGATATCAGCGCGGTAACGATCGGAAAGGCGATCGCAAATTTTGAAAGAACCGTTCTTTCGGGAGAATCCTCTTTTGATCTTTGGAAAAAAGGAAATCCCGCCTCGATCTCCGAATCGGCTCAAAGAGGATATTCCCTTTTTAACGGGAAGGCGCAATGTTCCGCCTGTCATCAAGGCGATCAATTCACGGACGACGGATTTCACAATATCGGATTGAAATCGAATCGGAAGGACGCGGGAAGATTCTCCCTGGTTCCCGTAAAGGTTATGAAAGGTTCTTTCAAAACTCCGGGTCTTCGCGATGTCGCTTTAACGGGTCCTTATATGCACGACGGAAGCTATTCCACCTTGGAAGAAGTCGTCGAACACTACGATCGGGGAGGGGACGATTCCTTCAATCTCGATCCGAACATGAAACCGCTAAAGTTGACGAAAGAGGAAAAGGCGGACCTCGTCGAGTTTATGAAATCCTTGAGCGGAAAACGAATCGCGATTTCGATCCCGGCGTTACCGAGATGAAACGAATCGCCGCCGAGTTCGGAATTTTCGGGAGAATCTCCTTCGCGGTTGCGTTTGAAATTTCCAAAATAAATTCAGAATTATTAAATTAGGAGAATGGAATGTTGAAAGGTTTGAAAATTTTTTTGATTGCGGCCGCGTTTTGCGGAACCGGATTGTTCGCCGCGGAACACGAAGTGGGACAGAAAAACAAGGCTTTTACCGTGGACGCTTTGAAGATCAAGGTCGGAGACACGGTGAGTTTTCCGAACTTCGACACGTTTTATCACAACGTATATTCCCTTTCTCCCGTAAAAATTTTCGACTTGGGTTCCTATTCGAAAGGACAAACTCAAAAAGTAAAATTTGAAAAAACGGGAAAGGTCACGGTTCAGTGTGCGATTCATCCCGAGATGAAGATGACGATCGACGTACAATGATAAAAGTATATTTTAATTTTCTAATATTAGTTTCCGTTCTGGTTCCGGCGGTTTCTTTGTCGGCTTTGGATTCCAAGGAAAAGTCTGCGGTTCGAGGAAGCATCGTGTTCCGCACGTATTGTGTCCTTTGTCACGGAGAATCCGGAGACGGAAAAGGCCGCCTCGCGGTGGGAAAGGTTCCTCCTCCGGCCAATCTTACGATCACGAAACTTACCGACGTTCAAAAGGAAGAGATCATCCGGAACGGAGGAGCGGGCGTGGGACGTTCTCCCTTTATGCCTCCGTGGAAAGAAGAATTGTCCGAAGAACAGATCCGGGATTTGATCTCGTACATCAATCTCATATCCAAGTCCAAATAACGATCCAAAAATTCTTTCCAATTTACAGTGAACTTACTCGGCAACATCGGTATAAAAACCAGACTTCGTCTCAGCTTCGGAGCGATCATAGGGATGTTTATTCTTTCCTCGGCGCTCACCGTATACAATACGTTCGTTTATCGAAAAACGATCCGTTCGATGATCGATCATTCTCAACCGAAATCACAGCTTTTAAATCTCACCTTGGAAAAACTGATTCTGATCGAATTGACTCTTTCCTCCGAGGTTTCGACGATCGACTTGGTTTTGATCGAAGAAGAAAATCAAAAAATTCTTTCCTATTTTCAGGAGATCCAAACGAACAATTCCAAACTCAAGGAGTTTTCGCTCGAAACCACCGAACGGGAAAAGATAAAAAGTTTCGAAACGGATCTTGAATATTTCAAAGGTTACGCGGACACGACGTATTCTCTTTGTAAGGACAACAGCAGACAAGACGCGAGAATTCTTTACGTTCGAGGGATTCATCCTCTCGGTGCGACGCTTCGAAAAACGATCAAGGATCTGATCGAATTTGAAATCCTGAACTCCCGTAAGAGCGAGTCCGCGGCCGAATCACAGTTAACGTTTTCCTTATATACAGTCAGCATTCTTTCCTTTTTGTCGCTTTTGGCGGGCGCTTGGTTTTCGAGATCCATCATCCGTTCCATTTTGTTTCCGTTGCGAAAGGCGATCGACTTCGCCGCAGAAATTCAAAACGGAAATCTGAACAATCAAATCGAAATCGATCGTTTGGACGAGATGGGAGAATTGTTGGAGTTTCTGAAGAAGATGGAAACCTCGCTTCGGGAAATCATCGTCGAGGCGAGAAGCTCCATCCAAAGTTCGGAAGCCGCTAGCAGAGAATTCTACAAAGTTTCAAAAGAATTTATTTCCACATCGGAAACGCAGGCGAACGATTCCAGGAACGTGGCGGACCTCATCGATCGTCTGAGTGTATTAGTGGAAAAGAATACTTCGACTATTCTCACTTCCGCGGAACATCTCCGCAATTTGGAAAAGGAAATCCAGAAAAATCTTTCCTCTTTGATTCGTGTGACCGAGTCCTTGAATTCTCTCGCGTTGCAGGCAAAGGAATCTTCCGAGACCGCGATCAAAGGAAGGGAGAAGGTGGACGGGGTTCAAAAATCCTTTTCCGAAGTGAAACGTACGGTGCAGAAGATCAAGGATTCTCTCGCAAAGATCGGCGAAATTTCCACGAAAACCAACATGCTCGCGTTGAATGCCGCGATCGAAGCCGCGCGCGCGGGTGAACAAGGCCGGGGTTTTTCGGTCGTAGCGGACGAAGTTTCCCAACTCGCCGATCATACGATGAAGAATACGAAAGAGATCACGGACCTCATCGAGTTTACGCGGACGAGCATCGAAGCCGGAAACGGAGAGATCGAACAGTTCTCCGATTTTTTTACGATGATTCAGGAAAACGCTTCGAACATGGCGCATTTCAGTCTTCGTCTTTTGGACGATATGCGCGCGCAGGAATCCGGTTTGAATTTGTATTCCCAGAAAATGCACGAGGTCGCTTCGAATATTACGGATTTGGAATCTTCTTCCCTGGAGAATAAAACCGCATACGGTTCCATCAAACGTCTGATCCAGGATCTTTCGCAAGGAGCCCGTTTGATTTCCTCCGGTTCCCAGGAAATCGATTCGGGCGCTAAAAAGATCGACGAACAATCCGATCGTGTAAAACGTCTGATGGAAAAGTTTTCGGTATAGAACGCGACCCATAGGAAGCGTTTCTGCTGAGTTAACGCGACCCGACGAGCGACCGTAGAAGCGAGACGCCGAGTTCGGAGAACGTTCTGCCGAGTTAACATGGCCCGGATCGTTTCGATTTTTCAAACGAAACTCGATGTCGCATTAGAAAAAGAATTACTTTCTTTCCGAAACGTGTAAAATGCTCCAGTCGTCCGAATCGGTAACAGGATTTCCCGAACCCAGGGAAACCGAGGAACTGTTTTGTGAGTTTATTCCATTCCGAAAACAAGATCCGAGTCGTTTGGGATATTATAATATTCTTTTGTATCCTTTACGCCGCCGTGGAATCCCCGCTTCGTTTGGTTCTCAATTACGAACAGGGCCTTGCCTTGAGCTGGATTTATATCGCGGTGGATCTTCTTTTTTTCGGGGATATCCTGGTTTGTCTATTTTCCCCCGAATCGTTTCGACTCAAACTGATCTACATCGGTAAGGAAAAAACGATCCATTATCTCAAGACTTGGTTCGTATTCGACTTTATCGCCGCGTTTCCGTTCGAGATCGTCGCTCAAAAAATTCTTTCCATAGAATTGTCCTCGCATCCGTTTTTGTTTCTCGTCTTCGGACTTACGAGAATCGTAAAGGTCGTTCGTGTTCCTGCGATTCTTCACAGGCTCAATCTTGCGTTCAAACCCGCGCCCGGCGTTTTGCGTCTCGTTTTACTCGGTTTTTGGATCAGCGTGGTCGCCCATTGGTGCGCGGTGGGTTGGTTGTATATGGACGAGATCGATTCCTCCAAAACGGGTTGGGACGAATATATCCGCGCCTTATATTGGTCCGTGATGACTCTTGCGACCGTGGGTTACGGAGACGTTTTGCCGGTAACGACCAATCAAAGAATTTACGTGATTCTCGTGATGATGCTCGGCGCCGCGGTATACGCCACGGTGATCGGAAACATAGCGAGTATATTAGGAAATTTGGATTTAGTTCGCGCGGCTCAGATGAAACGTATGTCTCAGGTCGATTCGTTTTTAAGAGCGAGAAATCTTCCGTATCTGATCCGAAGAAAGATAAGAGACTATTATATGTATATCATGGAAAGGGGATTCGGAGAAAATGAGCGGGAATTGTTAAACGACTTGCCGATTTCTCTGCAAAGGGAAGTGAAGATTCATCTTCATCGGGAACTGCTCGAAAAGGTTCCCTTTCTCAAAGGAGCCGATCCTTCCCTTGTCACTACGCTCGTGTTCGCGTTAAAACATCATATCTTTTTGCCGGGAGATATCGTATTCAGAAAAGGCGATGTGGGTCATAACCTGTATATTCTCAGTGAAGGAATTGTGGAGATTCTCGCGGAGGACGGGGCGGTGATCACTTCTCTTTCCGAAGGAAAATTTTTCGGGGAACTCGCCTTGGTAAAAGAAGAACGCAGATCGGCGACCGTTCGATCGGTCGGAATCTCTCAGATGTACACTTTGAGCAAAGAGGATTTTTTACTGTCCTTGAATCAATATCCGGGTTTTCAGGAAGCGATGTATGAAAGTTTAAAGTCTTGGAAAGGAAAATCGGATTCTACGAAATCGACGAAAAATTCTAATTCGTCGTCGAAGAGAACGAATCTTAAGAACGAGGTTCGGAGGGGCTCTCGAAAACTTCCGAAACGAAACGTTCGGGAGAATCGAAAAAATAAATGACTCCCGCGTTTTGGACGGAGGCTAAATTGCAAACCGAGCCGTTTTTGATTCCATAAAGAAATTTGAATATACCAAATCTTTTATCCGTTTCGGATCTAAGTCGGATTAAATTTCCAGAACCGCGAAACCCTTTTTGATCGTTTCCTTTTTGTTTCCGACGCGGATCTTGCCGGAAATTTTTCCTTCGATTCTTTCCATCGGAATCTTTTTACCGAAAAAACCGGAGATCGTATGATGTGTGCTCCGAACCGGAGTGACGGTCAATTCGATCTGATCGGACGGATCGTGAAGAACATAAGATAAGGATTCTTTTTTGAACGTTGCGGTTTCCAAGAAGGTCGGAATTCCGTTTTTCCAAAGAAGAATTCCCGTGTTCGGATGAATGTTCAAATGAAAGGAATTCTTCCCCGAACTCCAGCCGTAGATGCGGGATTCCGGAAAAAAAGATTGGTTTCCGAAACCGGCCGCGATGCTGTAGGAAAGTTTTTCGTAGGATTCCAAGTTCCAAGTGTTGTCGTCGATCGCGAGCTGACCGCGAACGGAAAGATCCGGAGAAATCAAACGGAACAACCAATCCTTACCGGATTCTTCCAAAGAAGAAACGGGCTTATGCGTTTTTTCGACGGTGCTCACGAGAGCGTCGAGTTGTAAGTTCAGATTGGAAGCCAAGATGGAAGAATGCGTATAACCCTGTTGGATCGTATCGTCCAATCGGAAATTGAATCTTTGATTTCCCTGGGTAAAACTCCAGTAACCGTTTCGAAACGTTCCTCTGGAAAGAAATTCTTTACCGGGACTTCCAGCCCATTCGAAGTCCTTAAAATTCTCGTCCTTGAAAAACCAGAGGTTCAAAAGGGCCTTACAAGCGCCCGGACCCCGAAAAATTCTCAGATTGAGAAGAAAATCTTCTGTAATCAAATCGACTAAAACGGAGTCTATTTTCTTCCAGGAAGATAAGAAAGAAGTTTTATACTCTCTGGAATTGTCGATTCCAAGAGTTCCTGAATAGAGACCGAGATTGGGTTCTAGTGTGGAGGGGTTGAGAAGATGGCCGATCGCCTCTTTCATGAGAATACCTTTACGATTGTCAGTTTTTCCAGTGGTTTCAAAAAAAAAAGAAGAATGTAGTCTTCCCTTCTCCTTAATTTGACGCTTTTTGTCCGGAATTTTGCTTGCCGGAGCTCGCTTGGTGGATTCCAGTAAATAGACTTTAAAAGAAGATCATGTTATACAGCCAGGACACAAGCAATTTACTCTCTTACGGAGAGAACTATTACCAACCGCATTATCAACCGATCCTGGAAGTCACCAACTGCAATATCATTGGATACGAAGTTCTCGGTAGATTTTATTCTCCCGAAAAAAACGAATACCGTTCGCTTGGTTATCAATTCCACAATCCGGAACTCGATACCATTCGTCTGATCCAGATCGACCGTTTGATCCGTGAAAAGGCGATTCGTCATCTCAAAGACACTGGGCTGAGAACCAAGTTATTCCTCAACATGATGCCTAACTTTCTCTCGATGATTCATACGGGGGACGTTTTGGATCTGAAAAGGCTTCACGTTCTCAATCTCATCGAAAAATACGACATTTCTCCGGCGGACGTGGTTTTGGAAATCACCGAAGACAAGTTCGACGGAAGCATCGAAAAACTTCTTTCGATCGTAAACGTGTTTAAGGACTACGGATTTAAGATCGCCGTGGACGATCTCGGAGTCGGTTTTTCCAATCTCGAAAGAATCGGTTATATTCATCCCGACATCATGAAGGTCGACATCAAGATCATGCGGGAAAGTTTAAACAGAAGATCCTTCAAAAACGTTTTGAGCGCGATCGCGGACATGTCCCAAAAACTCGGATCGGATCTTCTTTTCGAGGGAATCGAAACCGAGGAAGAATTGCATCTCGCTCTTTCGATGGGCGCCAATCTTCTCCAGGGTTTTTATTTTTCAAGACCTCAGGTCGAGTTTCAGGATAAGAAACAGTTCAACAGAACGCTTCGAGACACTTTGGAAAAATTCTCCGGTCTTCGGTTTATGGAACTTTTGGAAGAATTTCAAAAGGGACAAGCCGTCATCGACGCGCTCGGTGAAAAGTTGGAGGCGCTCCGTCATAACGGTAAGGAAGACCTTCCTCTGGTTCTTCATCTGATGCTTTCCGAGTTGCCGTCGGAAATTCTTTCGGTATTTGCCTGCGACATCTTCGGTTATCAGATTACACCCACGTATTTCCGTTCTCATCCCGGGGAAGAATGGGATTCCGACCTGACCGAGATCGGAAACAACTACGCTTGGAGACCGTTCTTCATTCGTCACAAAGCGAAGGTGGTTCAAAGCGGGGCCAAGTGGACCGTGACTGAACCGGTCTACGATATGGATCTTCACAAACAAGTCGTGATTTTCACCTACACGCTCCGCGATAATTACATTCTCATCATCAAGATGGACTGGGAACGCGTTTAAGAATTCGTTTCGATCTTATGTCGGTTTAAGTCGGCGCGTCGTACCTCCGACAAATCTTCTTCTCCGTAAGAATCGTGCGGTATCTTTCCAATTGATCTCTGCTTTCAAAAAAAAACACTGGTAGAATAGGGGAAGGTGCTTTTGTGACCGAGATTCTAAAAATCCAGGACCTCAGGGCGGGAATTCAAACCGGAGATTCCGGAGAACTCAAAGAGATCGTAAAAGGCGTAAATCTTACGATTCGACCCGGAGAAGTCCACGCCATCATGGGCCCGAACGGTTCCGGAAAAAGTACCCTGTCCAACGTCATCATGGGTCATCCGAAATACCAGGTGTTGTCGGGTGATATTCTTTTCGAAGGAAAATCCATTCTCAATCTGCCGACCGACGAACGCGCCCGTCTCGGAATCTTTCTTTGTTTTCAATATCCGACGAGCATTCCCGGAGTTACGATCGGCAACTTTTTAAAGACCATCGTCAAGTCCGTTCGCGGTAAGGAATTACCCGTCAAAGAATTCAGAAAGGAACTCAAAGAATCCATGGCCGGACTCGATATGCCCGAGTCGTTTATCTCGCGTTATGTGAACGACGGATTCTCCGGAGGAGAAAAAAAGAGAAACGAAATCCTTCAGATGAGTTTACTCAAACCGAAACTTTCCGTGTTGGACGAAACCGATTCCGGACTCGATATCGACGCGCTTCGAATCGTAAGCGAAGGAATCAATCGGAACAAAACCGCGGAACGTTCCATACTTCTCATCACACACTATCAAAGAATGCTAAACTACATCACACCCGATTTCGTTCACGTTTTCGCAAAGGGAAGAATTCTCAAAACCGGAACCAGAGAACTCGCGCTCGAATTGGAAGAGAAAGGATACGACTGGATCCTTGCCGAGTCCGGGGACTGAAACGAAAGTGACTTTGGAAGTTCAGTTCGAGGATCGGATCGCCCGGAGCGCGGAGCCGCAGGCTCTGAAGGATTTTCGCAAAAAGGTTTTTTCTAAATTCAAAACTTTGAATATTCCAAGAACGGAAAACGAGTCTTGGAGAAAAATCCCCCTTTCCAATTTTCATCCGGAAGAATTCTCCGAGGTTCCGGACGCGAACGCGGTCGTCTGTAAAACTCCGAGTTCCGTAAAGCTCGTGAGATCCGAAGAACTTTCCGGAAAGGAACTCGAATTCTTCGTAAACGCACTCGAAAGCATATTCCAAAAACGAAATGAAGAATGGTTTACCCTATTCAGTCTTTCCTCCTTTACGCACGGAATTTATCTCGAAGTGGAATCCGATCGTGTGATCCAAGAGGAAATCGAAATCAAGTTTCGTCTCGAACAAGGAAATCAAATTCTTCCGTTAGTCGTCGTTAAACTCGGAAATCACAGCAAGGCGTTTATCGCGGAACGTTACGAATGTCCAGAAGAAAAGGACTTTAAACTCTTTCAGGGTTTGACTTCGATTCACGTGGGAGCGGGCGCAAAGCTCGCGTATGCGGGCATCGAATCCTTCGGTTCTTCCGTGTTTCATTTTCAGAATTTATTCTCGGATCAAAAAGAGGATTCGGACGTAAAGATCGCGAAGGTTACTCCGGGCGGTTACAAAGGGAAGAATCTTCTCAACGTGGAACTTTCCGGAAAAGGCGCGCGTGCGCGCGTGATCGGACTCGCTCCGATGGCGGCCCGCGAATTTCAGGATTCCGAAGTGAAGATCGTTCACAACGAAAGTCATACGGAAAGTTCGATTCTTTACAGAGGCGCGTTTAAGGATAAGGCCCATCATATCTTTACCGGAAATCTTCATATCCCGAACTCCTGCAAGGACGTGAACGCGATCCAGATCAACAACAACCTTCTTCTAAATCGTTCCGCAAGAGCCGAGTCGATTCCGAAGCTCGAAGTATATGCGGAGAACGTAAAGTGCGAACACGGCGCGACCGTCGGAGAGATCGACGAAGAACAGTTGTTTTATCTCGCGTCCCGTGGAATCGACGAGGACGAGGCGAGAAGAATGATCGTGGACGGATTTTTAGGACAAGTCATTGGTGAAATTGAATCCGATTCTATACAAGAAGAGCTTTTTCAGCTGATCGTTCGTAAGGTGGAAGGTTAAACATGAGCTTTCGTAAACTCGCAAATCTGTCCGAAATAGAAAACGGGAAAGTCAAAGTAATTGAAACCCGATATAATAGAATCGGGATCACGAGTTTGGACGGAAACCTTTACGCGTTCGAAGACGTTTGCACACACGACGGAGAGGCGATCTCCGAGGGAGAATTGTGTGGAGACGTAATCACCTGCCCGAGACACGAGGCCCAGTTTTCGATTAAGACCGGAAAGGCGCTTTGTATGCCCGCAGTGGAAGATCTCCCGGTTTATCCGGTGAGAATCGTTGGTGACTCGATCGAGGTGGACTTGGAGGATTGACATATATGAGTTTTTCCGCGGAAAGAATCAGAACCGATTTCCCGATTTTGGGAACAAAGATGAACGGGAAACCTCTCGTCTTTTTGGACAGTGCGGCCAGTTCTCAGAAACCCTTTACGGTCATCGATACGATCGAAAAATACTATCGCGAAGAGAACGCGAACATTCACCGGGGAATCTATTATCTTTCTCAAAAGGCCACCGAAAAATACGAACTCAGTAGAATTCATCTTTCCAGATTTATCGGAGCGCAGTGCGCGAAGGTTTGTATCTTTACGAGAAACGCGACCGAGTCGATCAACTTAGTCGCTCAGACTTGGGGAAGAACCCAGATCAAAGAAGGCGACGAGATCGTTCTCAACGAACTCGAACACCATTCCAATATCGTTCCTTGGCAGATGTTGGCCCAGGAAAAAAAAGCCGTTCTTAAGTTCATTCCTTTGAACGAAGACAGCACATTGGATCTTTCCAATCTCGACGAAATCATCACCGCCAAAACGAAGTTAGTGGCCGTGTCTCAGATGTCCAACGTGACCGGTACGATTCACGACATTCTTCCCATTCAAAAAAGAGCGAAAGAAGTCGGAGCGAAGGTCCTCGTGGACGGAGCGCAGGGAGTTTGTCATCTTCCCGTGAATATGAGAGAAATGGATTTTGATTTCTACGTATTCTCCGCTCACAAAATGCTCGGACCGACCGGAGTCGGTGTTCTTTATGCGAAGGAAGAAATCTTAGAAGAGATGCCTCCTTGGATGGGCGGAGGAGATATGATCTCCCAGGTTTACAAGGAAAGGTCCACTTATGCGGAACTTCCTTCCAAACTCGAAGCGGGAACTCCCAACATCGCGGGTGTGATCGGTTTCGGTTCGGCGATCGAATATCTCGAAACGATCGGAATGCAGGAAATCAGAAATCACGAAATCGAACTTCTTACGTATGCGTTGGATCGTCTCGACGACTTCGGCGGACTCGAACTCTACGGAACGAGAGATCTTTCCAAAAGAGGAGGAGTGATTTCCTTTAACTTTCCGGGGGTTCATCCGCACGACGTGGGAACGATTCTCGACGAAGAAGGAATCGCGATTCGGGTCGGTCATCACTGCGCGCAACCGTTTATGGCGTTTAAGAATATTCCGGGAACCTGCCGCGCGAGTCTTTACCTTTACAACACAAAAGACGACATCGATCGATTGATCGAGGGTCTAATTAAGGTAAAGGAGATTTTCTCCCGTGTCCTTAAGCGATAGTCTTTACAAAGAAGTCATTCTCGATCACTATCAAAATCCCAGATTTCGGGGCAAACTCGAACCGGCGGATCTATTCGAACACGGGATCAATCCTCTTTGCGGAGACGAACTCGAATTGACGATCAATCTAAACGGAGATACGATCGAAGACGTTCGAGTGACCGGAAAAGGTTGTTCGATTTCTCAGGCCTCGGGTTCTATGATGGCGGAATCGATCCGGGGAAAAACGGTCGCGGAAGCGGAGAATATTCTCGGCCGATTTAAGAATATGTTTTTGGAAGATCGGGATCCTAAGTTCGAAGAGGAATTGGAAGATTTGGAATCGATGGAATCGGTGAAAAAGATTCCCGCGAGGATCAAATGTGCGGTTCTTCCTTGGAATACGTTGGAACGCGCGTTGGCGCGGGCGTCCAAACGAGGTTGAGTTTGCCTGCGTGCGGGTTGTCTCCCGATAAAAAGTGTGGGAACTACCACAATGCAAATACTCTAAACGTCCAATTTGTAGGAACTCATACAAAGAATCGGATCGACAAACGATTGTAAGAATTTCGACGAAACAAGGCCGTCGTCGAAAAATTGTATGAGTTCCTACAAGTTCCGTTGGTCCGCGCTGCCGTTTCCCTGCGGATCGTATGAGTTCCCACAAGGTTTGTCGGGAAAATGAAAAAGAAAAACGGAGAGTGAGAAAATGTTAGAAGCTCCTACAAACGCATTGGAAGAACAGATCTACGAAGAAGTAAAAAAAGTGGAAGATCCGGAAATCGGAATCTCCATCGCGGAACTCGGACTCATCTATAGAATCAAAGTCGAAGACGGAAAGGCCAAGATCGACATGACGTACACCTCGATGGCTTGTCCCGCCGGACCTCAAATGAAACAACAAGTCAAGGATCACGCTCTTCGTGTGGAAGGAATCTCCGACGCGGACGTGGAAGTCGTCTGGGTTCCCAAATGGGATCCGCGCGAAATGGCCAGCGAAGAAGCCAAAATGGATCTCGGAATTTTCGACTGAAACTGCAAGTGTCCTAAAGTTTGAATGTTTGATTGAAGGAAAGGGGAAGAAACGTAGCACTTCCTTTTTTCATTTTCAAAAGAAGAAGATCGTAACCGATTCCAAATGAAAGATATCCAATCCTCCGAAATAGAAGCCCGATTTGCCAATTCTTTAGGGCAACCGATCGGAACTCCGCTTCCCGATTGGAAATCCGCGTCGCTTCCGAAAAAGGAAACGATGCAGGGAAGATTCTGCCGCTTGGAACCTCTCGATCCGGAACGCCACGCCGAATCGCTTTACTCGGCCAATTCCTTGGACGCCGGGGGGGCGATGTGGACGTATCTTCCTTACGGACCTTTTAAAACGTTCGGCGAATACCAAGAATGGATGAAGAATACGTGTCTGACAGAAGACCCGTTGTTTTTCACGATCTTCGACTTGTCTTCCGATCGGGCGGTCGGCCTTGCGAGTTACGCCGAGATTTCTCCGAAAGCCGGTTCGATCGAAGTCGGCCATCTGGCATATTCTCCGTTAATGCGACAATCCCCGGTTTCATCGGAAGCGATGTATCTTATGATGAAGAACGCGTTCGAACTCGGATATAGAAGATATCAATGGAGATGCAACGCTCTCAACTTTCCTTCCGCGACCGCGGCACAAAGAATCGGATTGTCCTTTGAAGGAATTTTTAGACAGGCCAATGTTCTAAAGGGTCATAGCCGTGATACCGCTTGGTTTTCGGCCATCGACGAAGAATGGCCCGCGATTCAAGAAGCGTTTTTGAAATGGTTAAACCCCGATAATTTCGACGGGAACGGGCTTCAAAAAGTCCGGTTGAGCGATTTGACGGGGCATATTCTCAAACGGAAATACGATTTTTAGCCCGGAAGGAGTTTCGATTTAACAACTTGCCTATATGCCATATTTAGAATATAAAAAAACGATCATAATCTTTCTCTTGACTTCCTTTCTTTTTATTTCGTCGACGATTTTATGCAAACGGATCCAAGACAAAGAAGAAAACCCGAACGCCGATCTTTTCACCGGATACGCATTGTTGACCGTATTGGGATGCACTCAATATCAGAACGCACCCCGCGTGGATACGGTCGACGGTTTGACGAGAATTTTCGCACTTCCGAGTTTCACTTTTCCCTGCGTGGCGCGTTACAACGATCCGCATCTGATTTTTGTTCCCGCTTCTTCTCCTAAAAATATTCTCGCGGTTTTTTTGCCGGGATCGGGCGGAACTCCGATCGGCGTTTCCAAGATCATCGAGGAAGGCGCGGCCCGAGGTTATCACAGCATCGGTTTGATGTATCCGAACGGAGAACCCATCAATGTTCTTTGCAACGGCACGGGAAGTTCCCCCGTTTGTTTCGGAAACGCAAGAGAAGAAATCATCACCGGAGTCGACAAATCGAACGTTGTTTCCGTGGATACGAACAACTCGATCGACGGACGTCTTTTGAAACTTCTTCAGTATCTCGTGTTAAAACGACCGAACGACGGTTGGGGACAATTCTTAAACGGGGATTCCGTAATCTGGAGCAAGGTTTATTTCGGAGGACATTCTCAAGGAAGCGGACACGCGGCGTATCAGGGAAAGATCAAAACTCTCGGAAGGGTATCGATATACAGCGGTGTTTCGGATTATCATATCGCAAGCGCGACGCCTGCGACTTGGTTGACGTCTTCCGGTTTGACGGCTTCGAACTTATTCTTCGGATTGATTCACGTAGGAGACGGAGTGGCGAACATTTCCGGAAATCCGAACCAAGTCACGGACGCTTGGCAAACCGCTTTCGGGATGAACGGCGCTTTGACGGACGCGGATTCGGGAACGGCTCCCTACGGCGGAACACAAAGGTTGACTACCAATCGTTGTGCCGGTCAGGACGACAATTCCAAACACAACTGCGCGATGTCGGCGAGTCAACAAGCCGTTTGGGATTATGTTAGTTTTCCTTAATATTCTTAAATTCTAATCTTTTTCGAAAAACAGTTTTAGCGATAATAAGGTCGTGACGCCCCAGGCTCCGAGAAACGCGTAGAACTTCCAACTGAAAACGTAATCCGCTTCCCGAAGAAAACTCACGAAAAACGCCTCGGGGAAAAAGATTCCCGCCAAAGCGCCCAAACCGAGTAGAAACTGAACGCTGAGCAGAAGCGAACCGAGCCAGTGAGAACGCCAGAAAGAACCGAAAAAGAAAACGCCTGCCGCTAAGAATATAAAATAGAAGTTAGACGAAACACGAAGACCTTCGGTTTCTTCTCCGCCGAGATTGATCGTGTATTCGATCCAAGTGGAAAGACTGAACAAAAGTTGAAACGTCACCGCTACGAAAAGGATCTTTTCCGAAGTCGATTTTTCCTTCCAGAACTCGGTGAATCTTCCGCTAAAGGAAAGATAAAACGCAAGCCATTCCTTTAAAATCAAAGGAATCGAACGAAAACTCCATTGAACGTCTCTCCAAAGATTACGGAGCATCTGCGACCTGAAAGGTGACTTCCACTTCCACGGGAGCGTTCAAAGGAAGAGAAGGAGTTCCCACGGCAAAGCGCACATGACGTCCTTCTTCTCCGAAAACCGAAAGAAGAAAATTGCTTCCGTGGTTGGCGACAAGATGATGTTCGCTGAAGTTCGGACTACAAGCCACGAAAACTCCGATCTTAACGATTCTTACGATCTTGTCGGGACCGCCGCAAACCGCCGAAGCCGCCGCGATCGCATTCAAGCTGGCTTGGATCGTCGCTTCTTTGACGTCGTCCACGGAAAGGCCTTCGCCCAATTTTCCGGTGAGCATCAGTTGCCCGTCTTTGAGAGGAAGTTGACCGGATGTGAATACTAAGTTTCCGGAACGATTCGCGGGAATATAAGCCGCGATCGCTTGAGGAGCGGGAGGAAGTTTGTAACCTAAGGATTCGATTTTGTTTTGGACGCTCATGTTCTTTCTTATAAGAATAGTGGAAGATCCTTCCAAAAAGATTGTATTCCTCGATTTTTCAAGCAGTTTCGAAAAAAGGAATTTTCTTTCTTTTCCCTTTTTCCTTTTTTAGATCCAGAGAATGTATCCAAAACTCGAGCTCATTCCTCATCCGCAGTATCCCGAACAATATCTGATCTGCAAAAGAACCGGCGTATGTTTTTACAAACCCGCCAAAACTCGGGAATACAAGGATTCTTATTTCTTAGAAGAATATAAAAACCAATATCAAAAAACCTACTACGAAGATGAAATCTCTCTGAGAGCCTTGGCGCAAAAGCGACTCGGGATTTTGCGCAGGTTTCACGATCCCCAAGGCGCGTCCTTGTTCGAGTTGGGTTCGGCCGCCGGATTTTTTTTGGACGAGGCTCGGAAATCGGGTTATCAAGTGACCGGTTTGGAGATTTCTCCGGCCGAGGTGGAATATTCTCGGAAGACCTTGGGACTCGACGTTCATTGTGTTTCCTTTTTGGAGGAGAATCTCCTGAAAGGCCGATCCTTCGACGTTGTCGCGGCCTTCTTCGTGGTCGAACATTTTCCGGACGCGGACTTCGTATTCGAAAAGTTAACCGATCTTGTCAAACCCGGAGGATTTTTATTCTTAGGTTTGCCTTCTTTGTACGGTCCCACCTTTCAAACAAATTCGGAAGAATGGTTCCGTACGCACCCGTCGGACCATTTTTGGGATTACAGCCCAGACTCCCTGAAAAAAATGTTGAAAGGATACGGTTTTAAGACTGAGTATAAGAAACCGATGTCCTACCACCCGTCCCGAGATCGGGGTTGGAGAGGTAAAACCCTGAGTCACCGCCTTTTTGCACGTCTCTCAGACCTCACCTGTTACGGTGATACATTCCACTTAATCGCTCAGAAGCGGCACACATGAAATTCGAAGAACTATCCATACATCCAAAGTTACTTTCAGCCATTCAAGAAATCGGATACACCGAACTCACACCGATCCAAGAAAAATCGATCCCGCACGGATTGGAAAGCAAAGACATCACAGGTCTTGCACAAACCGGTACGGGGAAGACGGTCGCGTTTTTGATACCGGTCGTTCACACCATTCTTACCAAAGAGATCCAAGGAGTTTCCGCGTTGGTCCTCGCGCCCACGAGAGAACTTACGATGCAGATCTCCGAAGAAGCCAAAAAACTTCTGAAACATTCCAACGGAGTGCGCGCGGTTCCGATCATCGGAGGAACGGATTACAAATCCCAGAACAAGGATCTCGAAGGTTTAAACGGAATTATCGTAGCGACTCCGGGAAGATTGATCGACATGATCAAGTCCGGTTCCATCGACATATCGAATGTGGAGTTCTTCGTCCTCGACGAAGCGGATCGTATGCTCGACATGGGATTCATCCAGGACATTCGTTGGCTTCTTCATAAATGTAAGAATCGCAAGCAAACCTTATTGTTCTCCGCTACTTTGTCGGTGGAAGTGATGAGACTCGCTTATCGTTTCTTAAACGAACCCGTCGAGATTCAGATCAATCCCGAAAAGATCATCACTGAAAGAATCGACCAAAAGATCGTTCACCTCGGACGCGAGGAAAAAATTCCTTACATGACCAACCTCATCGTAAATTCGAAAGAGGAAGGCCAAGGAATCATATTCACGAATTATAAAGCGAATATTCCGAAGATCGTTCATACGCTTCGTAAATACGGAATTCCCGTCACCGGAATTTCCTCCGAGTTGGATCAGAAAAAAAGACTCAGACTTCTCCGCGATTTTAAATCCGGTAAATACCGTTATATGGTCGCGACCGACGTGGCTTCCCGAGGGATCGACGTCGAAAACATAGACATCGTTTACAACTACGATCTTCCTCAAGACACGGAGAACTACGTTCATAGAATCGGTCGTACAGCAAGAGCGGGAAGAAAAGGAAAAGCCATCGGTTTTTGTTCCGAGTCGGATTACGTGGAGTTGGAAAAGATCGAAAAATATCTGAAACAAAAGATCGATGTTTTGGAAGTTCAGGAAGAATACATTCAATTTCCTGCAGGTGATTTTCAGGCCTTTGTGGGCGGAGATTCCTACGATCGTGAAAAGGAAACCCATTTCAAACAGAATGGAAGACGTCCTCACGACAGAGGAGATCGCGCTCCTCACAAACACGATCGGGATCGTAGAGGGGACAAACGTCACGCAAGTCATACGCAGTCGCATTCTCCCGCGAGAGACGGTCATAAGAAAAAACCCGCGGCCGCGATTCAAGAAGCCGAATTCTTTTTACAAAAGGCGGATTCCGTTCTTTCCTCCGAACCGAAAGGAAACAAACAAGGAAATAAGAATCAACATCGCTTTCAAGGCAACAAGGACAAACAACGTCAGCCTCAAGGCGGTCAACAGGGCGCCGGTAATAAAAATCAGCAGAACCACGATCGCAACGGAAACAGACAACAACACGCGAACAAGAATTACGATAAGAGCAAACGGAATTTGTTCGATATCAACGATACTCAAAGAGAAGATTCTAAAAAGAAAAAAGGTTCGATTTGGCAAAAAATCAAATCTATCTTTGGGGGCTGATCCTATTCTCCCTAAATACGTGGGAACTCGGCGCAAAGGTCGCGATTCCCACTCAGTCTTCCGAACGTTATGTGCGCTTTGAGGACGTTCAAAAGGAATTTCCTTCCTTAAAATCCTCGTTCAATCCGGCGACCTTCGTCGGCGCGATCCAACATCCTTCCGGTGAAATCCGCTTCCGAGTCGGTTCCTCATTTTATACCTTCAATCAGAGCATCGAAAAAATTTCGGTTCCCGTTCTTTATAAGGAAAAGGATTTTCTGATTCCTCCCGAAATCGTGGAAGCGCTTTTCGTACAACTCATGTCCGAGGACGTTCGATACGAATATAAGGAAAACGTGTTGGAGTTGGAAGTTCTTCCCGGCGCGGAAAAACTCGGAATCAAAACCGTTCTCATCGACGCGGGCCACGGCGGAAAGGATCCGGGAACGGCATCGAACGACGGAACGAACGAGAAGGTTGTGGCTCTTCAAGTCGCTAAGATTCTTAAAAAATTCTTCGAGAAGGTTTATCCTTCGATCCAAGTCGTATTAACAAGACCGGACGACAACTTCGTCGAACTCGAACGGAGATCCGAGATCGCCAATCGCGAGCTCAAAAAAAACGGAAGTTCCTTGTTCATCAGTCTTCACTGCAATTCTTCCATCAACGAGGACGTAAACGGCTTCGAGATCTATTATCTTTCCCAAACGGCTTCCACCGAATCGGCTCGGGAGACTGCTCTTCTGGAAAACCGGATTCTCAAGCCCAAGGGAACCACGGCGGTCAAAAAGATTCAGGCGGGAATGATGTCCTCGCTCATTCAAAGAAGAAGCAGAATCTTGGCCAGGTCGGTCGAATCGGAGATGAAAAAAAAGCTCCAACCTCAAATCCTGTCCAGGGGAGTGAAAAAGGCGGATTTTTCGGTCCTCAGAGGAAGTCTCATGCCCGCGATTCTCGTGGAGATGGGTTATCTTTCTCATGAAAAAGAATCCAAACTTTTGCAGAGCAAGAGTTTACAAGTTAAGATAGCGAAAAGCATCGTAGAAGGAATCCGGGGTTATGAATTGGCAAAAAATTAAGGAATCTGCAATCGCGATCAGAGACGCGGCATGGGAAGCGATCAAGGCCGCAGGCGAAAAAATCAACCAAGGTTATCTTTGGCTCTTCCGCACCGCGACCGAAGACGGGGTTTCCCGCAAGACGTTGTTCCTAACCTATGCCTGGATCGGAGTCGTTTTATTTTTTACTTCCTTCATTCTCGCGGGCAACAGTCCTTTTGTTACTCTTGTTCCATTCTCCCTTTACGAAGTCGGTAACAGAGATCCGAGAACGGAAATTACGATCTACGGATCGGACGGAGAACGTCAGGTGTTTCCGGTTCGCAGAAAGGTTCTTCTCGAAGACGAAGAATACCGTCACAAGACGATGACCTTGATCGGGGAGATCAGCGAGTCCTCCTATTTCGATAAGGCTTTCGAAAGCGGCAAGGGAGAACATTACAAAAATCTAAAGCGTCTTCCCGAAATCCAATACGCCGTCAAAGCGATCTGGAAAAACGGGGGAGTTCTCATCCTGGATTTTAGAAAGTCCACTCTTCAGGAAATTCTTTCCGGAATGAAGTTTAGAATCGATTATACTTACGTTCAACAGAATATGAAAGAGGAAGACAAACAAAAGGAAATCGCGCGCAAAAAAATGGCGCTTTTGGATTCTACCTTTCTCGCCTTGGAAAAGACCGTTTTCGAGAATTTTTCGGACATTCAAAGCCTGGAATATAGGCTGGACGGTTTATCCGAAAGTATTCCCGGAATGGAATATTCTCTCGATTCGGCCCATAAAAGGAACTGATCCTCTCTTTCCGTCCTCTTTTTAGCCGATACTAGAAACAAGATGAAATCCATTTTTTCGGATCGCTTGTTTTCGATCGGCAATAAGAAGTCTTTTTCCGCCTATCTTCTCGTTCTGTCGATTTTCGGTGGAAGTCTTTGGGCTTCCGCCGATCTGCAGATTTCTCCCGATATACAAAATATCACCGATTTCAGAACGGATCGAATCGCCTTTCATTTCATTCAGCTCGTCGATAAGGACGGTAAAACCCTTCCCGATACGAATCCGAGCCGCGATTCTTCCGAAGCGACTTTGATGATCATCTATAAAGGACAACTAACGTTGCTCAAGGACGGTTTCGACGATCCGAACAAGGTAAGGGAGAAGGAAAAGGATTATCTCGTAAAGATTTCCAATTACGCGAGACTGAGAGAATTGGAAGCGGAATACTTTCGACTTCCCGAATCGGAAAGATCCGTTTCGCCGAGCAAGTCTTCCGATACTTCGAACAATTCCTCCGCACCATCGTCTTCCTCTTCCGCAAATCCGCAGAATTCCGCAGGATCGTCTAACGCGAGTGATGCGAGTCAGGCTTCCGCTGAGCCCTTAAAAAGAACGAAAGAATTGGATCTTCTTTTGAAATACGACGAGGAACTTTTAAAGACGTATTCTTCCGAACGAGCGGTCAGCGGAGAATTGGAAAGATCCGAACGTTTTTACGGAAAGGATTCTCCGAAAACGAGTTCGATCCGTTTCAGAGCCGAAGAACTCAGAAAGAAAGTGAACGAAAGAAGAAACGTTCTGATCGGCTTTTTGAAAAATCCGGGAGCTTCCACAAATCCTTATCCGGGCGATCGAAAAGACCAAGCCTTTTATACGAACACGATCAACGGCATTCCCGATTTTTATCTTCATTCCACGACTCCCCGCGAACTCGACGGACAGATGAAAGGAGAAGAGGAAGTCGGAAAAAAATACGGAGAATTGTATAAGTCCGCGAGGGACAAACTGATCGATTCTCAAATTAGAAAATTATACTATTATCTTTGGAATCGCGAGATGACCAACACTCGTGTCAAAGCGGACAAAGTGAAGAAGGGAAAAAAAGCCGTAGTCGTTACCGGCGACTCCACGGTCTTTACGATGATCGATAAGGAAGGGGACGGAGTTACCGAATCTTTTTTTGTGGATAGTCCGGGGATTCGTTTCGCTTGGGGAAAAGATCTTCCGAATATCATTTCCATTTCGAATTGTACGGACGAAACGATTCTCGCTAAGATTAAAAATCTCACCGAGGACGTTCTTTCGGGGAGAATTCCCGAAAAGATCGATAAGATCGATCTTACCGTTCCGGAAGAACAGTTGGTGATCGAGTTGGGTCCGAAAATTCCTCAGTGAGTTTCTTTCCTAAAATCGGACCTTGAACAAAAACAAAACGCGGCCCCGATTCAAAGAAGCCGCGAATCCGTTTCGATACGTTTTGATTAAGCGTTCGGTCCGTCCGAAGGCGGAGGAGTGGAAGCGACATCCTTTTCCCGGAAGATGAATTTTTTCAAAACTCCGAAACCTCCGATGACGGCTAACGCGATCACTTTCCAAAACTTTAATAAAAGCGCGAAAAACCCGGCCTTAGCCAAAACCTTTCCCGCGATCAAACCTCCGATTCCGTAAGCGGCGACCGTGTCCAAGCCGGGATTAAAATCCTCGTAACGATTTCCTTCGTTGAATTCGGTCGAATTTACGATCGCGTCGAGTTCCTCGTTCACCAACGGAAGTTTATCCGCGTCCGATATGACGTTCAGAACGATCACTCCTTTTCTTCCTAATATTCGAATATTATAATTTAATGTGTCTACCTCGGAACCTTCGAACTTCAGGGTTTTGGCCCAATGTAGTTTTTTGGATTTTTCGTCGTAGAAAGGAGGGGAGGCCCAACCCACGAGTTCCACGGAAGGATAACCTTCCTTCTTTCTGGATTCGTTGGATTCTTTCATGTCGCTTTTCATTTCGTCGAGAAGGTCGCCGTAGTCCAAATCCTTCGCGTCGTCGTCCTTGATGTAACCTTCTTCCGAATAGTCGATGCTGATCGCGTACGTAAAATTATCGCTGATCGGACTTTGATTTTTTAGAAAAAGCATGCCGAGCGGTTCCGCGCTGGGCGGGTTTCCCCAGACGTTTTCCAAAACGAGTTTGCTTTGTTTGCCGTTTATATATTTGAAGTTGGAAGGAACGTTTAACGTAGCGAGTTTGTCTCCCAAGATCACTTTTCCCGTTTGATACTTAAGACCTTTTACGATGTTCGTAACATCGTCGTTCGGTTGAGCGGTTAAAGTAAGCGAGAATAAAAACAAAACCGCCGCGGATACATTGAACTTCATACGAATCTCCCTGATACGATTGATTTAAAAAACGTTCGACTAATCGATTTTTTTCAGTTTCTCCAAGGTTCCTTGAAGGAATTTGTATTTTTCTATGTTGGCCGCAAAGATTTTTTCAAGATCGAGCATTCGAGCGTATAAATCCGGGTGTTGTTTTGGCAGATCGTAATTGGATTGATCCGCGATCTTATTGTGAACCGTGTCGATGTTTCGGATCGCTTGCGGGGCGAATTGAAGAAAGGAATACATCGGAACGATCTGTTTGTATTGATTCCAAGAATCGCCTTTGTCGTCCAAAGGTTCGGCGATGATCTGATTGAGAGTTTTCAAAATCAACGCCATCTTTTCTTCGTAGGAAAGTTTAAACTCGGATACGTTGTAAAGATAACCGGCCAGGGACATGTCGTAACCGAGAGCCGCGTATGAAAAATAACCGAGGTTGTCCTTTTCAAAAGAATCGGAAAGAAGGACTTCGAACGGAGTCAGTTTGTATTTCGGATTCTTCTTCAGATATTTAAGAATGAATTGAGACTCGCGATTGTAAGCGTCCAACTCGTAGAGATATTTTTCGAGAGTGCTCGTCATACTCAGATTGATGAATCGTTCGGGATCGTCGAAATAACTTTTTGAATGCTGACATTCATGAACGAACGCAGACAACACGATGGAAGGATGAGTTTGATAAAGATCGAGCAGATAAGGACTAAGATAAATGCTTGGATCGGGATCTTCCTTGGATCGGATCGAAAAAACCGCGGAACCGAAAATATCCCGTTCCAAATCCTCCCGGATGCCGACCCGCAACGCGCCGCTTTGAAGTTTGAGAATCGTTTCCTGCACCAAAACGTAAACGTCGTCCTTTTTATCCTTCGGATTTTTCAGAACGATGGCGTCGAGATCGTCCAGAATTTTATGAACCGCTTTTACCAATCTTTCCTGATCGGGTGAAAGCGTTTGGGAAAAACCCGGTCGATTGAAAAGAAGAATCGTCAAAACCGAAAGAACTTTCAGGAAAACGTAAAGACGAGTTAAGTTGTTTTTGAATTTGGGGAGAATTTTCATACGACTTCCTAAAGGACGATCCGGTCCTAATTCTGATACACGATCGAACCTCAAAAAAAGACAGGAATACGCGGAACGGTCAAGAAATTCTTTGCAAACCGATCAGGGTTCTTCTATTTCAACATTCTCTAATGTATCAAAAAAACCGGTTTGTAAAAGGGGAGCGAAGTCCACCATATCTTCCGCGTTCAACTTGAGGCCGTTCTCCATCGAATACGCTTGTAAAAGGGAAGCGCACGCGAGATGACTTTCGCCGAGTTGCGCGTGCGCTCTCGCTTTGATGATGAGAATATCCGAATCCGACTCTCCGAAGTATTGGATGTATAAGTCTATGAACTTAAGAGCGTTCTTATGATCGGCGACCTTGAGATAACACTGCGCGATCATATCGTAGTGAAGAAAATTCTCGTCGCTGTCCATACGCATCGAAGTCTTGAGAGAAACCAACGCGGAGTTGTAATCGCCTCTTTGATAGTAAAGATGACCTAACTCGGCCCAGATGTCCTTGCGGAGAATTCCTCTTCCTCTCGAGAGTTTTTCCTGAGCCAAGGCCTGTTTTAAAACCGCGATCGCTTCGTTGGAACGATCCGTGTCCTTCAACAAAGAAGCCAAGGTAAGATAAAGTTCCAGTTGATCCGGATAAAGATCGATTCCTTTGGAAAGAATTTTCTTAGCCTGTTTGAAGTTGGAAACCTTGATGAGATAATTGGAATAATATAAATAACTTCCGGGTTCGTTCGGATATTGAGTGATGATTTCGTGAAACAGATTCAACGTTTCCCGCGTGTTCCCGATATGATATTGGCACCACGCTTGACGATTGCGGATCTTTAAAATCGTTTTGGGACTGCTGGTAAACGAAAGAGCTTCCTTGTAGAGGTTGAAAGCTTTGGTGAACTCTCTTTGATTCTCCCTCTGAATCGCAGATCTGATCAATGTAGGGAAACTCACAGTTTGGACAGGTTAAAAATTTTCAAAAAACAATCAAGTTTTCTATTTATCAACCGAGAATAGAATTGGGGGAAAAAGAAAGAAAACCCCAAATTCTCGGAAGAGGGAATTTATGAATATCAACGGAAACACAAACCAGAGTTTACTATTGGAAAGGGTGGCAAATCTGCCCAAAGAAATTTTTCAGGCGCAAAGCGATCTGAATCGAAAGATGTTGAATCTCGCCGTAGAGGCGGGGGTCCAGAATTCCAAGGAAGAAGGACAAAGAAGAATCCTGGACCTTTACGCTTAAGTCGTAAATCAGTTTTGATTGTAGACGGGGCGTTTGCGCTCCTTGAAGGATTGCAACGCTCCTCTAAAATCCGCAGAATCTAAGAAGCTCGAATTCCAAAGAGCGACGTAATTCAAACCCGCGTCCATCGGTTTTCCTTCCGAATAACGCATCACATCCTTAACTCCCGAAACGACGATCTTTGGATTTTCCGCGATTTCTTTTGCGGTGGCAAGAGCTACGCTCATCATCTCTTCTTCGGTTTGAAAAACCTTGGTCACAAGTCCGATTCTTTCCGCTTCGATTCCGTCTATGTCTTTTCCGGTTAAAGCCAATTCTCTCGTATGCCCCTGACCTATGATCGCAGGAAGTCTGTTGATCGAACCCATGTCCGCCACGATCGCGACCTTCGCTTCCCGAAGAGAAATCGAAGCGTCCACGGTCGCGTAACGAATATCACAAGCGGAGATCAGATCGAGTCCGCCGCCGATACAATGTTTTTGAACCGCGGCGATCGAAGGTTTGGGAGAATCATAGACCGCGTTGATTCCTTTTTGCATTCTAAGAATGAGATCGAAAAACTTTCTGCGATCTCCTCCGAGGGGGGCTTGGACCGTGCTTCCGAATTCCTTAAAAAAAGAATCCAAGTCCAAACCTGTGGAGAATGATTTTCCTCTCGCGGCCACGACAAACGCGTGAATGTCGGGGTTCGCGTTGATTTCCTCGACCGCGTCGGGGAGATCCCGCCAGAAAGGCCAGTTCATGGCGTTTCTTTTTTCGGGGCGGTTGAGATAAAGAATGGCGGTTTTGTCTTCGGGTCTTACGACGATTTCAAAAAATTCAAAATGGGTTTTCATCCCGGTCAGTCTGGGAGGGAAAAAAATTCTTACAAGTCATTCCTGGACTCAAAAATGCTGGACAGTTTTTAAATTATGAGAATGATTCTCATTATCTAGAAGAGGTTTTGGGATGATTATCAGCTGGGAAAAAATTCGTCATCAGCATCCGAAAGAGGAATGGAAGAGGCTTTTGAAAGAAGTGGATTGTTCTGGAAAGGAAGGTCGCAGGAGTTCCCGCATTTTTTTAGATGGGAACGGCGGCAGGAAAATGCAGTTTAACGCAGGCGCCTTCTTGATTGAGAAGTTCGACTTTCCCGCCGATCTGTTTTGCAAGGGATTCCACAAGGGATAATCCGAGAGAACCCGGGTTTCTGCTTCGGATCGATTCTTCGGGAAGACCGGCTCCGCTGTCGGAAACTTCCAGAGTCAACATTTCGTTTTCTCTTGTGAACTGAATCCGGATCGATCCCGCCGGAGAATTTGCAAGACCGTGTTTTAAGGAATTCGTAATGAGTTCGTTGATGATCAAAGCGAGATTCATTCCGATCTCCGCTTTTACCTTCGCTTCTTGAATGTTCATTTCCAAACGAACCTTTTCCCGGTTCACTTGATAAATTTCAAAAAGAGCGTCCGTGAGTTTTTTTACATATAACTCGAAACTGATCGAAGACAGATCCTTGCTTTCGTAAAGAATCTCATGTAACAAAGCGACCGCGCGCAGACGATTTTGACTTTCTCGAAGGACGTCGTTCGATTCTCCGTTGGTTTGTCCCGATCTCAGGCTGAAGATCGAGGAGATGATCGTAAGATTGTTTTTGATTCTATGATGAATTTCTTTTAGATACGTATCTTTTTCACCGGCGGTCGTATGTTGTTCTTTGGTTCTGAGAATGTTGAACGTTCCGGTCAGTTTTTCTTCCGTTCCAAGGATCGGAGAACTCTGTAATTGAACTTCTTGACTACTTCCATTTTTTGCGACTAAGAACAGATTTCCGTTTTCTCGGGGGAGTCTGGATTTGAGAACTTCTTCGACCAAGTTTCCGACCGAATCTCCGGTTCCATTCTTAAAAAAGAGAATTTCTTGAATCGGTTTTCCGAGATGGTCCTCGTATTTACAACCGATGAGCTTTTCCGCCGCGGGATTCATAAAAAGAAGAAATCCGTTTTCATCCGTCGTGACGATTCCGGCTCCAAGCTGGTCTAACGCGCCTTTGAGTTTTTCTTCGGTTTGTTTGGATCTTTGTTCGATTTCGTTTTTATAAAGCGCTACTTCTATGGAGGAGCGAAGCTGATCCGACTCGAAAGGTTTTACGATGTAGCCTAACGGCTGTGTTTTTTTGGCTCTGTCTAAGGTGTTTTCGTCGGCGTAAGCGGTGAGATAAATAACGGGGGTGTGAAAGCGGTTCCGAAGAACCTCGGCGGTTTCGATTCCATCCAGATTTCCTTCTATGTTGATGTCCATGAGGACAAGGTCCGGATGATTCTCTTCCGCTTTTTGAATCGCTTCTTCTCCCGAAGATGTGATTCCAACAAGCTCATAACCCAGCTTTTTGAGCTTTTGGCCTAGGTTGACTGCAACGATGATCTCGTCCTCAACGACCAAAATTTTGGGTTTCTGAAGCATATTCATTAGTTACTAAAAATAACCCCGAATTCAACAAGATATTTGTCAAAACACGGAAAAAGTTGTGGTAAAATTATGTTTTCCCATTTTGGGAATTCCACGCACTCTTCCCAGTTTTCTCCGACGCTCTAGGCGGAAAAGAAAAAAACGAGAAGAAATCGGCGCTCTCTTTTACAACTTTACAATTAGACTCAGGATTCGAGAGGTTTCTTTCTTCGGAGAAATCCTTTTTTATAATCCCTAAGGGATCAGAAACGGACGGATAATTCTTCCTTTTCCGAATATTCTCAATTTCTCAGGACAAAATTCTCGCTTCCCGTGGATTTTCGGATAAAGAGTCGTTTCTCCGCTTTCACTCCGAGTAGGATCTGATAGATATCCGTTAAGAGAGGCTTGGAAGAATAGTATCCGTGACCGAGGGAAATCAGGGAAGAATCAATCGGGTTCACGTTGATCACGTCGAATCCGGGGATGATCATACAAGTTCCGAGTCTTCCGCCTTGATTTACCGACGCCGATGCTTGGAGCGCGCTGTCTCCGGGGGAACAATAAAGTGTGGTTCGTTTGGCGGCCTTGGTGAGCGAGTCGGAGATCAGTCGGAATTCTCCCGAATCAAAATCGGGCGCGTTGAGTATGAGTTCTTGTATGAGAGGTTTGTCCGATTCCTTTCCGATTTCGGCTAACGCGGGTAATACCACTTGATGACCCATCGAATGGACGATGAGATGAATTTTTTTGCCGGCCGTTTGGAGGGACTTTAGAAAATTCTTAAATTCTCCCCGAGATGCTCTTGCGGACGCGAGATTCTTTTCGTAGGTTCCCTTCAGTAATACTTGGTTGATGAGTCCGGCTTCGCTTCCGGAAGGCCAAGTAAAGATAACGATCTTGCCCGGAAATTTGAGATCGTATCGGATTTGTCCTCCGCGAAGTATCGCTTCCTCGAACTTTACGTTGAATCCGTGGACGAATACGAGCACTTCCTCGAACGGATCTTTTTTCAGGTCCTCGATGAAGTTGTCCTGCGTTTCAAACGGTTTGTGTCCGAGGAACTGAAAATAATTCTCCCTGCTTCCGAGTCCCGCGGGAAGAGCTCCGACCTCGTGGTTGGCCGGAACGTTTACGATACAATATCCGGTTTTGAGTTCTTTCGGACCCGTCGTTAAAAAGTAAGAATCGTTACATCCGTTGGTCGCGCTTGTGTTTTGGGTTCGGAGCGTTGCGTAGTATAAGTTCAGGGTTTCGGTTTGGTCGTAGTTTTTGATCAATCTTTGATCGAGTAGTTCTTCGATGGTCGGTGTTTTGCATTGAAAAAGGATCTGTGAGAGGACAAGTGCGAATAGGATACGATACACGTTTTTGATTGGGGCGAGTTTCGCGATTTTCATTTTGGAAAATATTTTCAAAATGTTTTTCGTTGGAAATCAAATTCCTTTTGTTCTGGGGAGATTTTTGGGAAGAATGTGGTAGTTCCTACATTTTTCGCGAAGTCTGAGTTGGTTCGAGAAGAGATCCGCGCTCGAACTCAAAGATTCGTAACTAAAAACGCAGGAGTTCCCACATTTTTAGGAAATCAAACTGATTGAGCCGTGGTTGTAAGTTTTTTAGAAAGCGTGGTAGTTCCTACATTTTTCGCGAAGTCCGAGTCGGTTCGGGAAGAATGTGGTAGTTCCTACACCTCTTGTTACGACAAACGAATCCCGATCGAAAACTAGTGAGTCGGTCCGCCCTTACGGAATGTAAGACCTTTTAGATATTTGGAAGGATTGACCGGTTGACCGTTCTTAATTACTTCGAAGTGAAGGTGAGGACCGAAAGAATAACCGGTGGAACCGGATCTTGCGATTTTCTTTCCCGCTAAAACGTAATCGCCTCGTTGTACGAACAACTTGGAATTGTGCGCGTATAAAGTTTTGAAATCGTCCGTGTGTTCTATGACGACCACGTTTCCGTAACCGCCCATCCATCCTGCGTAGATGACTTTTCCGTTTCTCGCGGCGGCGATCGGTTCGTAGAACGCCTTCAGATCCAAACCTTCGTGGAACTTTCTTCTCGGGAAGGTTCTAAAACCGAAATTGGAAGTAACGATTCGGGAAGCGACCGGAATTACCCATTTCGGAGCGGGATCGGGAATCACCGCGCCCGGTAAGAATACTTTTTGTCCCGGTCTGAGAATATCGAGATCGTCGAGTTTGTTTTCGAGCATGATCTCGTCCAAGTTGACCTTGTAAAGACTCGCGACCTTGGCGACCGTGTCTCCCGTTTTCATCTTATAGAGAAGACCGGATTTATTAGGAATGCTTAATATTTGTCCCGGATAAAGAGTGTCGTCGATTTTGATGTTCGAGGAACCCGCGATGGATTCCATGGAAACCTTGAATCGGGTCGCAATTTCGGCTAACGTCTCATTTCTTTTTACGCGATACGTGGTGACTTTGAGTTGTTTCTTCTTTTCGGAAGGATTTTTGAGTTCCTTGGCCATCAGAATCGTAAGTTTGGCCTTTTCCGATTCTTCCAAAAACTTTTCGTCTCCGGATTTCGCCTTGAGATCCTCGGAATCGTTCTCCGTAATCTCGTGTCCGGAAGAATCCATCATGGCGTTGCTCGGGTTCATCCCGAAACCTAAGAATGCGATAAAGAGAGCGATCGAAGCGAAGATGGGAATCAGTCGAAATCTTTTTCTGCGGAAATCGAGATTTCCGTGGTAAAGATTCCCTCTAAAATAAAAAGAATAATGAAAGTGGAAAGCGCCCAGATAGATCAGGGTGAAGTTGTCCGTTCTTAGGAGTTCCTTCCCCGCGTTCAGTTGTCTGGGCTTTTTGAAGATCATACAGGAAGATTATCGGCCCGATCCCGGCCTTTCCTATAGTAAAGAAAAAAGGACTTATTCGTCCTTTCCGTTGTCCAGAGTACGGGTTCCACCGAAAGACTCTTCCACGATTTTCTTAACGTCTTTCTTTTGTCCGCCGGTGATCGTAATGTTTCCTTTTGCTACCACACCTTTCGCTAAATGCAGGGCAGGGGCGATGATGTCTCCTAAAAGTCTCCCGGTTTCTTCCAGACGAACTTCGTTCTCGGCTTTGATATTCCCGATCATGGTTCCGGAAACGGTCACTTCACGAGCCGAAATATTGGTTCTTACCTTACCGGTTTCACCGATATAAAGTGTGTCGTCCGTTTTGATTTCTCCTTCGAATTTTCCGTCGATGCGGAGAGAACCTGCGATATAAAATTTCCCTTCAAAAATGGACCCGGGACCGATTACGCTGTTATTATTTTCCTTGCCGATGGCCATCTAAAACTCCTGCTAGCAATAAATCTATTTGTGTACTCAATCCCAAAACGACAAGTATTTTTGTTCGGAATTACCGAATCAAATCATCGTCGCCCTGGAAAATATTGGTTTTCTGCTTCTTTTTAACTTTGGTCGTATGGGAAGAATGGTGATCCGGTTCGGGTTCCGGTATGAATCCCGCTCCTCTGTGATCGTCGCAAACTTCTTTGGGAACCGTGTTCTTGGTGAAGTATTCTTCTTCGGTTTGATTGCAATGAGAACCCGGTAATTTTCCGGAGATGGAACAGATCGTTTTGCGGACCACGCCGGTTTCTCCGAAGTTAAACGACTTGGACTTTTCTCTCGAAAGCGCGTTGGACATAAATCTTCCCCAGATCGGTGCCGCTACGACTCCGCCCGACATTCCTTTTCCCATCGAAAGAGTTCCCGTGTCGTAACCGAGCCAAACGACGCTTACGAGATCGGAAGTATAGCCCGCAAACCACGCGTCCCGAAAGTTATTCGTCGTTCCGGTTTTACCGGCGGCGGGTCTGCTGAGTCCGTAAGAAGAAGCTCCGGTTCCGGTTCCTTTTTTGATTACGTCTTCCATCATCGAGGTAAGAATAAAACAAACTTCGGGAGAAAGAATTTGTTTCCTCTCTTGTTTGCTCGCGTCTTCGCGGAAGTCTCGGATGACGTTGCCGCTTCCGTCTTCCACGTAAAGAACGCTCAACGGGAACACTTGTTTTCCTCCCGAAGCGATCACCGCGTAAGACCTCGCGAGTTCGTACGGAGAAACCTCGAAGGTTCCGAGAGAAATGGAATAGTTTCTAGGAATGGATCTGTTTTCTATCTGGAGAATCTTTTCCAGATTCGGCATCAGGTTGCTGATCCCCGTGTGTTCGAGAACGCGCACCGCGACGCTGTTTCTGGAAAGTTCGAGCGCTTCGCGCAACTTTATAAATCCTGAATATTCTCCCGTGTAATTGGAAGGGTTCCATTCATCACCGTCTTCTAATACGTATTGAAGCGGAGAATCGGAGAACAAGGAAGCCGCCGTTACGTTCTTCTTCGGATCGGGATGTTGGTTGTAGTATTCCATCGCCGCAGCGTAGACGAGAGGTTTGAACGCGGAACCGGGTTGTCTATACGCTTGAAACGCTCGAATCTGTTGATTGTCCGACCGGAAACCGGAGCCGCCCACCATCGCGGTGATATAACCGCTTTCGGGACGGATCGAAATCAAAGCGCCTTCGACGGGAAGAAGAAAGTCTTCGGTTTGTTGACTTCTATAACTCCACTCGATCGCTTCGCCTAAGGATTCGGTTCCGCTCAACAAGTTGAGCGCGCTGAGTTCGTCGCGTAGATCTTCTTGCCAGGCTCTGCTGAAGGTTCGAACCGATCTGGAAATTTTAAACTTAAACTCGGGAACGTCGTGGATCATCGCGAGAATATCGTAGATTTCCCCGTATGCGTCGTCGAACGCGTCGATCTTTGTGAACGTTCTTTGATTGGAAAGTGCGGTTTGCGCTTTCAAACCGGAATACAAAGCCTTCTCGGCTTGTGTTTGGTGTTGAATGTTGAGCGTGGAATAAATTTTCAGACCGCCGCTGTACAAAGTCGTCTTGGGAATATAACGCGATAAATTCTTTCTTACGTATTCCGTGAAATACGGAAAACGATTGAGACGATCCCCGAACGCGGAATCGTTCGGAGAACGGTTTAGAGTAATGTAATATTCCGAAAATGCTTCGTATTCTTTTTCGGCGGTTTTTACGTCCAAGATTCCGTTTTCGACGAACTTCTTAAAGACCACGCGGACCTTCGCGCTGGAAGAATTCGGATTCACCAAGGGTGAAAATTCCGTCGGTCTCGTCGTTAAGCTCGCGAGAAGGGCCGATTCTCCCCAAGTCAGTTCCTTTACGTCTTTGCGGAAATAAAATCTTGCGGCCGCTCCGACCCCGATCGTTCCGTGTCCGAGAGGGATTTCGTTGAGATAAATTTCCATGAGCGTATCCTTGTCGAACACCGCTTCGAGAAGAAGCGCAAGCCAAGCCTCTCTCGCTTTTCTTAGGAAAGATCTTTCCGTGTTTAAGAATTTCAGTCGTGCGACCTGTTGTGTGATCGTGGACGCTCCTTCCTTGATTCTTCCCGCGAGAAGGTTGACCATAAACGCGCGAAAGATTCCGCGCAGATCCAATCCCCAATGAGAATAAAAATTATTGTCTTCGGTCGAAACGAAACTGCGGATCAGCTTGTTCGGTTTGCCGTCTTCTTCGGGCGGAAGTTCTTTTATGTTTAATACGACACGGGAGAATCGATAGAATTCGGCGATCGGTTCGTATTCGTTTTTATCGTTCAGTCCGTAAAGCACGGAAGGTTTTTCGTATTGGTTCGAATCGGGAACTCTCCATAAATCCTTTACGGAGAATACGAACAGAAATCCGTTCAAAAACAAAAGTCCCGCGCAGACTTTCGTTAGTTGTTTCAACGGATCGGGAGAGTTTAAAATTCTCTGGAGAATTTTGTCCCGGAAAAGGATCACAAAAAATCGGAAAAGATAACTGACTGGTTCGTGTTTCATAATCGATTAAACTTCTTCTATCGGTGAAAATTCCTTCATGCTGTCGACTCCTTGAAAGCGGAGCCCCGTGTCCAAATTGTATCCCTGGTATTCTTTTAAGAACGCCGATCGGGACATTTTGTTTTCCAGATAATTCCAAGCGTGCGTCAACGCGTCTTTTCCGTTCTGCGCGGAACGATTGATGAGTTCCACGAAAGAATCCTCCCGAACGATCGAAGGATCCGCGGGGTAATTCCACTTCTTGTGTTCCTCGTTCATGATCCGTTTGTCGATATGTTCCTTGAGAGGAAGCATCAACACGGAGGAACGCACTTTGTGAAACGTGATGTTGTCGAGAAGTTTTAAGGCGCCGCGCATCCACTTGCTTCTCGAATCGAGAACGCGATGAAATTCGAGATAACCCAAAAAGGATTCGTTTAACAAATCTCCGGGAATGATCTTGTCCTCGGAACCTATATAATGTTTTTTGAATTCTTCCGTGAACGTGGACTTGAGGCCTCTGAGCCAAAAGTGCCAGAGCATGGGATCCATCTTCCAGGTTTTTTTATCCGATTTGAAGATCGCGTCGACGTGATGAACGAAGTCGTATTCTTTCGGAGTCATTCCCCAACGGTAATCCAAAAGCCAGGAGTCGAGCGCGTTCTCCACTCTCATATGATTGTATTGAGCGAGACTGCTGATCTTTTTGTCCTTGTTGTAAAAATCTCCGGAGATGTAGAAGATATAAGGATGTGTGACGATGTCCACGGCGCAATGACAGATATAACCGAGAGTGAACGCGATGTAACGATCTCTGTGAATTCCCTCTTCGGTCTGAAGAATCAAATCCAAAAAACTCAACACGAGTTCGGCGACTCCGTTGTGATGACTCATGTCTCCCCAGACCGTAGCCTTCTTCGTTTTACGAGGGGAAAGAATATGATAAAAATAAAATATATCGGGAGCGATCGCGCCTATGTTCGCGAACTTTCGATTGGATTCGGCGCGCATGAGTCCGGCGATTTTTCTTTGCTCTGCGGTTCCGTGATCCAGATGTTTACAAACCTGAGAAAGGACTTCGAGATGAGTGATTTTGCCAGCCATAAAATGAAAATGCCTTTAAAAAAACGGGACACCGACGGAGCCTGTTCTAAAACCATTTAGAAATGCCCGTTTCACTATGCAATCAATAGAAAAATTAAAATTTTTGACTGAATCCCAAGTGCGATCGATCGCACAACAATTTGGAACCCCGGTTTTTGTTTATTCTCGGGAAAGAATCGAAAAAAGTTGCGACACCGCTCTCGCGTTTCCGAACGCATTCGGTCTGACCGTCCGTTACGCGATGAAAGCCAATCCGAACAGAACCATTCTTGAAATCATGAAACGCAAAGGAATTCAGATCGACGCGAGTTCCGAATACGAAGCGCAAAGGGCCATTCACTACGGATTCAAACCCGAACAGATCATGCTCACTTCGCAAGAGCTCGCAAAAAACCTAAAGGAGCTCGTGGAGAAGGGAATGATCTTCAACGCCTGTTCTTTGCGTCAGTTGGAAGCGTTCGGAAAATTATTTCCGGGCAAGGAAGTCAGCGTTCGTTTTAATCCCGGGCTCGGTTCGGGACAAACGAAGAAGACCGATGTGGGAGGAAAAACTTCCTCCTTCGGAGTTTGGCACGAAGACATAGACAAGGTGAAAGAGATCGCGAAAAAATACGATCTTAAGATTTTTAAGGTTCATACTCATATCGGATCGGGAAGCGATCCGGCGGTTTGGAAAGTGGTCGCGCAGGTTTCCTTGGACATCGCCGCGCAGTTTTCCGAATGTAGAATTCTCAACTTAGGCGGAGGATTTAAGGTGGGGAGAATGGAAGACGAAAAAACCACCGACTTCCAGACGATCGGCGCGCCCGTGGTCGAACTCTTTCAGGAATACGCGAAGAAACACGGAACGAAACTTCACATGGAAATCGAACCCGGTTCTTTTATGATGGTGAACAACGGATCCATTCTCACCACCGTGGACGACGTCGTGACGACGGGGCCTAACGGCGGTTATACGTTCGTAAAAATCGACGCGGGAATGGACGTGAACACAAGACCTTCCTTATACGCAGCAAGACATCCGTTAGTCGTCGTTTCGAAAGAGGGAACCCATTCGGGAAAAACCGCGGAATACGTTTACGTGGGACATTGTTGCGAAAGCGGCGATTTGTTTACGCAAGCGGAAGGCGGCGGACCGATCACAAGAATATCAGGAGAAGCTAAATTAGGAGATTATGTTGTAATGGAGGGCGCGGGGGCTTATTGTTCCTCCATGTCCACAAAGAACTACAACTCTTTTCCCGAAACGGCCGAGGTTCTTGTGGATTTGGACGGAAGTTTTCGACTGATTCGCAAACGTCAGAACTTGGAACAAATCTTTCAGAATGAAGTCGCTGTTTCTCTCTGAGAAAATTTACGTTTTGATTCTCGCTGGAGGAACCGGCACGAGAATGGGTTCGGAGATTCCGAAACAGTTTTTGGAATTCGGAAACGAGCCCATTCTACTTCACACACTCAAACGTTTTCAAGAATGGGGAATGCAGAAACGGATCGTTCTCGTTTCCCACGCCGACTCCATTCCAAAAACCGAATCCGTCTGCGCGTCGCATCTTCTTGAAGACGATCTCATCGTGGAAGGCGGCGACACAAGACACGGATCGATGTTGAAGGGTTTGTCCGCGCTTTCCATCGCGAGCGAAGATATCATTTTGGTTCACGACGCGGCCCGACCTTTTGTTCTCGCAAAAGAATTGGATTTGTTATGCGACAGCGTTCGTAAAAACGGAATCGCGACGCTCGCTTCTCGAACCTCCGAAACCGTATTAGAAGAATTGAATGGACAAACCGCTTCCTTGTTGGATCGGGAACATATCTGGTTTATGAAAACTCCTCAGGGAATCCGGGGCGATGTTTTAAAAGAATTGTTGTCCTTTGTTTCTTCGGATTCGATGCCGACCGATCTTTGTTCCTGGGCCTTGTCCGCCGGAAAAAAATCGGCGATCGTGGAATCGCATCCTTTCAATTTAAAGATCACACGCAAAGAGGATTTGGAACTCGCCGGATTTTATTCGGATTTGTTCGATAAGTTACGTTAGAATTTTTTATTGCGCGAGGCATTTTCACGTTTCGATCCGGGTCTCCGCGCTTCGACGGAAACGCGGAAACGAAGAATTCATTTTTGAGAGATCGGCAAATCGTAAACCGCGTCGATTCCTTCCATCTTTTCGCGGGTCGCTTTCAAAACGATTTTACCCGAAGTAGGAATTTTGGAAACGGGACAGAAAAAATGATCGGGATGCGCCTGGCATTCCAATTTCTGTTCGGTTTTCCCTTGGACGATCTTCGCTTGTAGTTTACCGTTTTTGGTGGACGGATTTTTGAATTCGATATCCAAAAGAAAAACTTTAAGACCTTCCTTTAAAAGAACCAGCTCGGTATGAAAACCTCCCGGCATACGAATCGTTCCTCCGTTGGGACCGACCTCGTGTTCTCCGTGCGCGAGTAAACCATAACTTGCGAATATAAGCAAAACGGAAAGTACGAGTTTTGCGACTTCCGCTTTCGAAAAAGCCGTCTTTTGAACAACGGCCCGATTCTTAGATTTTTGTTGCGAATGTTTCATCGTTTGATTCTCCTTTTTTACGAAACGATCGTACTTTTAGAAACGGGGTAGCCGCATTCTTCGATGAGGTTTGCGAGTTCCTTTTCGGAACGTCCGCTTTCGACACGAACGATTTGTTTTGCGATATCCACGTTGATTTGAACGTTCGGGTCGATCGTTTGGATCGATTTGGAAATCACGTTCGCACAACTTCCACAGGTCATATTCTCCACTTGAAATTCCATCATAAGATTCTCCTGAGACGGTTTTCAAAACCGGTCTTAGGATTCAGCGTAAACCTTCCCACGAGGGTAAGGTCAATAGCCGGTTGCGATTTTTTTCGTTTCGCATTCAATTTTTTCGCGATCCGCGCTTTGACCTTCTCATTAAGGGAAGGTTTAGAATTGCTCGTAGGACGTATAAAATTTACTTTCCCGATTAGGATCGCAGTGCGCGTGTCTAACTAAAAAATGCGAGGGATTATGAATATCGGAGACGTTTCCAAAGAATCGGGAGTCAGCGCAAAACAGATTCGTCATTACGAATCGATCGGTTTGATTCCAAAGGCGAGAAGAACGGATTCAGGTTACAGAACGTATTCTACGGACGACGTGCATATTCTCAAGTTCGTAAAGCGGGCGAGGGGAATGGGTTTCGGACTTTCCGAAATCAAGAAGTTAGTCGGTCTCTGGAAAAACAAAAGCCGCGCAAGCGCGGACGTAAAACAGCTGGCGCTTTCTCATCTCAAAACGCTGGAGAATAAGATCGTAGAACTGCAAGATATGGCGGCCACTCTCAAACATCTCGCCAAACATTGTCACGGAGACGATCGACCGAGTTGTCCCATTTTGAAAACACTTTCCAACGAAACCGCTTGACTCTAAGAAACATTCACAAACATTGGAAAGACCACGCGAGTATGGTGGAATTGGTAGACACGCCAGATTTAGGTTCTGGTGCAGTAATGTGTGGGGGTTCGAGTCCCTCTACTCGCAAGCTTTCCTTTTAAAATTCAATTCTTTCTAATCGATTCAATCTGAGTTTCCAAAATGAATTTGGGACTCGAAGCGAACTTTGGAAAAGCGCCGTAGCTTTCGTAAAAAGCGAACGACGCGTCCGAGGAACACGATGTTCCGAGGCCAAAGTGAGACGCCGTGGAGCTGAATTCGTCAGGATGGCGAATTGCGAAACGGCGAGTCCCTCTACTCGCAATCCTTTTTTGTAAATCCTGTCGGAACACTGAAAGAAATCAACGCGGGCCTTTGTCTCGCGAATCCTCGAATATTATTTTGAACCACAAGCAATGTAGGATCTCCTACCCTCCTATGGAAAAAATCTTTCCGTCCGAGATCCGAGATTCTCCAAATGTTCCGACAAGATGTTCCTTTGAAACTTGACAAAACCGCCCCGTTCCCGGCGCCGCTTTTGACTTTACAATTACCGCAAATCTCAAAATCTGATTTTACTTTATCGAAATCTCGGCCGGGAACAAAACGCGGTTCCAACCGAAGAAAAGTTCGCAAAAGAACCGACCTATGTTATTCAACTCGATTCACTTTCTTATTTTTTATCCGATCGTAGCGGTTCTTTATTTTCTGATTCCGTTTCGTTTTCGATGGATTCTATTGCTCCTTGCGAGTTGTTACTTCTACATGGCCTTTATACCGGCCTATATACTGATTCTCGCGTTTACGATCGTATTGGATTATTATCTAGCGCTATGGATCGAAGGCGCGACGGGATCGAAACGAAAAACTTATCTCATCTTCAGCCTTTCGTCCAACATAGGAATCTTAATCTTTTTTAAATATTTCAATTTCGTATTGGACAATACTGGAACCTTGTATCGGTTTCTTTTCGCGACCGATATGCCCGTACCTCCTTTGCAGATTATACTTCCGATCGGATTATCCTTTCATACGTTTCAATCGATGGGATATATCGTGGAAGTGTATCAGGGGAGAATCAAGGCGGAAAGACATCTCGGATATTATTGGGTCTACGTCATGTTCTTTCCGCAGTTGGTGGCCGGGCCCATCGAAAGGGCGCATCATCTGATGACCCAGTTCCATAAGGAACACAAACTCGTTTTTCAAAACGTGGAGAACGGGTTGAAATATATAGTTTACGGATTTCTAATGAAGTTGTTCGTCGCGGATCGGCTGTCCGTCTTTGTGGACGCGATGTACAACGAACCCGCGGAAAAATCGGGAGTCGATCTGCTCGTAGCGACGTATTTTTTCGCGTTTCAAATTTATTGCGACTTCGCCGGATATTCCAACATCGCCATCGGAACCTCTAAAATACTGGGGATCGATCTGATGCGGAATTTCGATCGTCCTTATTTTTCTTCGAGCGTTTCCGAGTTTTGGGGACGCTGGCATATCTCCCTTTCCTCCTGGTTTCGGGATTACGTTTATATTCCGCTCGGCGGAAACCGAGTATCAACTTTTCGGCATATTCGAAATTTATTAATCGTTTTCGCCCTATCGGGAATCTGGCACGGGGCCAATTGGACGTTTGTCGTATGGGGTCTGTTAAACGGAGTTTATCTGACCTCCGAGGTTCTTTGGAAACGTTTTGTGACCGAAAAAACGCCGAAGGTCTTTTGGTTTCGTTGGATCGGAGTTATCGTAACCTTTCATTGTGTGTTGCTCAGTTGGGTTTATTTTCGGGCAGAATCGATCGGAACCGCACATCTGATTCTCCGTAGAATCTTCGACTTTGCAAGCGGACAAGGTTTGGATCTGATCGTGGAATTTCAAAAAAAGGCCGGAGTATTTGCGATCGTTCTCTTTTTGATTTTGGAAGGATTGTTTCCGTTCTGGGAAAAAACCAAGGAAGGATGGAAAAAATACGGAGATTGGGCCGTCGCCGGAATTTTCATCACTCTGATTTTTACGGGAGGAGTTTTTTATGGATCCAGTTTCATCTACTTCCAGTTCTAAAATTCTCCGTTATGCGTCCTTGACGCTGGTCCTTCTTTTGTCCGTGGTTTTATTCGATCGAGTTTGGTACGCGCTTCTTTTCGGCCAATACGATAAGATGTTTTCCATGGTGAAGAATTTTAAACCCGCTCATACGTTGATCGTCGGCTCGAGTCATATTCTCTGGGATCTGGATTCGGAGGTTCTTGCAAAAGAATCGGGAAAACAAGTCGTATTGTTGAACGTTCCCGGCGCCAATCTTGTTTTGAGAAAGGAAATCGTAAGCGAATACTTAAAGAAAAACAAGGATCAACTTCCTTCTTTGCTCGTTTTGGAAACCGATAAGTTTGCGTTCAACAAGGAACGTTATCCGGATTCCGCGTACAAATCCGTCAAAGGATATTATCACAAGGGATTGTTTCAAAACTTTTTGGACAAAAAGGTTCCTCAAGAATCCTCGCTCGAATACTGGACGTTTCGACTTTCGCATTCGTATTCGTTGAATTCCTATTCTCATTTTATCTTTTCCAAACTCTACGATAAATACTTGTCCGCGGCGTTCGTATGGAAGTTAAACGCGGAAGAATCGAAACAAAACGGAAACGAAATGCGGGTCTCCCAGTGGAAAAAACAATACGAGGGATTGGCTCCGAAACTCGAACCCGAGCTTATACAAGAACTTTATGATATTCTAAAGTTTACCGGACGACACGGAGTAAGGACGATTCTGCTCGAAACTCCGAATTATCGTTTTTCCAAGGAGGACGACTCCGCATACGAAGTCGTGAGGGAAGAATTGAAAAAGATCGCGGAAGATTCCGGAGCGGTCTATATACGATTGAATCCGGAGGAATTCGAAACCGATCCGGAAACTTTCTTCGACGCTTCTCACTTGAATCTTTTGGGAAAGGCGAGATATACGGCGGCGTTCGAAGCGGAACTGAAAAAAAGAAAACTTCTTTGATCAGTTCGCCAATTCGCCGACCGGATTGCCGGTTTCCAGTTTACCGATCAGACGCGTTTCACGATCTACGAACGCTTCGATAAACGGATTGAGATCCTTGATCTTGCTCGATAACTCGTAACCCGCTTCCATGGTTTCCACCAAAGAAGTCGCGCCCACCATCGAAGCCGCGACCTTGATCGGAGCCATCACGAGTTTGATCATAGGAAGTTTGGAAAGGGAAAAAAAGAATCTCAACGTATTTCCGACCATCACGATCTGCGTTCTTCTTTCTTCGAAACGATCGGTTTCACCCATCGCCGCATACAGATTGTCTCTGGAAATTACGCCGTCTTCCATCAGATTGTTTTCGATCACGATCTTAGCCGTGTCGTAATCCAAAGAGTCCGTTAGGCGATTGAGGAGAATGATCTGATGAATGTTGTCGGTCATCGATTTACCCGCGACCGTTTTCAACTTTTCATAAAGACTTTCTAAAGCGTTGTCTCTTTCTTCCTTGTTCGAGGGAGAATATAAATTGAACTCGAAAAAATCCGGTATTCCATCGTATCCCTTAATGATAAGGAGATCCGAATACGTTGTGCGAAGCCTCTCGATTGTCGCGCGAACAACTGCTTTACGCGTTAGTTCTAACAGCTCTTGATTCATTCTGATTCAGAAACGATTCCGCAGGCCGCGTAGTCGAGTCAATATAAAAATCAATCCTTGACTACGATAACTCCGGATCTCAATTTTGCAGGTAATAACTTTGCAAGACTTTCTGCTTCTTTTTTAGACGAAGCGGATCCGAATCGTACCGTATAATACCCGTTTCTTGATTTTTTGACGGTTGCTTTCGCGTTTTTCTCCTTACCCGAGATTGATTTTTTTAGTTCGTCCGCTTTTTCTTTTTCCTTAAATGCGGCAACTTGGAGGGTAAAGCCGGAGGATTCTTCGTCGGATGCGGACTTGGAAGAAACACGTTTGGATTTTTTCTCGTCGTTCCGTTTGTTTTTTTGCGAATCCCTGGAACCTTCCGGTTCTTTTACCGAAAGAGTTTCCGGCGCGGATTTGTTTTCCTTTTCGACGCTCGCGGGACTTGTTCCCGATTTTTTAAATTCGACGACTTCGGTTGCGGGTGGAATATTTTTAAAAGTCACCGAGTCTTTTGTGTTCGAGGGAGAATTGACGCTCGCCGCAGGAATCTCCGCGGACGCTACGGTGTTGTTTCCTTCGGCGGGAATCTGACCCGGTTCGGAAAAAGGAATCGAACTTTGGACTTCCTGATTTTTGATTTCGTTTAACGTGAGAGATTCTTCCGCGGAACCTCCGGCTCTTTTTTTGCCGACCGAAACTCCCAAAAAGAAAAAGGAAAAGAGGAGCCCGATTAAGAAGATGGAGAGAATTAGAATTCTCTTATTGTCTAAGTTGATCACGTAAAAAATTTTTTCTTTCATAACATTCTTCCCGACAGAGTGGAGTAGAGAGTTTTACATTCTTCCCTGAGCGATTCCAAGTTCCCTCTGTTCTTGATAATATAATCGGCCTTTTTCAGCTTTTCCGTGATAGGAAGTTGGTTTTTGATTCTCGCCAAAACCTCTTCCTTCGTAGTTCCGTCCCTCGAAATCGTTCTTTCAATCGATTCTTCCGGATCGGAATCTACGGCCACCGTCGCATCGCAGAGCGTGTAAGCGTCCGTCTCGAACAAAAGCGGAACTTCCCAAATCACCATTCTTCCTTTCGCGTCGGTTTCCAAAATTTTTTGAAAATCCTTTCGAACCCGTGGATGAATCAATCGATTGAGTCCCTCGAGTCTTTGAACGTCGTTGAATACGATGTTGGAAATTTTTTTCCGATCCGGTTTTCCGTCGGAATCCAAAATGTCCTTTCCCAAAAGTTCCACGAGTTCGGTAAGAATCGGCGAGTCCGCTTCCGTATAACGTTTCGCTAAACGATCGGCGCTGATTCCGTAGCCGCCCAATTCTTCCAAAATTTTGGCCGCGGTGCTTTTGCCTCCTCCGATCATTCCGGTAATTCCGACCAAGAAGGCTTTTTTACCGGAGTCGGAACTCTGCATGCGTTGAGGATAGAGTTCCCGCACAAAAGTACAAGCAAAAAAGGAACTTCCTTTCGGAAGTTCCCAAAATGAGCGGAAAGGGGAATGATAGGAATAGTTAATCTATTTTTCGAATGAGTCGCATGTAAGGATGCATTTCCACTACGAAAATGCTTTTACCGTTCGTGACGATTCCTTTCGGAGCGAAGAAACTTCCTTCATTTGCCTGGCAGGTTCCGATCGTTCCTCCGTCGGGACCTCCCGGTTGTGTGGCTCCGCCCGTCGGAGGTTGTGGCGAACATCCCAAAAAGTTTGTCACTGCATACGGAGCCGTTCTCGAAATCTTTTTGAGGAGCGTAGTTCCGTCCACGACGTAGAGAAAGTTTCCGTCTAGGGTAACCGCCACCGGTTTTGTCAACTTCGCAGAGGTCCCGGTCGCATTGACCACGTTGCCCGAGGTTCCCGCTGGATCTCCCGCGATCGTTGTCACCGTTACCGGACTGGTCGTAAGATCGACCAATTTGATATTGTTCGAGTTCGTATCGGTCACGTAGAGTTTGTTGGAATCATACACGAGATGGCTCGGTTGATTGAACTTCGCGGCCGTTCCCAACCCGTCGAGAGTTCCCGCAGTTCCGCTTCCGGCGATCGTAGTCACGGTGTTATCCGAGATTTTGATCTTACGAATCTTATGATTTCCCGTATCGGCCACGTAGAGATAGGTTCCGTCGGTTGCGATTCCTTTCGGTGCGTTAAAGCGAGCCGCAGTTCCGACTCCGTCCGCGTTGCCGCTTGTTCCCGCAACACCCGCAATCGTGGAATACGTATTGTTCATCAGATTGTATTTCACGATATGATGATTTTGGCTCGTGATGTAGAGAAAGATTCCGTCCGTCGTAATTCCTTTCGGAGTATCGATCGTGATCGCCAAAGTGGAAAGCGTCCTGGTTGCGATATTGAGTTTGCGCACTTTTCCGGAAGTCGGAGTGGCAAGGTTATAATCGACGGCGTAGATATTGATTCCGTCGGTTGTGATATGATACATGTTGGAAAGTCTTCCGATCGGAGTGGAGCCGGAAGCAAATCCAAACCCGTCCAACATCGTATCGGGATCGCCGCCCGGGTCCCCGCTAAACCAATCCGCGCTTCCCGTCGCGGGATTTTCCACATACGGAGCGACCGGAAGAGAAGCTACGACGCTGTTACCGCTCACCAAGGTTCCGAACGTAGTACCGTTCACGCAGTTGATGAGAATCGAGTTCACATCCGCGGTCGCGATCGTGCCGGAAGGTTGCGCGATATAACAGGTTTGTCCCGTAGGCTGGCCCGTGATCGTGACGTTATACGAGGAAGAATCCGCGATCGGAGTCGTCATCGTGAAACTTCCGTTAGACGAAATCGTAGTCGTGTCGCTTCCGTTGTTCTTTAAGGTGAGATTTCCGGTAAGACCCGAAATCGTTCCGCCGACCGAGTAGAGCGCGGCGCCGCAGGAAATTCCCACGTTCGTTACGTTCGAAGATGAGATCGTTCCCGTATCGTTGCTCAACGTACAGAGCTGAGCCGGAGAAGTCGGGTTTTGTTGGATCGTAACCGCATACGCCGAACCGCTCGAAATCGAAGTGGAGAACGTAAACGTTCCGTTAGACGAAATTGTGATCGGATCCGTCCCGTTGTTTTTCAGAACGAGGTTGCTTCCGATCAAAGTGGAGATGCTTCCGCCCACGCTGAAGGAACTCGTGGAACAGGTAACCGCGATTCCGCTGATGTTCGAAGAGGAAACCGTGCCGCTTCCGCTCGTAACCGAACAGGTTTGTGTCGGAGAGGAAGGATCCTGGGAAACGGTTACGTTGTATCCGCTTCCGCTTGCGATCGAGGTGGAGAACGTAAAACTTCCGTTAGACGAAATTGAAAGATCGTCCGTTCCGTTGTTTTTTAGAACGAGTCCGCTCCCCGCAAGACCGGAAACGCTACCGCTCACCGTATAAGAATTCGTGGAACAGGTCACGGCGACGTTCGTGATGTTTGCGCCCGCGACAAGGCCGGTATCGTTCGTAACGGAACAGGTTTGAGTCGGGGAAGAAGGATTCTGCGACACGGTCACCGTATACGTCGCGCCGCTCGCGATCGAGGTGGAGAACGTAAAACTTCCGTTAGACGAAATCGCAGTGGCGTCGCTTCCGTTGTTTTTTAACACGAGTCCGCTTCCGGAAAGACCGGAAACGGTTCCGCTGATCGTATAAGAATTCGTGGAACAAGTAATGTTTGCGTTCGTAATATCCGCGCCCGCGATCACGCTCGAACCGTTGGAAACGGAACAGGTCTGCGTCGGAGACGTAGGATTTTGAGAAACCGTAACGTTAAAACCGCCGCCGCTTGCCACCGAAGTCAGGAAAGAATAAACCCCGTCTACCGTGATCGCCAAGTCGTCCGTTCCGTTGTTTTTTAGAATGAGTCCGCTTCCCGCAAGACCGGAAACGCTACCACCCACCGTATAAGAATTCGTGGAACAGGTCACGGCGACGTTCGTAATATCGGCGCCCGCAATCAAGCCGGAGGCGTTGGTAACGGAACAGGTTTGAGTCACCGAACTCGGGTTTTGCGAAACCGTAACGTTATACGTCCCCGTGTTCACCACTTTTACGGGAAACGTAAAACTTCCGTTGGCGCTGATCGAAATCGGATCGGTTCCGTTGTTTTTTAAAACAAGGCCGCTTCCCGCAAGACCGGAAACGCTTCCGGAAACGAAAAAGCCCACAACGGAACAGACCACTTGAATATTAGAAATTGCTTGTGAAGATACGATGCCCGATCCGTTGCTTACGGAACAAATCTGAGGAGGAGAAACCGGATTCTGACGAACGGTGATATTGTAAGAACCTCCTCCCTTCACTTTTTGGGAGAATAAGAAGGTTCCGTCCGCCGAGATCGTGATCGGATCGCCGTTGTTATTGACGAGAATCAATCCCGTTCCCGTGAGACCGGTGACGTTTCCTCCGATCGGCGCGGGTGTGGGATCGATCCCTCCCGTGGGAGTGATAAACCCGGGAATATTAAAGATGGCCGAAAGATGGGAAGAATGTCTTTCTCCCAGGCAGCTCCAGGTAAACAGAAGCGCCGAAACGAATAGTAGATTCAGGAACTTGAATATATTTGTCATTTCTTTCCACGGCCCGAACGATCGAAATCTTTTTTATATGAGAATTCGAAACGGTGTTTTCGATCTACGAGCGGGCCTTCCTCCAACATTTTATTTAAAACAAAAAAACTTCGCCGATTCTTACGGATTTATCTACGAAGAAAAAATCCTTATCCGAACAAAAAGTCGTGCGAATCACTTTACGGACTTATTCCAAACATTGTCGGATTAAATTTTCAAGTAATTTATTAAAACGAGTTTTGAGGTATTATAAATCCGTAATATTAGTATGGAATAATTCGGAATGCCGGACTGCGCATTTATATCCGGTCTCAAGAATTTATAAAACCGAACTTATTGTTGTCGAAACCGTTTTCTTTGCCTCGGGGATGACCCGATTTTTCACAGAACGATTCCGATTCCTTCTCATAATAATTCCACACTTCGCTTATCATTTTGCCGTCTTTGTTTCAAGCGCGAGTTTTCTGAGAATCTCCTCGATCAGGGGGTAGAACTCGGATTCTTCCCTGTCGATTCTGCTTCTGAGGTGATCGAGAATCTCCTCGGTCTCGTCCCGAAACACCGAAAAATTCATTTCGATCGTAAGAGGATCCGAATACTTGCTCGCGTAATCGAGAAGCGTATCCTTTAAACCGAACATGGTCTTTTGATATTGTTCGAAAAGGGAAACTAATGTAGGAGAGTTGTGCGTATAACTTTCCATTTTCAGATACAGTTCCATGTCTTCCACGTTCAGATGAAAGAGTAGGGAGGCCGAAAAGATGGAAAGCAATTCGACGAGATGGCCTATGTTCGGGTTCGCCTTGTCGATTTCCGATTCGATTTGGTGAGCGTATTCGTTCACGATTTGGTGTTGTTTTTTGAGTTTTCCGATCAGTTCCACGTTCAGCTCCTTGAGATTTTTTGGTTGAATTTCGCTTTAACGTATTCCTCGACCTTCGAAGATTCCAAAGGATAAGAATAAAAATAACCCTGTGCGTAATTGCAGTTCAGTTCTTTTAATAGTTCGTGTTGACTCGGATTCTCCACCCCTTCCACGATGATCGCCTTGTCCATGGCCTGGATCAAATTGATAAGCGAAGAGATGATGGTCTTACTAGAAGATTTGAAGTAGTTGAACAGAAACACCTTGTCGAGTTTGATGTAGTCCACCGGAAGGGTCTGCAATCTTCCCAGGGAAGAATAACCTTTGCCGAAGTCGTCGATCGCAAAACGATAGCCGAAATCCTTCAGAAGACCGATCACCTTGTTGACCTTGACCAGGTTCGTGTCGAAAGAATCCTCTATGATTTCCAGGATGATCGAATCGGGAGAAATTCCGTAAAAATCCGTGGCCTCCTTAAGAACGTTGAAGATCTGTTTGTCGTTGAGTTGTTTCGCCGAAATGTTAAGCGAAATACAGATCTGATTGTCCTTTAGGATCGAAGTGCTGTAGGATTTGAGAGTGTCCCAGATCAACCATTCTCCGATCGTTTTGATAAAACTCGAACTTTCCGCGATCGAGATAAAACTCGCGGGCATCAGTTTGCCTTTTTCGGGATGATTCCAACGTAAAAGAACCTCCATCGAAAGGATCGAATCCTGTCTCAGATCAAGGATCGGTTGATAAGCGAGTTCCAACTCATTTCGGTTTAACACTTTTCTTAAATCGATTTCGATCTTCGCGCGGGTCGCGTTTTGTTCGATCGTGTTTCTGTCGTAGTGATAGAAGGAATTCGGGCCGATCAACGCGGATTGCTGAACCGCTTCCTCGAGAATTCTAAGCGAATTCAGATCTGAATTGATCAACTGATCGAATTGCGCGTAACCTACGTTTGCGTTTAAATGGAATTCCCTTTCCCGATACGTGAACGGAAAGGAAAACAAAAGTATGATACATTCCGCGAACCATTCCGCTTCCAACTCGGAATCGATATTCGAAGTCGCGATCAAAAACCGTTCCGAACCGAGCCGAAAGATCTGATCCCCTTTGGAAATGTATTTTTTAAGTCTATCCGCGATCTTAAGAGCGATCGACTCGTAATAAAAATTATCCTCTTTGTTCAGGATCGAATCCGGATTGGAAAGAGAGATCAAGAAAAGGAAGTATTCGTTTTTGGATTTTCCGTTGTAGATCCGATTGTTGCTGTAAATCGAAAGAAAGTAATTCTTATTCGGAAGACCGGTAAAACGATCCTGATAAAACGATTCTTTCGTATCGACCGAAAAATTCTGTCTTACCGTAAGGAATCGAACCGCGTTGACCTCCTCCAAATCGTGAACGATAAAGTTCAACATCAGCGTCATATCGTTGAAATACGCGACGTCGATGACTCCCGATTCCAACAAAAGGCTGGAAAGCCCCGTCTCCTTTTCGTAGGAAATCTCTTTCGCGGATTTGAAATGAGATAAAAGCGCGTCGTATATGCTTTGAAAATTCGGAGATTGAAGCAACTGCTCGAAAGTGCTGTTCGAATACAACAAATCCCAGCTTTTGGAAAACAGAACGATTCCTTCTTTCGAGTTATCGGAACAGAACTTAATCGCTCTTCTTAATATGAGAGGAGATACTTGCACGTTGTTTGTCACTTTTCTACCCAGCCTATGGCGTAGTAGTTTATCAAAGCGAACGTGCAATAGAAAACGGACTTATAAAACTTTCAGTTTAGTCTTATAATTTTTTAGCAATTATGGTATCTTAGTCTTTACGACGGAAAATTGAAATTCTTTTGAATCATTAAGCGCTGAACAAACGGATCGCATCCGAAAGGTTGGAAGCGGTCTTAAACAAGGCCTTAAGTCTCGTCAGCTCCAACATCTTTTCGATTTGCGGCGTAAGCGAATATAATACCAGTCCCGCGTTAGGCGTCTTGTTTAAACGGGTTTGTGCTCCGATAAAGGTCGCGATTCCGGAAGAATCCATTCCGCGTACGCCCGAAAGGTCTATTAGAAGAATGTTAATTTCTTTTTCGATCGAATCGTTGAAGGCGTCCTTCAATTTCTTGGCCGAAAAAATATTGATGTCTCCTTGGATCTGAATGATAACCGCCGGTCCCGGAAGAGTTCCTGCTGAAGAAATATTCTCGATCGTTAGCGTCATATCGTTCGTTTTGTGGCTGATCGTATCGGTTTTGGTTTCCATAAATTCTCCCGTAAAAACGTCTTTGTTCATCTTATTTCTTGTCGATCTATAAATTCAATAACAATTAAGAAACAATTATTTGATCTAAATTATACTTCGTTTATGCCTCGATTTTCTTCCATTACTAAAACGGTACAAGAATTGGCAAAATGATTCTCGAACGTGGAAAATAAAACGAATGTGGTAACTTATTATAAATCAATATTATCTCTGTTTTACAATACTGATTGAATTAAGATGAAAGTTTCGTAATACGCAGAAGTTTAAAATCCGCTTGTGATCCTGATTTTCGTTTGATACAATCCGAAAAAAACGGAGAGCATAATGATATTAGGAAATGATGAAATAGAAATGGTGAGATCCAGTTTCGAAAAGGTTTATACGAATAAGGACGAAGTGGCTTCGTTGTTCTACAAAAAACTTTTCGAATTGGAACCAGGTTATAAGGCGATGTTCAAAGGCGATATGACCGAACAAGGAAGAAAGCTGATGGTGATGCTTAGAACCTTGATATCCGGCCTCGGAGATCTTTCCAGTTTGATTCCGGTCATCCAAGACATGGGTAAACGACATCTTAAATATGGCGTAAAAACGCAGGACTACGACGTGGTGGGAACCGCGCTTCTCGCGACGTTACAACAGGGTTTGGGTGAAGAATTCACGCCTAAGTTGAAGGGATTGTGGACCGATATCTATCAGATCGTGGCTAAAACGGCCATCGAAGGTAGTAAACAATAAGAATCGTAAGAATGCGATCTTATAAAACCGTTTAAATGTCGTTAGGCGATCTGTCCGAATCTATGAAAACGAAATCCAAAAGAAAGTTCTTTATCGGAATGGGAAGACTCGTAAGAAGTCCGCGCGCGGTATTGGCTATGGCGACTCTGATTTACGCTGTTTTTTTCTGTTATACGTTGTATCGTTTTCTGGATCGAAACGATAAGGCGGAGGAACTCTATCTTCAAAGAATCGAACAGTTGCAAAAATTGGAATATTCTACGAGATCGAACGTTCTGATCAACGCCGACGCAAGGCTTATCGAAGTAAAAGAGGACGTTTCCCCTTTCATTCTCCCTAGAACGGAAACGATCCGAAACGGAATCTCCGGAAGAAGGGACGTGCAAACGGTTACGGTTTTCGGAATGATCACGTTGGGTTTTTTCGTTTTTTTAAACGGATTCTTTTATTACGATTCGAAGGCGTTTTCGGGAAGAATCAAGATCCTGAATCATCAAGTGGAATCCGATTCCTTTCAACTTTCTCCGTTTGCGGAAGAACAACTGACCGATAGCCCGGCCTTGTTGTCGCTTGCGGAAACGATCCGAGAATGCGGAACCAATCTCAAGTCGGAAACGGAAACGATTAAAAAACGTTTTATGGAAGTATCGGGTCTCGCGGATTTGATCAACGAAACTTCGCATATTCTCTATTCGAACGTGAACGAAAAACACGAAAGAATTCTCGAGATCCATTCTTTGGCGAATTCGATCCGAAGCGAAATCAACAATATAGACCGCAATTCGGACTCGTATTACGTTTTGGTTTCCTCTTTGAACGTGGAGATCAAACAACTCGACGAGATGATCGATCGTGTGGGCGACGCGGTGGAGAATTCTCTCCTCGGCGTTTCCGCGATGGAAACGAACATCGAAACCGGTTCGGACACGATCGGCCTGCTCGCTGAAAGCGTCACAAAAATCGAAAACAATTCGAAGGAAATGAAACTCATCACTTCGCTTATCAAGCAGATTTCGGAGAGAGTCAACTTACTCGCGTTAAACGCCGCGATCGAATCGGCGAGGGCGGGCGTTTACGGAAGAGGTTTTTCGGTGGTCGCAAGAGAGATCCGATCTTTAGCGGAAGAAACGGACAAAAGCGCAAAGACGATCGAATCCCTGATTCATAAAAGTTTTCAAGAAGCGAACATAGGTCATTCCCTTGTGGAAAGATCCAAGGACTTATACGAGATCATCATTAACGATCTAAAAAAATTGAAAAACTCAAGCGATGAAATCGTAAATCTAGTCGAACTTCAAACTCAAAAGCGCGCGCGTATCAAATACAGCGGCGATCAGATCGATAAAAAGTCCGACGAGATCTACAACTCGATCAAACAACATAAAAACGCGAACCTCGGAATGGAGACGCAGATTTCAAAGATTTCCCTGATCGCCGAGGACAGTCTGACGATTTCAAAATCTCTAATGGACTATTCGAACAGACTGAGCGAAAAGTCGATTCGGATCGATCCTCTCCGAAACAAAGAAACCCTAACTCAAGAAGAATCTGGTTAGATACGAAGACGAATACAGTAAGAGAAGAAACATGCAAATCGAAGTATATAAGAAACAAAACGAGATACTCAAGAAGTTAGTGATAGAGTTGATCCGCATTTTAAGAAGCGATTCGGTAACGGATCGGGTCAACGAAGTCCTGGATATTCTCGCGACCTTAAACGCCAAATTGAGCGAACACATGATGATGGAATCCAGTTTGATTCTTCTCGAGTTTTTACCGGAGGACAAGCTCGGCGACGAGCAGTACGAATTCTGTACGAAAAGCGCAAGAAACGAACTGAAGAATCGAGTTCGTACGTATGTTACGAAGTGGTCCCTTCCTTCGTTGATCTTGGAGAAACCTTCCCAATTTATCAAAGACTCCAATGAGCTGATGGACCTGTTGTATATACGCGTTCAGAACGAAATAGAACTTTTGTTCCCGATTTTGGTTAACGCTACGTTTGCCGTTCGTGAAAAGACCGGATGAAGCTAAGTAGGAATCAAATCGCGAAGTTCATTCTTGAATACATGTCGATCGTTCCTTCCAATTGATGTCGGCGATCTTTGAAGTGAAAAAAAACCGGCTATATTTTGTTGGCCATTTGAATCGGTAATTATGAGTGAAGGAAATATCTTATTAATTGGAACGATTGATATGAATTGGGAATTCTTCATGAATTGAAAATCGAATTATAAAAGAAGAAATTCAAGTGTGGATGTTGAGACTATGTTAAATACGATAGAATGGTTACTACGAGAAGACCTACTGATCGAGATCGCGAGATTCGGAGCGTTCTTCGCTTTGATTATCGGAATCGGACGTTTGATTAAGGCGAGGGGACAGATCGATTATTTCCTTTCGGCGCTTTTGGTTCTCACGGCGATATTTCAGTATTTCGACGAAACGACGATCAATTCGGTTTCCTATAACTGGATGAAACGATTCCTTTTTCAGATCGACCTAATCGCGTTATCTACCGCGGGTATTTTGGTATATTTGATTTCCATAATGGTCTTTTCGAAATATTCGAAGCTACCCACGAAATACTATTGGAACCTGATTCCTCCCATCGTTCTTTCGATCCCGGTCGCGAGTTTATACGATCAGCAGAGTCGATTCGAGTTCGGAATGTTTTTGTATCTTACCGATATGTTCGTGATCGTCTACGTCGGAATCGCCGTCTATCGTATGTTCACCAATCACGTCTTCGATTTTAGAAGCGTAAAGTCAAAGGTGCTCGCCGGTTTGGTAGTCACCGTTTCGTTTTGCGCCTTGTTGGAAATCGTGGGAATCTTTATGGACAGCAAGGTTCTCGTGTTGCTTTCGGGAGTGGTAACCACTTTCGAGATCATCTACTTTTACTATATCAGCGTTTATTTCCAGGATTTGTTAAACGACGAGACCGCGTCCGAAGCGCAGAAGAATACTCCTAAAAAATCCATTCTCGGAGATATAGACATAGAAGCATTGGAAAAACAACTCAACTATCTGATCCACGAGGAAAGAATCTATCTCGACGAGGACATACGACTTCCGAGCGTCGCAGAGGAACTCGGAGTTTCCGTACATCAGTTGTCTTCCTATCTCAACGATCACAAGGGGATCAACTTCAACAATTACATCAACCAATTCCGGGTGGAAGAGGCGAAGATGATCCTGATCAACGATCCGAGTCGTTCCGTGATTTCCGTAGGCAACGCGGTCGGTTTTAATTCGAATTCGGTCTTTCATAGGGCGTTTCTGAGGGAAACCGGAATGTCTCCTAAAAAATTCAGGGAAGCGCATCTGTTTAAAAAACATTCATATACTCTAAATTAGAATTATTGAATGAATAAACTTCTTCTTTTATTTTTCGGCTTCTCGTTTTTCGGGGCCTGTTTCGTAAAGGCTCCGAAAAATCCGCTCGGTGATTCGATTCTAAACATGTTGATCTATCGTTGCAAAGCCGGGATCGATCCCGGTTGCGGATCGGGAACCACCGATCCGAACAAACCCGTTCCCGGCCCTACGGAGGCCGGAGTCTGTTCTGACACTCCGTTACAGGTTATACAACCGAGCGAATGGAGTAAGGTTCAAGACGAACTACAAGCGCAAGCGAGTAAGGGAAGTAGCGGCCCTCCGATCGCGACCACATTCGGAACGATACCGGATACGTCCGCTTTTTCGGGAGCGGTTCTTGGAAAGAATGGAAAGATTTATCCGATCCCAAGTTCGAGTTCCAACTTTATAGAACTCGATCCGGATACGAACACGTTTACTACGATCGCACCGGCGCCGGGAGCGTTCGCGTGGTTCGGCGGAATTCTCGCACCGAACGGAAACATAGAATTGATTCCGGCCGATTCTTTTACGTTTGCTTCCTTGGATCCGGTTGCGCGTACCGTAACCAATTACGGAACCTCAAGCGGAGGAGCGTCTTTTGCGGGAGGGGTAATGGCGCCTAACGGTAATTATTATCCAATGCCGTCCAATACGATAACGTTTAGCATGATCGATCCGATCGCTCGAAGCCAGACCAATTTCGGGACCGTACCTTTGAGTCTTGCCTATTCCGGAGCGGTGCTCGGTCCGAACGGAAAAATTTATCTGATTCCCGCAAGAGCGAGTCAATTCGCAGAACTCGATCCGACTACCAATATCAGAACGGATTTTTCTTCCTTTCTTTTCAGCTTCGACGGGAAGTTCTCCGGAGGTACGATTGCGCCTAACGGTAAAATTTACGTAGCGGCGGATAATTATTCTTTCTTTATGCAGATCGATCCAAACGTCCCTTCGTTTACTCTGCTCGACCCGGCTCCGGGCGGTATAAACCAATATTCGGGAATGGTGCTCGCGCCGAACGGCAAGATATACGGAATTCCGTTTGAGGCTACGTCCTTTGTGGAACTCGATCCAAGCACGAATACCCTTACGTATTTCGGAACCGCACCCGGAGGCGGCGCGTGGATGGGAGGAATTTTAGCGTCGAACGGAAAAATTTACGGAGTTCCTTATAACGCCAATACGTTCTTGGAAATCGATCCCAAGGCAAACGGAAGAATCTGCGACGCGATCCTACAATCCGCGTATCTCAATAAATTCTAATATTCAAAAATACTTAAGTATGGAAACGTTTTTAACGGAACGCTCAGATCGCGTGCGTTTTTAAACCCGTAAATTTCCCCTGGCCCAAAAGTTCCACGTTTTTATGGAACTTTTCCCTTTCGCCCGGAAAGGAGGATTTGCCCACCAACTCCAAGCCGAGAAGAAGATTCCCGATTTCATCGTAAGAAACCCAACGAATCGCGCCGAAAACCTTAAAGTATCCTTGCATACGGATATAGATATCGAAAACGAAACCCGTATGTTTCGGAAGGGTTTGAATGAGATGGGGTTCCGTGATCTTGATGGAGATCCCGTTGTTGGATATATCCATGATCGGAAATTTTTCGGTAGTCAAAACCGTGTTCGATTCCTTGATTCTCGCCACCATTTCTTTTGAAAGTTCGGAAAGTTTTTCGATCGTATCCGCGCCGAGAGTTTTTTCCTTATTCTTAACCCAGATATAACCGAGAGGAATGGATTGTCTGGAATGATTGATGTAAACGATCGGATAGATGATCTCGGAAACGATTTTCTCGTCCTTGTATTTTCGCATCATGGAAGGAATCTCTTCGTGAATCTGATCCTCTATGTCGATTTGATTTTCGTTTTTGGATTTGTAGGATTCTTGCAAAGAAGTGTTTTCGATATGAATGAACTTTTTGGTTCTTTTCACAAGCTCGAACTTTTCGTCTTGGTCCGATTTGAAAACGTCGATCTCGATCAAACCGAGTTGATCCGTTTTTAATTTCGTTTTGTAATCCTCGAAACTAACCTTGACCAAGGTGGGAATGTTAAACAAGGACGCGTCGATCACCGTCTTGGAAGAATTGATATTGGTGACATGGGCCGAGTCCTCCGCGACCGCGTATCTTGGAAACGCGCGATTGGATTTTGCGATCGAGATTTTGTTTACGCTGAGTTCTACGAGTTTGGGATGAATCGTTTTTAAAAAACCGCATTCCAGTTGAACATACTTTGCGAGAATTCGATAGAGAACGATTTCTCCGTTTTCCGGAAGTCCCTTTTCTCCCGACAACTCGACTAAAATTTTTTCGCCCTCGTCTATGTATTTTTGAATGACGACCGTTTCTTTCTCCATGTCGCCTTTTATAATTAAGCTCTGCTTCAATAAATGTTTTTCTATAATATGCTTTCTTTGCTCCGGCGATTGGATAACGTCTAAATCTCTGACTTTCGTTTTATTCGTGTACATGGAATCCATCCTACAAAACCTTGCTCACCGGCAAAATATAAGCAACATAGGATAGGATGACTTGAGAATTTGGTAAATATAAAATTTCCTAAGCGACTTTTCAAATTATAGGATCGATAATTTGACACTGAATTTAGAAAGAATTAAGAACGAAAACAAAGAGAACGATGATTCGGAGAGAGATGTCGTTTGTTCCCGGTTCGTTTTATCGGAAGAGCACGTTATGCGAAAGAAGCGGACCCGAGGTTCCCCGAGAATTTTCTCCTAAGAAAACCGTCTCTAAAGGAACATAAAAAGGTTCGTTTTAACGTGAGAATTTTTTAAGAAGAAAGTTCTTCCGGTAAAAGTCGGATCTTATACTTGGAAGCCATCTTTTTTAGGGATTCGTCGTCTATGGAATGAATGTTCTTTCCATTGTGACGGTTTTCCACGGTTAAAACAAAAATCGTATAACCGAAGTCGGATGCGATTTGAAAGTATGGTTCCATTTCCCAGGAAAGCGTGAACGTGTTGTCCAAGAAAATTTTCGAGGTTCCATTCTCCGCCGCTTTGCGAGCGCGTTCTTCGCAGTGTTTGTATGCGAGATGATTCTTACTATAATCGAATCGATATTGTCCCGTGGAAGAATCCGTAAAATAATCGTCCACGCTCAAAACGGGGTATTTCCCGTTTTCGGATAAGATTTTTGCGAGCGTGCTTTTTCCCGCTCCGGGAAGTCCTCGGATCAGAATGATGGACTTGGCTTCTTCTTCGTTCATTTCTTTTACTTTACAAATACGTTGAATCTGTTTAGCCTATAGGAAACATCCAGCAGGAAATTCTTTCGCTCGCAAGCGAGAGGGGACAAAAGAGGTTTAGGAGAAGAATGAAATATTTAGAAACGGAACAAGTCATTCCTTCCAAGGGAATGTCTTATACAATGTACGAAGTGGAAGGCGAGGATCAGATCCAAAAGATGATGACTTACATTCCCAACACGGACGAAATTCATATCTATCCGAAACCTCCGGTCAAAAAATTGTATAAGCCGGAACTTTGTAAGGTGATCGATGAAGTCGTTTTTTCGGAACTTTGGAAATTGGGAGAAGAAAGAAAAGCGGCGAAGTAAAAAGGAAGTGAGTTCTGGCCTCGGAGAGAATCGAACTCCCGACACAAGGATTTTCAGTCCTCTGCTCTACCGACTGAGCTACAAGGCCGAACTCATGGACAGCATAGAAAAACAGTCCTCACTGTCAACGAAAAAGATCGGAAACTCCCCATTCTCCCCGGACGCTTTCCGGGAGAGATAAAATGTCCTCCTCTTCCAAAATCTGCGACCCGAGCCTTCGTGAAGAAGAAAGAAGGAAGATGGTCGATTCGCAAATCTTCTCGCGCGGGATTCGAAACAAGGAAATTCTTTCCGCGATGCGTTCGATTCCAAGAGAATGTTTTACGCTCGCTTCTCATTCTTCTCAGGCTTACGAAGATAAACCTTTGCCGATCGGTTTTCATCAGACGATTTCACAACCGTTTATGGTCGCTTGGATGTCGTATCTTCTCGATGTGCACAAAGGCGATCGGATTTTTGAAATCGGAACCGGCTCCGGTTATCAAAGCGCAGTTTTGATTTTTTTAGGCGCGAAACTTTTTTCGGTCGAGTTCTTTGATTCTTTGTTTCAATCCGCGGTCGAGAATTTGGAACGCTGGAGTCCGGGTTGTACGACTTCGAATCGTTTTGAAAGCGGAAGCGCTCCTCAGGTTCTCGGTCCCGATCTGATTTTTGATAAGATGATTTCTTGCGCGGCTCTTCCCGATCTTCCGAGTGTGGGGAGTTCCTACTTTCAGTCCCTGGTTCCCGGCGGAATTTTTGTTTTTCCTTTGGGTCAAGAAGAACAGTTTTTGATGGTTGCTAAAAGAACGTTGAACGGTTGGTCCTTTGAGTCGAAGGGCGGAGTGAAGTTCGTTCCTTTGTTGTAGTCGGGGAGTAGGGTTGGTGAAGATTTTGTAGGAGTTCACACGATCTTGTCGTGATCCGGTTGGGCCCCCGCCCGAATTGGGTGGTGGAGGTGGGCTTTGTGGGTGATTTGCCGAGAATTTTCTATATCAGAAAAATAGCATGAAGTCAAGTTGAATTGTGTTGTAGGAGTTCCCACGCACGCGAGCTTGGATTGGTTCGTTGTTAGGAATGTAGGAACTACTTCGCGGATGCGGGGACTAGCCTCGCTCGTTTTTTGATTTGTGGGAACTCTTACAAATTCTTCAAAGTTCGTTTAAAAGAATTTGATATCTTTCGACTTCTCTTTCCAAGGCTTCCGCTTGTTTGCGATAACGATCCGACTGAGCTTTGCTTGCCAAAAACTTTCCGCCCGTAGAACGTTTGGAGAGTTCCCGCAATTCTTCCGCTCTCGCGGCTTTTTGAGCAGAAACGGCGCGCAAATAGTTGGCAACCGCAGTTTTTTGTTCTTTGGTGACGGCGCTTTCGATCAAAGCTTTTTCCATCAGTTTTTGTTCCGTTTCTTCGGAGATCGCAAAGTTCGAATTCGAAACAAGAAAAAAAGCCAAAAGGAATAGGGATGTTAAGATGCGTGTTGATTTCATAAATAGCCTATAGCCTTCTATCATTTAGACGTCATGGTTTTAAAGGGGGTTCTTTCTGAATCGTTCTTTTTGTTCCATGAGAGCATTTTAGATCTTAGGTTTTTAAGATATAAGGCAAAGTTGTTATCTTTCTTCTCTTCAGGCTTTTGTTTGGTTGAAAGAAGGGAGAATTTTTGTTCTTAAAAGCGCGTGTAGAGTTCCCGCACGAAACGAAAGATTTTCGATGATTCGCGCATTGGTGAGCATTCTTTCTTTTGGTTTCCGTCTCGATTCTTTTAATCCTTTTGAGACTTCGTTCCGATTTTGTGGGAACTCTTACGTTTTGAAATTCAATTCAGGGCGATCCGGAAATCACAATCGAAAATGTAGGAACTCATACAGCTTAAAAACTTGTTTGCATTTTTCCGAACGCAAAATGAATCACTCAAAATCATAATTTATTAAATCATAAAATCTTTATATTCTAATATGACCATTTACTTATAAGTTGGTTATCAAATTTATATCCGTCTGTGTTATTTTTGTAGACAATGTATGATTTTTATGTTTGGCTGAGCGCGGTTTGAATTAAAAAGAGTTCCCTCCCTATCAAAAATTAATTAGAATTGGGAGAAAATAGATGAAGAATCCATTGAATTTCATGGCGTGCGATCTTCGCACAAAGTGGATCGGAAAAGTTTCGATTTTGTTTTTGCTTGCTACGGTTTTTGGAATCGATACGAAATCCATCGGGGCGAGACCGATCGATTCTCCACCGCCTCAAGACGGTCCGGTATTGACGTATTATATCGACGGCGCGTCTTCGTTGCTTGCGGACGATTTCAACGCTCCTATCACGAAACACATCATTCGTGTGAATCATTATTCTTCCGGAGCGACCGTAAACCGCAAAGGAATTCTTTGCATTCACGGCTTCGGTGACAACAGTTCCATCTTCGCACCCTTGGCCCAAAGATTGATCGCGACCGGAAAGGCGACCGACGTTTACGCAGTGGATCTTCCCGGACACGGCGGAAGTTATTTATCGACGTATCCGATTTTCGGACCGCCCGTTTACGGAGAATTGAGCGTATGGGAATACACGGATGTCGTGCAGGAATTGCTCTATCAGATGACTCAAAAAGAATTCAAAAATATTAATACGATTGTGGGACATAGCATCGGAGGACTTGTCGTTCAACTTTTGCAGGATCGTCTCGTAAATGAAATGGCGAGCAGTTTAAGAGCGAGTTACGGAATCGAAAATACCGTGTTGATCGCGAGCGATATTCCGAATCCTTTGCCTTGGGCGGGAGGAGATCTTCCCGCAGATAATCCGTATTCCGCCAAAAAACTCGTGATCGATTTTAAGGTGACGAGCACCAACATTTTGATCGGGAATTACGTGGATACTCCGGACGCTTTTTTTATATCGAGCAAGTATTCCGTCAACGGAGTGCCCGTTTCCGGCGCGCCTTCCGCCGCCAATCTTCCTAAGGTCAAAAATCGGGAACCTTATGCGGCGGCGGCCAATATCGTCGGTCTCGATCCGACGGCAAGAACGAACAACGCGGTCTCTCGATTTACGGTTCGCAGAAATATCTGGAACGGTTTCAATCTCAAAGTCGCTTGGTTGGATAAGGATCCGTTTTTTAGCCAGGCCGAAAGCGCGGGGCTTGCGGATTATCTCAAAACCGGTTTGCCTCTTTCCGTGATTTCGGATTCGGAAGCGGTTCACGGAACTCCGTATTCCAAACCGGATCTTTTGCTTTCTTTGTTTTAAAATCCTCAAACGCTCTTTTTGTCGCACTCGAACGCTCGCGGGTGCGACTCTTTTTGAAATCGAATGTATTAAATTTAGAATATTCTATAATTGGAATGTGATTGAATCGAACGCCGACCTTCGTTTTTACTCGTTTTTGTCTTCGAAATTCGGAACGAGTTTCGTCTTTGTATTTTGTCTTGGAACGCGATTCTTCGTTTTTTATTTTTGACGATTTAGATGCGCTTCCGTTTGCCGATTTTCAATTCCCGATTTCGGTTCAATTCTTTCTTCTCTTAACAAACAGGATTCGGTAAAAAAGGATTTTGAAGTCTTTCCTTAGATTTTGAACAAGCGGATAAATTTCTTATTTACAGTCCTTTTCAGGGTTTGATTCTCCTTTAGAGCGTTTTCCAAACGTCGTTTTCCACCGGAAACGCTCCCATTCCCGATACGAACGGATAAAAGAAGAGATAAATATGGATCTATTGAACCCCAAAAAAACGGAATTCAAACATCTGGATGAAAAATCCAGAAACATCATGAAGCAAACCATCGCCTTTTTCGAAAAAAAAGGAAAGAATAAACTGAAAGAGGACGATCGCAATCAGACTTGGTACGGAGATTTTCTCGAGTTTCAAAAACAGGAAAAGGTTTTCGCGACTCTGATGACTCCCGCGGGTTACGGCGAAAGCGATTCTCGATGGGACACGACTCGTATCTGCGACTTCAACGAGATCGCGGGTTTTTACGGTCTTTGTTATTGGTATACTTGGCAGGTTACCATGCTCGGACTCGGTCCGATCTGGAACAGTAAGAATGAAGAAGTCAAACATAGAACCGCAAAACTTCTTCAAGAGGGGGAAATCTTCGCGTTCGGTCTTTCCGAAAAAGAACACGGAGCCGATTTGATTTCCAGCGATATGTCTTTGGAGAACAAAGGCAACGGGGATTATATCGCCAACGGTAGAAAGTATTATATCGGAAATTCGAACAAAGCCGCGATCGTTTCCACGTTCGGTAAGATGAAAGACACCGGTAACTACGTTTTCTTCGCGGTCAACTCCGGTCATAAGAATTACGAACTCGTTCAAAACGTCGTGAATTCCCAAAGTTATGTGGGAGAATACGCGTTGAAGGAATATCCGATTCAGGAAAAGGACATTCTTTCCAAAGACAGAGAAGCTTGGGACGCTTCTTTGAGTACGATCGCCGTTTGTAAATACAACTTAGGTTGGGCTTCCATCGGAATCTGTACGCATTCTTTTTACGAGGCTCTCAATCACGCTTCCAAAAGAAAACTTTTCAATCGTTACGTGACCGACTTCTCTCAGATCAAACAGATGTTCGTCGACGCGTATTGCAGACTTTTTTCGATGAAACTTTTCGCCGCAAGAGCGAAGGATTATATGAGATCCGCGTCCGCGACCGACAGACGTTATCTTCTCTTCAATCCTATGGTTAAGATGAAGGTTACGATGCAGGGAGAAGAGGTCATCAATCTTCTTTGGGACGTGATCGCCGCGAAAGGTTTTGAAAAGAACATGTATTTCGAAATGGCGGCGAAAGACATCCGAGGTCTTCCTAAACTCGAAGGAACGGCTCACGTAAACATGGCCTTGATCATTAAGTTCATGAACAACTATTTCTTCGAACCGAATTCTTCCCTTCCTACGATTCCGAAGGTCGACGATTTTAAAAACGACGGTTTTCTTTTCAACCAGGGAACGACTTCGAAAGGTTTCGAAAAGATCACCTTTCACGATTACAACAAGACGTATGCGAGCGTGGATCTTCCGAACGTGAAGATTTTCAGAAAGCAGATCGAAGTTTTGAAGGACTTTTTGAAATCCACTCCGCCTGATTCGAAACAATCCAAGGATTTGGACTTTATGCTGATTCTCGGAGAATTGTTCACGTTAGTCGCTTATGGTCAGCTTTTGATCGAAAACGCGGCGATCGAAAAGGTGGAAGACGATCTTCTCGATCAGATTTTCGATTTTATGGTGAGGGATTTTTCCAAATATGCGCTTCAGCTTTATTCCAAAAGAAGCAGCACGAAAGAACAGATAGAAAAATGTCTTTCGATGATTTACAAACCTGCGGAGAACGAGGAGCTTTTCAACAGAATCTGCGCTAAGGTTTATTCTTACAAAGACGCGTACGAAATGGCTCCTTGAAACGTCGACCGCACGTCGGAGTTTCGAAAAATTTCAATCGAAAGGAAAGCCGTTGTCGGATCAACGACAGCGGTTTTCAAATCCCAAACGAAAAATCGGATTCACTGTGACGCACGGCGGGAAATTTGCGGGAATTGCCACCAAAGAGTTCCCGCTTTTGTTTTTAAAGTTCGTGTTTGTAACCCGCGCGGAAAACCTGCCCGCCGACTTGAATCGGATAAGCGGGAGTAGGCGAAAGATTCAAAACGGTTCCCAAAGATTGACTCGTGGTCGAATCCATCTTGGATGCGAATACGGTTTCCACTTCCAAAAACACGTGACCCTTTTCCGTGATTCTCGCCTGGGTTCCGATCAACCAGTTTGGAGAAAAACCGGAAATTCTAAACTGAGTGTTTTCCCGAACGGAAGGTGGATCGGGTCCGTCCCGTAAAAGATCGCGAACCAACGCCAACTGAGGAACGCTCGGAACAAGAGCGTCTAACGTGTCGTTGATCGTCTTCGAATCGTTTCTTCCCCGAATTCCCCAGCCGCCCGTATAATAATTCAAACCAGCTCCCATATAAATGGAAGCGTCCTCGGTGATATTGATTTTGATTCCGATCGTCGCGGGAATTACGATCGATTGAAAGTTCCAGTTCGCGTCGATAAAACGATAACCGATAAAACTCGCCTTCGTGATTCCTCCCGCGATTTTTTGCGTGTAGTTTGCGGAGATTCTCCAAAAGAAATACTTACCGAAATCCTTTTCGAAACCGGCCATAAGATTGCCGCCGACCATTGCGCCTTGGGCGCTTTCCACTTGAAATACTCCGCCCGTGGTTCTTTCGATCGTAAGAAGTCTGTTTTCGGGAACGACCAGTCTTCGAAGCGCGACCCCGCTGACCGTTCCGTTTGAATTGCATCCCGCCTTGGTCGAGTCGCAGGGATTGGAGGATTGAACCGGGTAGTATTGCGCGGAATTGATTCCGTCTTTTGTGATGACTTCTCCCATGTTTCCCAAATCGAATTGAAGTCCGAGTCCGGCGACGAAGTAGGATTTTGCGGAGACGTTTTTACAAAGGAAGAATAAGGATAACAAAAGAATCGTCTTGAAAGAAGACGAATTCCGAATCAAGAATAAGGGTTTGTTGAGAATCATTTACGCTTTGAAGGACGATCCGAAAATTAGGAAGCTAAATTCGGAGACGTTCCTGTCAAGGTTCTTCAACAAAGGATCTTCAATATTTTTTTGACGTATCTTGTTTCGTGGATGCGCGAGGGAAGTCGCTCATGTTTTACCTTCGTTTTGTTTTGCGTTGGGATTCGGCGGTGATCTCCGAACTTCGATTTTCGATTAAAGCGGACGGTATAAAAAAAGGCCCTCGCAAGGAGAGCCTTTTTACAAATGAATTCTTAAGAATCAATCTTAGAGTTCGTGTTTGTATCCAAATCTGTAGATTTGTCCACCCACAACGATCGGATATGCAGGGTAAGGAGAAAGGTTAGAAGCTCCCCCTACGGACTGAGTTTTACCTACAGCGTAAGCCGCAGACATGATCGTTTCGAGTTCTAAGAATACGTGACCTTTATCGCTAATTCTTGCTTGAGTTCCGATCAAGAAGTTAGGAGCGATTCCGGAAGCTCTAAATCTTGTGTGTTCACGAGTAACCACAGGATCCGTTCCGTCGCTCAACAAGTTTGCAACGCTTGTAAGACCAGCCGCGGTCAACATATCGTAACCGGATTTGATGTTGTTCATTCCGTTCAAAGACCAACCACCGTTGAAGTAGTTTAAACCGGCTCCCATATAAACCGCCGCGTCTTCCGTTACGTTGATTTTGATACCTACTGTAGCAGGAATCACGATGGAGCTGAATCCCCAAGTGATGTCTACGATGTTGTAACCTGCGATATCAGCCTTAGTCACCCCACCGGAAATCTTTTGAGTGTATTCTGCCGCAACTCTCCAGAAGAAATACTTTGAAAAATCCGACTCGTAACCAACCATCAAGTTACCACCGACCATGGCTCCTTTGGTGGATCTTGCGTTTACTAAACCGCCGGTTGTTCTGTCGAGAGTGATCAGTCTGTTTTCAGCAGGGATCGCTCTTCTGGGAGCAACACCAACGTATGTTCCAGTTCCAGCCGCTTTAGAAGGATCTTGGATACAACCCGCATCCGCACCTACTGTACAAGTATTGGAAGAACGGACGGGACCGTAATAACTTGCAGCGTCCAAACCGTCTTTTGTGATCGTTCCACCTAATTGACCCAAGTCTAATTGAAGACCGAATCCTACAACTGCGTATGATTTTGCACTTAAGCTTGCAACCGATGACAACAGTACGGCTAGGACAAGCAACACCTTACTCATGTTACGAACCATTGATAACTCCTTACTCACGATTCAATTTGAATTTGATTGTGTTTCCGGAAGTTGTATCTATTTCCTGAATCCCGGACACAGGGTGAAACTTTAGAAGTTCGCGAATTAGTGTCAAACAGGATTTCGCGAAAAGGCTGAAAAGTTCCCAAAATTCTAAAAAGTGAGCGATCATTTTTTAACTTATTTATAACAGATGTTATGTATTTGGATTCAAAGGTTCATCCGAATTGCGACGTAAAAATTCGAAACGGTCCTGGAGAGATTTTGGAAAAACCGATTTTATTTTTTGTCTTTGAGCGGATTTTTACTCTGAGAGTTATAAATGAAGATTCTCCATTTCGGAAACTGGACGGAAGGGAAATTCTTCCGTAAGCGCCTTGTTAGGTTGGAAACAAAACGTCTTTTTCTACTTGTCATCGGATTCTTTTCTTGAGATTCTACTCTTGAAACCGTTGGGGGTGGGGCTTTACGAAGCCTCTGAGAGAGTCCCCGGAACCTGATCAGGATAAGGCCTGCGTAGGAAAACGGATCAGTTAAATTTTTCTTTTGAAAAGGTCGCGCTTTCGCTCGATATTTTCGAATCGGATTTTTTTCGATATCTAGTTTTTAACGGCGTCCCCTCAGTTCCATCTCCAAACCGGCGGTCAGGAGAATGTATGGAACCCACTCAAGAATTTCAAGTCCCACTCAAAACGATCCGTCTTACCGACGGAACCGAATACAAATCGTATCATACGGAAGGAGCGCTTTCCGATAAATCCCCTTCCGATTACAAAAACGGAATCGCACCTCTTCGCAAGGAATGGATTCAAAAACGATTGGATCGGGGCGACACGAACCATTCTCAGATGTATTACGCGAAAAAAGGAATCATCACCGAAGAGATGCGTTATGTGGCCATTCGAGAGAATATGAATCCGCAGTTCGTTCGTTCCGAGATCGCGTCGGGTCGCGCCATTCTTCCCTCGAACCGAAACCATCCCGAACTCGAACCGATGATCATTGGAAAGAATTTTCTCGTAAAAATTAATGCGAACATCGGAAATTCGGCGCTCGGTTCTTCGATCGAAGAGGAAGTCGAAAAACTTCACTGGTCCGTCAAATGGGGAGCCGATACGGTGATGGATCTTTCCACGGGAAAAAACATTCACGAAACGAGAGAATGGATTTTGAGAAATTCTCCCGTGCCGATCGGAACCGTTCCGATTTATCAGGCTCTGGAAAAGGTGAAGGGCAAAGCGGAGAATTTGAACATTCAAGTTTTCTTGGAGACGCTCGAGGAACAAGCCGAACAAGGCGTGGATTATTTTACGATTCACGCGGGAGTTCTTCTGCGTTATATTCCTTTTACCGCAAACCGAGTGACGGGAATCGTTTCCAGAGGCGGATCGATCTTGGCGAAATGGTGCCTCGCGCATCATAAGGAGAATTTTTTATACACTCACTTCGACGAGATTTTGAAGGTTATGAAAAAATACGGAGTTTCATTCTCCCTCGGAGACGGTTTACGTCCGGGTTCCATCGCGGACGCAAACGATAAGGCTCAGTTCGGAGAATTGGAAACGTTGGGCGAGTTGACTTCTCGCGCTTGGGAAGAGGACATTCAAGTGATGATCGAAGGTCCGGGTCACGTTCCTATGCATCTCATTAAGGAGAATGTGGATCTTCAGATGAAACTCTGCAAGGAAGCTCCGTTTTACACGTTAGGCCCTCTTGTCACGGACATCGCTCCGGGTTACGATCATATCACTTCCGCGATCGGGGCAGCGATGATCGGTTGGTTCGGAACGGCGATGCTTTGTTACGTAACTCCCAAGGAACACCTCGGTCTTCCCGATAAAGAGGACGTGAAACAAGGAGTGATCGCGTATAAGATCGCGGCGCACGCTGCGGATCTTGCGAAAGGTCATCCGGGCGCGATCGAAAGAGACAATCTTTTGAGCAAGGCCCGTTTTGAATTTCGTTGGGAAGATCAGTTCGCGTTGTCTTTGGATCCGGAAACCGCGAAGTCCTTTCACGATGAAACGCTTCCTCAGGATCGTATGAAGACCGCGCACTTTTGTTCCATGTGTGGACCTCATTTTTGTTCGATGAATCTCACTCAGGAACTCCGAAAGTTCGCGGAAGAAAAAGGAATCGAAGAATCGAAGGCGGTCGAGATCGGAATGGAGGAAAAGTCCAAAGAATTTTTGGAACAAGGAGCGGAGATCTACAGCGCTCCTTGATTGTGGGAACTCCTGCAGGTTGCCGGAAGATTTGCTTTGAAGACGAAAGAATGTAGGAACTACTACGTTTCAAAGAACGTACGAAAATTCTTCCGATGAACAACTTGGTCCGACAAACAAGCGCGATGAAAATTGCATTGACAAAACGGACAAAGTTTCAAGATCGCTTGGAGAATTTCGACTAATGTGGATTCGCCAGACGGTTTCGTTTCGACTTTGACGCAGTCTAACGAACCGCCGACTTGGATTTACTCGGAGACGATGTTTAAGATCTGTTCTCCGAGATCGATCCTTCCGTCCGGAGTGCGGATCGTGGAACGAACGACGTCGCCAGGTTGAAGATATTGACGTCGTTTACTCTGACCCTTGACGAACAATTTCCATTTTTTCTTTTCGGGCAAAAGACTTGCAATATTTTGAATGAACTTTCCGGGAGCGAGAAGCGCGCAACCGGAAGGAGTTCCCGTCAACAAAACGTCTCCCGGTGAAACGTTGCAAAATTCGGATAATTCCAAAACGCTTTCGATCGGATTGAAAACCAGATTGGAAGCCTTGTCTTTTTGACGGACTTCTCCGTTTACCGAAAGATTCAATTCCAACGAACCCAAAACTTCGAAATCCCCCGGGTCCAAAACGGCGAGATAAGGACCGGCAGGACAAAAGGTTCGATACGATTTTCCCTTATACCACTGCATTTGCGGAAGTTGTATGTCTCTCGCGGAAACGTCGTTTGCCATAAAGAATGCGGCTATGTATTCGCTTATATTCGAGGAATTCTTTGCAAGAGGTTGATCGAAACCTTTTCCGAACACGAGACCGAGTTCGATCTCATAATCTAAAAGTTTTACGTGCGCGGGCCGAACGACTTCTCCGATCGGAACAGAAAGGGAAGCGTCCGATTTTGTGAAGAATAGATTGTAATTTTTTTCATCCGGATCGAGACCCGATTCGATCAGATGTTGTCTGTAGTTGGCGCCTTGACAAAGAATCTGACACGGAGCAGTGATCGGCGAAAGAATCGAAACGGTTTTTAAAGAAAGACTTTGCGTTTTTGTTTGGGTCTTCGTCTTCGCGGGTTTCTTTTTTTTCCGAACAAATTCGAGAAAGTCTTTTGTGGATCTATCTCCGCAGTGTAAGGGGAGAACGTTTCCGTTTTCGATTTTCCCCCAATCGATATGATTCTTTTTGACGAATCGAATGTAGTTTGTCGCCATAAATGCAAAGCCGCCTAACGTATTACCGAAGTAAAAATTCTTTTTGAGAATCGATCGCTCTTCTCGCTTCCTTCAGCGGATTCAACATCATAAAAACGTGAAACGCTTCGGGATATTCTTCATATCGAATCGAAACTCCGTTCTCCTTACACTTTTCGTAAAACTTTCGGATATCGGGTAAAAGTATGTCCGAGGTTCCCGTTTGCAACAGAATCGGAGGCAAACCTTTCACGTCACCGTACACGGGAGAAATCAAAGGATTCTTTAAATCCGCGTTAGGCGCGTATTGATTTGCCGAATCGATCAGAAATTTTTTCTTAAGCATCGGATCCTCCGGCGCGACGAGATCCACGTTCGGATTGTCCATGTTTAAATCGAGCCAAGGCGACATGAGAATCAAACCTTGCGGAAGAGAGGACTTCGTTTCTCTCAGACGAAACGCGATCGCAAGAGCCAAACCTCCGCCCGCGCTGTCGCCTAACAAAAACCAACGATTCGCGAGAGAGCCTTCTTTTTGCAGTTCGCGGATCAATTCCAACGAGCCTTCGAGTCCGTGCGGAAACGGAAATCCGGGAGGCATTTTGTAATCGATCACAAGAGCGGCCATGGAAGTTTTTCGAATCATTCTCGAAACGTATTTCCACTGCGTTTCAAATGGACCTTTGAGATACGCACCACCGTGAAGATAAACGAGAACGCCTTGGAAGGAATTTTTTCGATCGAGCCAAATCGCGGTCGTGTTCTTGACTTTGATAACTTCCACTGTGTGATCCAGTGCGACTCCTTTCGGAGGCAAGGGAGAATTTTTTCGAATCCTTTCCATCACGTCCGTATAACGAAGAACGAACTTGACGATGGGGAGCGGATTCCATAAGGACCAAAGCAAAAACGCGAGAGAAAGTAGACAAAGAACGGCGACGAACGCGTTTCGAATCGAATTCTTTTTCATTGGATCATTCCGTATAACAATGATTAGTGGACTTTGGCTTTGGCGATCATCTTCGCGAAAATTCCGGGAAAGAATTTATACATAAAAATTCCGAGCCTTTCTCGGCTTCCCGCGATGACGATCTTAAGTTTGTCTTCCGCGATTCCGTCCAAGATTCTGCGGGCACATTCGTCCGGTGCGATTCCCTTTTCGATCACCTCGTCCATTCTTCCCTGTTTGCTTCCGTCCCCTTTAAGGGCGTTGTTGGAAATCTGCGTTCTGATAAAGCCCGGATAAATCAACGAAACCTTTACGTTTTCCTTTACGTTTTCGGCGCGTAAGGATTCGTAAAAACCGGTGAGGGCGGCCTTGGTCGCGCTGTATCCGCTTCGAAGAGGAACTCCGAACAAACCTGCCACGCTTGAAATCGATGCGATCGTTCCTCCGTTTTGTTTGCGGAGAACGGGAAGCACCGCGAGTGAAAGCGCGATGTTCCCGAAGTAATTCACGTCCATGAGTTTTTCATAAGTTTCTAAAGAAGTTTCGTACGTATAGGAGCGTTGGCTGATTCCTCCGTTGTTGATTAGAACGTCGATGCGCCCGAACTGATCGACTACTTTTTTAGGAATGTTCTTTAGTTTTTTATAATCTTCTAAATCTAAGGGAAGAATCAAACTGTTCGTTTTGGTAAGTCCGCATTCTTTTTTGACCCGTTCCAATTCCTTGGTTCTTCTTGCGGAAAGGACGATCTTCGCGCCCCTTTTGGCCGCTTCCTTTACGAGTTCCTCTCCGATCCCGGAAGAGGCTCCCGTGATCCAAACGACCTTGTCCTTATAAAATGTTTCGTTCATTATAATTCCTCACAAAAGGAAACGTTTTCTAAGAACGGAAAAGGATTTCAAGAATTCTTCCGTGCCGAACGGAATTTTAATGCGAAGAATCGCCTATCCAAACGAAGACGATTCGGAACGCACTTTTGCGGGGAAGAAAGATTCGTCGATCGGATTTATAAATCGATCAGTCGTTTTTGTCCAACGCGTGCATTTCTATGTCCAAAGCGTGAACCGAAAGATGAATTTCCAAAAGGCAAATACAAAGAGACGCGACCAAACAAAGAAGGGCGACCCCGAAAAGAATCCAAGCCGTTTGTTGAAGATCGAAGGCGAGAACGGTCAGACAAGAAGTGCAGGAAAGTAAACTCAAAACTCCCATGCTTTGCGTATGTCGAATCAAAGAAAGACGAAAGCGTAGGTTTCGAATCTGGGAAAGAAGATCCGGATTTTTATTCTCCTGATACTTTCCGATGAGTTGTCTCGCAAGATTGGCAAGACCCAAAAAACGATTCGTATATGCGAGCATCAAAAGCGAAATCGCCGGAAACAATAAGCCGGGAGTATTGAACGAAAGAGGAGTCATCTCAAACTTAGAATCGAACGAAGGATCTCTCTGTAAAGTTTCATTTTTTTTGCGACGGACGCATTCTTCGTCGAAAAAATCTCGCCTGAATTCTTATCTATGATAAGAATACAAAAGGCAAACGTATGAAACCAGAACCAACTCCGCTTCAAAGACCGGATCTTACGATTCATAGAATTTTCGAAACTCTCAGCGTCATCGCTTTCGTTTTTTTATCCGTCTATTTGGGTTTTCGACTTTTTCAAATCCTTGAGAACGATTCCGTTTCGAATTCCTATCTTCTTTGGGCGATTCCTTCGGTCGTTTTGTTGTCCTGGCTCGGAGCCGATTTCATTTCGGGTTTGGTTCATTTTTTAGGCGACAGCGTCGGTTCCGAAACGACTCCGATTTTCGGTCCCGCGTTTATCTTCCCGTTCCGAGATCATCACGTCGATCCTAAGGGAATCACAAGACACGATTTTATAGAAACCAACGGAAATAACTGTCTGGTTTCCCTTCCTATATTAGTATATTATGTTTTCTTTTGGGAGTCCGAAGGGGTCGTAAGTTCTTTGATCGCTTTGTTTTGGTTTTTTCTTTTGTGGGGAATTTTTGCGACGAATCAGATCCACAAATGGGCGCATCAGGATTCTCCGAACGCATTTATTAAAACATTACAAAAGTATAAATTGATTTTGGGTCCGGCGCATCACAAGGTGCATCATACTCCGCCGCACGACACGTATTTTTGCATCACTACGGGTTGGTTGAATCCCGTTCTGAAAACTCTGAAGTTTTACGACGCGCTTCGTTGGATTTTACGGATCCCACCCGCAGTCAAAGCGGAAACGATCACCGAACCATAACCGGAAGGCAGGCGAGAATAAAATAACCTTCTCCGAAAATTCTATACATTTGATTTTTCTGAAAAGAATTTTCAAAAAGAAGAATCTGCGTAGGAATCCAAAAACCTAAACTCAGAAACAGAAATTCGGGAAGAATCGATCCGCTATTTTTCCCGAGCCAAAAAAGATTCAAAGCCATTCCGATTGCGCCTAACGTGAAAACGGATTTTTTCAAGGCGCCCGGAGAAACTTGTCTTAGAATGGATTCCGCGTTTTCCTTTCGATCGATTTCCCTTTCCATATAAGAATTCACGAAAGAATTGCATAAGGCCGCGATAAAAAACAACAAACAGGGAATCCAGATTTCATCGGACGCGTTTTCGGTCAATAGGATCGGCCCGAACCAAATCCCGGCGGTATAAAGAACCGCGACCGAACATTCCTTCCAAAAAAAGGAAACTTGCAAATACGCAAATGCCATGTGCAGAAATACGAAACTTCCTATGATCAATGCGACGGTCCAAACCCATTCCCGAAGAAACAGGATTCCGCAAACGAAACAAACGATCGCGGTGAACAAGGTGACAATGCTTAAGAATATTCTATTTTTATAATGGAATTCGTGGCGTTGATTTTCGCTTTTTTCGCGCAGTTTCCAGCCGTCCACGAGATGATCCGCGCTGTAGATCACCCAAACGGCGGCCGGTAATAAAAACCAAAACGCGGTTCTCATTTTCGTATGGAGAATGGAGGACGCGAACCACGCCGAAGCGACCGAACCGCATACTATGTCGACGCTCAGCACATTCCAATAGTAGAATATTCTTTTGAAGACGCCGCGGATCATTTTTTCTGAAGACGGAGTTCGATTCCTTCCGTTTGAAAACGGGAATGAAGAAGTTTGATGAATTCGTGTTTGATCGGAAATTGATCCGTGAACTCGAGCGAAGGAAGAACGACCTTAAAGTCGATCGAATTCTCCCCGAACTTTTGATAAGCGAAGGAAACCTCGGGCGCGGAAGTCGTCTTATAGAATTTTCCGAGAACTTCCTTTCCGATTTCGACGGAAAGGGATTCCACTTTTTCCAGATCGGATTGATAAGCGACGCCGACTTCTATCTGAATCGAAAATTCTTTCGTGGGAAGATCGAAGTTCGTAAAAACCGAAGACGCCATCACCGAGTTCGGAACTACGATCGTGCTGTTGTTGAATCTCCGGATCGTGGTGCTTCTCCAGGTGATGTCCTGCACGTAACCTTCCAGATTCTCCCCTTGAAGCCGAACGTAATCACCTTTTTTGAGTTGTTTGCCGAGCAGAATGCTCAAACCCGAAAACAAATTCGATAAAGTGGGTTGTAAACCCAAAGCGACCGCAAGACCTCCGACTCCGAGCGCTCCCAGGATCGGCGCGATCGAAATCCCGAGCGATTGTAAAATCAAAAGAACCCCGATGGCGAATAACGTAATTCGGATCACGTTGCTGATGATGGACGCGGAAGAGATCAAACCGTCCGTTTTTTCGGAATACGTTTCGAACACCGCCGAAAAAAGATGAACGAGCGCGAACGTCAAAAGGATGATCGAAAGAATTCTAAACCCCAAAAAGAAGGCTTCTCCGGAAACGGAAATCGGTTTTAAGAATTTAAGAAACAAAAAGGACGCGAGCAGAAAGAAAAGCAAACGGATGATTCTTCTTCCGGCTTTGTAGAGCGGATGCGAACTCGGAATTTTATTCTGAAATAAAACCCCGGACAATCGGGGAACGATTCGATCGCCCAATACATAACCGAAAAATAATACGAACAGAAAAATTCCCGTCGCCGTTCCGAGCTCCGTCAGAAATTCCTTCGAGAACCAGATCTGCGGAAAGTTCCAATCCATGAAACATAGTTTTCAGTCGAATCCCAATCGTGCAAGGCCAAATCGTTTTCGTTCACTTCGCGTAACATTTGAAAAATTAAATCGAATTAAGAAACGAGGTCAAAATGAAAAAGTTTTTCTCGATCGCCGTCCTTTTTTCGGTTCTTTCCCTAAACGCTTCCGAAATCAATAAGACGTTTTGGAAGGATCTCGCCCTCAACGGTTATGATCCCGTCGCGTATTTCACTTTGGGGAAACCGGTCGAAGGTAAAAAGGAATTTTCGTTTCGTTGGAAGGAAGCCGATTGGAGATTCTCCTCGGCCGAAAATCTAAAACTCTTTCGCGAACGTCCGGATCAATACGCCCCTCAGTTCGGAGGTTATTGCGCGTACGGAATCGCGATGGGTGAAAAGGTAAGTATCGATCCGAATCAATGGAAGATCGTAGACGGAAAGTTGTATCTCAACTACGATCACGACGTCCAAGTTCTTTGGGAAAAGGACACTTCCGGTTGGATTCAAAAAGCTCGGGAAAAATGGGGCGCGATCAAACTAAAATAAAACGCGGAACGGGAGTTCTTCTTTGTCCTATTTGTGTCCGTTTTCGTTCAAATCGTTCCCGTAAAACTATGTCTTCTGTTTAAATTTTCGATTTTAGGATGACAGGATAAAAAACATCTTCATTCTACTCCAGAATTAAGGAGAACAGGGAACGGATGTCCAGCCTGCTTGATTTATTGAAAAGGAAGAACGATCAACCGATTCGTTGGGAAGAATTGCCGAATCTGCATTCCGATTCGGAAGACCCCGATTTATTAATCCGAAGTCTGATTTCCGAGAAACTTTCGCTCGGAATCCGCGAGGTCGTTTTTTGTCTTCCGGGAAAAGAGGCCGAGTCCCTCAAAAAGTCCCACGACTTTTTAAAACTCGTGCGCGATCTGAAACAAGGCGGTTTTACGATTTCGTCCGCGGACAGCGATAAGATTCTTTCCGGCACGGGAGAATCCTCCGAAAAGTTTTTTCAATTCTTAAAAAACCGTTCCCACAACGCTCCTTGTCTCGTTTGGACCCGTCGCGGAATCGCATCCGAAATAGAATCAAAATATCATGATTTTCTAAAGTATCCTCATCGGATTCACGGACAGGAATTCGAGCCGTTTCGTCCTTCCCGTTTTACGATCCGCGTGAAACTTCTCTCCATCGTTTCAGCGATCATCATGATCAGCATGAGTTTGATGATTACGATGGCCACGTATTTTTTCAGAAAGTACAGCGAGATTCTCATCCAGGAATACAACCTTTCTTTGGCGAGAATGACCGGTCTTCAACTAAGCGGACAACTCAAGGAAACCACCCGCAAGATTCAGGATTTCCGTCCCGCCGAATCCGAAAAATTCTTCCGGGCAAACTCGAATGCGGTCGCTTACGTGCGTTTCCGATCCAAACCGGGAGAATCCGTCCGCGAGATCAGTTCCTTGTTTTGGAATTTGAAATTCCTAAAAAACAATTCCGTTTCGGGAGTTCCCGATCCCGAAACTCTGAAAACCGCTTTGGAAAAAGCGTCCTCTCGTTTGTCCGGTACATTAGAAGTTTTGAATGTTTCTTCCGAGTTTGGTTTCCCGGCCGTTGCGGTTTTACTTCCCGTCGAAAACGGAACCGAAATATCGGGTTTGGTTTTTTCCGCCACGGAATTTTTGGATTCCTTTCTTGCCGTGAGACAAACCGACTTCTTTCAAATGCTCGTGGTGGATTCTTCCGGAAATCTGATCGCACATTCCAACGATAAGGAGGCGATCTCCGGCAAGGATTATAAAAAACATCCTCTTGTGGAGAATATGCTCCGCAGTCCTTCCGACAACGGTTCGCAACGTTTCGACTTCGAAGGAAGGGAAATGCTCGGTTCGTATCAACAGCTCGAAGTCGGCGGGCTCGGAATTCTTTCCACGTTAGACGCCGATCTCGCGTTCGAAGCGGTTTATAAAATCCGAAGACAGAATCTTCTCATCATGATTTCGGTTTTGTCCGTCGCGTTTTTCGTCGTGTTCGTATTTTCGAGAACTCTTACGATTCCGATCATTCAACTTCTTACCGCGACGAGAAAGGTCGAGCAGGGAAATTATCACGTAGACATACGTCCGACCACACACGACGAAGTCGGGGTTCTCACCAATTTGTTCTTAAGAATGGCGAGAGGACTCGAAGAACGGGAAAAAATCAAAAGCACCTTCGGTAAGTTCGTGAACAAGGAGATCGCCGAACGCGCGTTATCTTCCGATCTGAAACTCGGAGGAGAAAACAGGGAAGTCACCGTGTTCTTTTCCGATCTTCGAAATTTTACGGGAATGTCCGAAAAGATGAGACCGGAAGAAGTCGTCGAATTTTTAAATCAGTACTTCACCGAAATGGTGGAATGTATTCATCTTACGCAAGGAATCGTGGATAAGTTTATCGGGGACGCGGTTATGGCGCATTGGGGCGCGCTCGTTCACGACGGAAACGAACCGAAAAACGCGATCAACGCCGCCTTGTTAATGCGAAGAGCCTTGATCGAGTTCAATCGAAAGGGTCACGAAATCGGAAGACCGTTTACCCGTTTCGGTTGCGGAATCAACTCCGGTCCGGTGATCGTGGGGCAGATCGGTTCCGAAAAAAAATTGGAATTCACCGTGATCGGAGACACGGTCAATCTCGCGTCGAGAATCGAATACTTAAACAAGGAATTCGGAACGGACATCCTGATTTCCGAAAGCACTTATCAACAAGGAAAAGATCATTTCAACTTCGTGGAACTTCCTCCCGTTTGGATTCGGGGAAAGGAAAAACCTCAGTCCATCTACGCGGTGTTAGGTTGGAAAGACGATCAGGATTGCCCTAAGTCTTTGGAGGAATTGCGCGTGTTGTGCGGAATTCCGGATCCCGAATCGCCTTCCCGGTCCTTGGCATGAATCTATATTCAAAATTTCGAAAGGAGATTCACGTGGGGGTTCTGTCCCTTCTCGCGCTCGTCGCGTCGCTTTTTCTTTTTTGGAGAGAAGGCGCGGCGGATTTCGGAGAAGGAAGAAAGGAAACCGTCGGGAACATCACGTTCAAATACAGAACCGCTCAGAGAAAATTCTCGGATAGAATGATCTGGCAGGACGTGGAACAGAATTTTCCGATCTTCAATCACGATTCCGTAAGAACGGACGAACTTTCGGAAGCGGTCGTCACCTTAACGTCGGGAACCAAGTTCGAACTGGATCCGAGATCCATGATCGTAATCAATCTCAAGGAAGAAGAGGAATTGATCGAATTGGAGGAAGGTTCCGTGCGGGTTCAATCCGGCAAATCCGTGAGTTTGATTTCGGCAAAGACAACTTTAAAGTCCTCCAGCGAACCGAGCCTGTTTCGCATAACGCGAGAAGCGACCGGTGAAAATCTCGTCGAACTCGCCAAAGGAAAACTCAAATGGATCGGCTCCGATCAAACGGGCGGAGAAATCCAAGAGGGTCAAAAGGCGAAGGTCGGAGAAAACGTTTTAATACCGATTCGGGAAGAATGGAAACTGATCGAACCGGAAGACAACTATAGGATTTTTCCGGAAACGGGAGAAGCGAAGATCGGATTCAAATGGAAATCGGATCCGAGTTCCCAAGTCGGATTATTGGAAATTTCGTTAAATCGAAGTTTTAATCCGATCATTCTCAAAAAGGAATTTAAGGGAGAATACGCAGACGCAAATCTTCCCGAAGGGATCTACTACTGGAGACTTGTTTCCGCCGATAAGAAAAAAATCTCCGAGGTTCGTAAGTTTAGAATTCTTCCCAATCCTCCGGTCACCTTGCTTTTTCCTTTGAAGAACACGAACCTCGAAGGAACTTCCCTGCAATCCTTTCGTTGGAAACCGTCCCGATTGGCGACCGGTTATATTCTTGAAATTTCCGAGTCCGCCGATTTTAAAACGGGCCTGAGACAACTTACCGTTTTTAAAACTTCGATATCGATTCCCTTGTCCGGCGGAAAATATCATTGGAGAGTGAAGTCGTTCTCCAATCTTCCCGGAACCGAATCGGTTTCCGAAGCGCGTTCCTTTCAGGTGGAAAAAACGGAGATCGCACAAAAGAATGTCGAGCCCGAAAATTCTTCCCTTGCTAATGCGACATCGCCGAAACCGGAAGAAAGTTCCGCGTCGTCCGCAAACAATACGGAGAACGGCGGAGTTAATACGACTTCCGCTAATGCGAACGGTATAAAAAACGATAAGGAAAATTCTTCGATTCCGACGCTCGTGTTTCCGATCAAGGGAAGAACCGTGGATATGACGGGGCAGAATTCGCTCGTGTTCCGATGGAAACACAACTCGAACTCCAAGAACGAAAAATGGAGTCTAAATCTTTACGGGGCGGGTGGAGAATCCATTCTCAAACGTTCGGTAAACGGAGAATCGTTTCGTCTAACGGATCTAAGCGTGTTGGACGTGGGAAAATTCTCCTGGACCTTGATCCAAGAAGGGAACGAAGCCAATCAAATCAAAGCGGATTTTAAAATCGTATTGAGAGAAGACTTAGCGGCGCCGGAAACGAAAACGACCGGTAAAAAAGGGGAATAGACGATTGAAATCTTTAGCGGGAAAAATTCTACTTCTGCTTTGTTTGTTTATTAGTTATTCTGCATATTCGGAAGATAAGAAATACACCTTTTACATAGAATGGAACGAGGTAAAGGGAAACAACGGATACAAGGTGGAAGTCCGTAAAATTTCGGACCCCGAAACTCTCGTCGCGGAGGAAAAGGTAGCCACGAACAGCTTGGAATTTCTGATTCCCGCCGGAGAATACGAGTTTCGAATTTCGGCGCTCAATCGTTTCGGAAAACCTTCCTCTTGGAGTCAGTGGTCTTCGTTTCTTGTCGAACACGATCGGCCCAAAAGCGTTTACGAAGCCGAAAAAAAACAGGCCATAACCGGAGTGTCCACTTGGAAGGTCTGGGTTCCAGGTTTGCTTCCGATCGAAAGAAAGGAACACAAAAAGGCTTCTTTGATCTTTTTATGGTTCGGGGCGCTCGCGATCGCGGGTAACGCGGAAAGAACGGCCGGAAATTCCCTTTCTCAATCCTCTTCGAACGATCCCGCATTCTTAACGTTAGCCGCATTGACGACTCCGCTTCCCGTTTCCTTTTATCTGTTTCAACAAAGGGACGAGGATAAAAAAGAATACAAAACGCATCAAAATAATCAAGTGGGAATAGGCGTCTTAGCCCTTTTGAGTTACGGCTTGAACGTGTGGTTGGAAAAACGTTCTTTTCAATCCACGACGGTTTTGATAGAATCAAAATCGGAAGGATTGTCCCGATGGAATCAGCCGAACATACAACCGAATTCTTTTCTTTCCCTGGGAAGGATCGAACTCAGCTTTCGAAAGGAGTTCGAGTGATTTTTAAGAACGATTTTGTGCATCATGAAACTAGTATATTCAAAAGTGATAAAATTTGTGCTTCTATTTCGGGTAAGAATATTCTGAAATCGGCATTTTCTTTACTTTTGGTCGGGCTCTTGTTTTCCTGTTCGACCCCATTTCCCGATGTGAACTCGAGCGTTCTTTTACTCGGACTTCTCAATCAAAACAACACGGCCGATAACGGAACGAACAACCCGTCGAATCCGAATCTTTTGTTTAAGTATATTTTTGTAACAACCGCTTCCACCAATGGTGCGTTAGGAAACATTGCCGGTGCGGATACGAAATGCGCGAACGAAAAGAATGCGAACTTTGCTTCTTTGCCCGGAACCGGAACGGATTACAAGGCTTTGATTGCGTCTCCGACCCGAAGGGCGTGTACGACCGCTTTTTGTACAACGACCGCACAAAATATAAGTTGGGTTCTTCTTCCCAATCAGGATTACTATAAAGGAACCGTAGCTTCTCCCGTAAAAGTGTTTACTACAAATGCCGGAGGGGTTGTAGTTTTTCCGACTCTCAGTGTAATTGATCCCGGGGCGGTCTCATGGTGGACCGGTATCGAAGCGGATTGGACTACGAGCGTGGATCATTGTTCGAGTTGGGGCGATGGAACCGCGGGAAGTAGTGCTCAATACGGAGTCGGAAATTCCACTGCGGATACTTCCATTGCGGCCGGCTTTACTCAGCCTTGTAATAGTAGCCGAAAACTTGTCTGTGTTCGGCAATGACTTCGTTTTAAAAGAAAGCAATCGGTTTTTGATAAGCGACAACGATGATGTTTTGGGTTTCTTCTCTTTCAAATTCCAAAACCGATCGGATCTTTAGAAATCGTTTTCGCAATTCGATAGAGTTCTTTTTCGTTCGGACCGTATAAATTCCACTGAATCACATCTGCTCCCAGAAAACGTTTCCATCTCCAATCCAATTCGGAAGTCGATCTCCGAGGCGTATGATTCTCTATGTTCGCCAATCCAGTTTCGTCTAACGTATTATTTTCGGTGATCGAAAACCACCAAAGAAGAATCGGATTCGCCCCGGACGGACTTTTGAGTTGTCCCCGGTTGATTCCGTTGTCTCCGCCTTGTTCCGTAAACGAGAATCCCACGGCTTCGAAGCAGATTCTCGGGTCGTGACCGGTGCCGATCGCGAACAATTCCCTTTTTAAGATCAGATAATTCTCGCCCGAACGATACACCGCGATCCGAGGATCTTTCAACGTAGACTCCGAATCCAATCGAAACGAGTGGATTTGAGACGGCCAAGAGCGGGTGTTGATCGGAATCAAACGGTTCGAAAATAAAAAGCCGATCGTCAACAACGGAAGAATCGACCAAAGAATTTTCGAAGGAGAACGTAAAACTATATTCGAAAAATTGAATTCTTTCGGATCGGAGTTCGGAAAGATCAAGGATAAGATCGCGAGAGGAATTACGACGCCGCAGATAAAAAGAACGACTCCTACGAATTCGTGTCTCCAAGTTGCCGCTGGGATCTGAAATAAAACCAAGAGACAAATCCGGCAAAGATTGGAAAAAAACCAAAGTGGAAGCGCGATCATTCCGATCAGAATCGCGCCCCTTCGATCGGATCGAAGCGCAAACGCCGCTGCGATGAGAATCGAAGCGAGCCCCATCTTCATACCTTCGCAGACCCGATCCACTAAAAACCATTCTCCGTGAAATAGAATTTGATTGCCGACGGCGATCGATCCCTTTTCCACAAGTTGAATGAAATGAACCGCTATCTGAGTCACGATCAAACGAAGTTTGTAGCCGATAAACAAGGAGCCGAATCCGGTGATCGGAGGAATTGCAAAGATCAAAAACGGCGCGGGCCATGCGAATCGGATTCCTCCGAGATGAAACACACAAAGAAGATTCCAAAAAGAACCGATCCATACGAGGCTGAGTCTTTGAAATACGATTCCGAAAATCACGAATAGAGTTCCCGGCAAAAACGTAAGAATCGTTTTTTTGAAATTCGAAATCGTTTCGTCTTCGGTTCGGGATCGGATTAAAAGAGGAAGAAACAAAATCGGATACAATTCAAAAACGGAACGCGCACTCAAAAGATCCTGTCCGACTCGAATCATCGGAATCAAACAGAGGATCGAAAGAATTCCGATCGAAAAAAGCGCGCGTCTCTTCGCGCTCGCATCGAAAGTCGTCAATAAGGTAGTCGTCATATTTTTTTTTACCTTCGTTCCGTTCTTCGATTATTTATTTTCGATTCCGTTCTTTTACCGAGCCGTTAATTGTTAAGCGAATAGCGCTTTTTCGTTTTCCAATAGAAGATCGCGCCGAAAACGATACAAACAAACAACAACCATTCTTCCGGTTCGGGAACCGCGCCCGGAGCTTCCAGTTTGCTTTGACCGAGTGCGGAAGAATTCGCGTTGATTCCGAAACGCGTGTAGTCGCGTTCCGTTTCCAAAACGATCAACGTAGAAACGGGAGAAACAACCATCGCATCCTTTGCGAGATCGACGAGATCGCCGTTTTCCAAATCGCGATCGAAAAAACGTTTTCCGAGTTGTTTCATAATTTTTCTTTGAATCGCCATTCGGATCAAAAGATCGGAGCCGGGTCGCGTTTCTTTGGTTTTGTCCGATTTCTCCAGGGTCAAACCGGAATAGGGAAGCGCGATTTCGTTTTCGTCGTCTACGGGAATGTTTACGCTTTTATACTTTAGAACATTATAAAGTTCTTCTTCGTTTTCCGCGACGGACACGACTTGATTGATATCTATGAGGCTCGCTACGTATTCGGAATGTTTTCCGTTCAATACGGCGATCTTTACGGGTTCGGATCGTTTTGACGAAGCAGTTTGAATTCCTTCAAAACGTTCGGAACCTCTCAATTCTCCCAAAGGAATCGATTGTGTTTCCCCGGCCGTGACCCAAAGGGGATTTTTTCCCGAAACCTTAGCGGTCAAAAGTTGCTCCAAGTGAATCGGAAAAAGATTGAACGAAGGAATTTCACATTCGTCCAAATAACGAATCGCTTTTTCGACGTCGTTCGTCTGAAACCATTCGTTCGTCAGGATTGTGACCGGAATTCCGAAAGAATATATCTTACGAACCGCGTTCTTCCATTCCGATCGGGGAAGCGCGGAATTTAATGCGACAACGATTTTATCCGGTTCGAACCGCGCGGCTTGTTTTTTCAAGGGAGACACGTTGTACGTCACACCTGCGGCCGAAATCGTTCCCGACGGTTCCGTGGCCGGAATGGAAAAGGACCAACCTCTAAAACCCGCGCTTCCGGTCCATTGACGAACCTGGGAATCCGAAACGATTTTTTCTTTGAGGGAAATTCCCGAAGTATCCAACTCGATCGGCGCCTTGGAAAACAAATCCACGTTTACGTTTTGATCGGCAAAGTCGGAGACAGGACCTTCGAAACGGATTCTTTCGTAGATGAGTTTATTTTTTTCGGCTTTGAGAGGGGAGACGATTCCGATTCTCACCATTCTATAGTTCTGAGGATCGACCGGAAAAATTTTAAGACGAAGTCGATTTCCGTCCAACCATTCCACGTAAGAAGGATCTCTTCGTTCCGTTCCCACGATCGTTCGATACGCGTTATGCGCCTTTGATCGAAACGTAAGTCGCGCCGGTCTTTCTTCTCCGTCGATCCAAAGCGAAAGTTTCGTGCAGATACTTCCTTCGGGAACCGTGATCGTATAGATCGCCTCTTCGGGCGTTGCAAACGCCGAACCGAAACCGATCCAAGGTCTGTTCGAGGAAGAATTCTCGTTATAAACGGACAAGGTGGTTTCGGTATAAGACACTCTGAGTTCCGGATGAATCTGAACGTGAGAATCGATATCCGTCGTAATCAGAGAGTTTCCTCTCCACAATCGTTCCAAGTGCGCGTGTGATTGTCCGAAAAGAAGATGCAACATTTTTCCGGCGTCTTCCCCCGAAATTCTTTCGGATCGGGTTCGGAACATCGAAACGAATCCTTGCGACGCGAAATAGGCGAGCGGGTCGAACTGAGTCTGAGCCGCGAACAAACCGAGTTGTGATCCTCGATCGGGTTGAAGAACCATTTCTGTGACGTGATTGACTCTGAGACGCGAAGCCTTTTGCACCCAACTCGGAAGATCTCCGTCGATCCGATTGTTTCCTTGGATCGTTTCCGGTTTGGAAAGAATTTGTTCCGCGTGATTCCACTGAACGAAATAATATGCAGAATAACTAATAAACAAAACGGTCGTCGTCAGGATCAGGACCGAGGAGATTTTCTTGTGACTGTTCTCCAGGGAAGAATGGATTTTAAAAATCGCCCGACCGAACGCGGTGATCGCGAACAACGGACCGTAGGGAAGAAAACCCAAACCGGCCATCCAAACCAGAGCCCAACTAAAAATCATCAAAGGGGCAAGAACCAAAGCGAACGAAGTCGAAACGAATGCTCCCAAAATCAGAATCGGCTGAAAGAACGGCAATACGATCGAAGGAATCTTATCCATAAAAAAGGAAAGCGTAAGAACGAAGAAGGATATCCAAAGAACCCAAACCGTCCTCTCCGTAAACGGAGGAAATACTTCGTGATTGAGAACGTATGAGTTCGTCGAAAAACAAATCGCCGAGATAATCAAAGTGAATATTAGAAAAGGTTTATAATTCGGAAATAGGGAATAGATCAAAAGAGAAAACAGTAGCAGAAATAGAACCGCGATCCCTCCGAAAAAAAAGTACACCATAAACTCTGAGGGCCCGGCTTGTCTCATGCCAAGATCCAAGATTGCGTAAGCGAACGCGGCCAATACGACGATCGCTCCGACCAAAGAAAGAAACCAAAGCCACGCGGGTGCGGCGAAATTAAAAATCTGCACGTTTCTTAAAAAATAATTCTGAATCCTACTTTGTATGCTCATAGTTCTTTTGTTCTTCCTTGGTCGGAGATGTCAGGAATGTATCCTAAAAATCCGCGTTCGTCTCCGACTTAAGTGTTCTTTGAAAAGCACTCAGGTGCTTGACGATCGGAGTTCGTATATACGAGATATTCTCCGCATGTACGAACGGAGTCAGTTTTTCCCGTTTTTATAGAAAAAGAAAAGAATAAAAAACGCCGCTTGAAACGGGTCCAAACGGCGTGGAACGATCTGCGATAAGATCGCCGATCACGAATTCTTTTCGTCGAGTCGTTACGCGGAAAATTATCGGATCACCTTTGCGTTTTTACTTTCTCGGATCAAACGATAGATCGCGTAACCTCCGGGGATCATCGGAAGGATCGCGGTGCACATTCCGGAAAAGTAATATACTCCCGTGGTTTTAAGATAGTAGTTCGGCATATTCGTCACGAGCGTACCTTTTATCACCTGATCCACGTTCGCCAAATTTCCGGGTTCGATAGCCGGAGGAATCAAAGGAAAGATGAAATGTGTGAACTCCGCGAAACCGGGACCGATGAAGATAAACCAAGCGACGAAACCAGCGATTCTCACCTTATAAAACAGACCCAATGTGGTTAACGTGTAAATGATCGGACCGACCATCATAAAAATCAGCATAAAGCCGCTTTCGGTCCAGGGTATGTTGAACAATCGGCTCATGGCCGGACCGAAACCGCTGAAAAATTCCTCCACTAAGTGAACCTGTAAACCCGCGACCGTTAAAACGAATAAGGGAAGGATCAACTTAGGTTCGATCGGATTCCAAAGATATGTACGATACCATAGGATAAATCCGATGGTTCCGGAGCCGCCGATGATGATGAGCGGAGGTATTCCAATGGTGCGATAGCACATAACGCATCCAAAAATAAGAACCGAGAGGGCTACTCCCGCGTTTAAAAAACCGATTTTCTTTTCATGATTCATAATTTGTCTCCTTCAATCCTGTAAAGAATCAAGATTGGATAGATTTGTTTCGATTTGCTTCAATGTCTCGAGAGTGATTCGCAGATGTTCATGCGAAATTCCTTCCGCCGCGTTCGACATCAGTTCTTTTGCGATCGGAATGAGAAGTTCTTTCAGCTTTTTCCCTTTCGCGGTAAGATGCACGTGATTGACCCGTTTATCCTCTTTCGAAGATTTTCTTTGGATCAATCCGTCCTCTTCCATTTTACTCAAAAAACGGGTCACCGTAGTTTTGTCTTTGATGGTCTTTTGGGAGATTTCGTTTTGGGTGAGGCCGTCGTTTTCCCAAAGTCGGTTTAATATGATCCATTCTTCCGGTGTGATCGAATGACCTTGTTCGTTAAACCGACGTCGTAAATCCTGTCTCATCGCGATTCCGCAACGATTGACCCTATATCCCAAAGTGTTTTCTATTCGAAACTCGCTCATATTTATAGTTGTATAATACAACTATATGGGACGCAGTCAAATTCTTTTATCGAGTTTTTTAAACCGAAAACGAAAATTTTCTGAAGTGTCACTCACCTCGAAAGAGCTCGAGGCGAGTGGGGTTCTTTGTGGAATCGTGTTTGAGCGTGGTCGCGATCGATAAACTCAGTACTCGCTCTTTACGGATCGCGTTCGGATAGACTCAGCAACTCGCTTCCTATGGGTCGCGAGAACTCAGCAACTCGCTCTCTATGGATCGCGAGTTAGGATTCGATCAAGCCGGCGCGGATCGCATACATCACAAGATCGGCCACCTTATGAAGATCCAATTTTTTCATGATGTTCGCGCGGTGAACCTTTACCGTTGCGGGAGAAATTCTCAGGATCTTTCCGATCGACTCGTTGGAATTTCCTTCGGCGACGAGTTTTAAAATTTCTCTTTCACGATCCGAAAGAACGGAGAACGCTTTTTTGGCGTCTTGATTTTCTTCTCCCGGTTTACCGCCCACAAAGCCGGATAAGAAATGAGCGGTGATTCCCGGACTCAAATACGTTTCCCCTTTGTGAACCGCTTCGATCGCGCGAAGAAGATCGTTGCCAGCGTCGTCTTTCAAAACGTAACCGTTGATTCCGAGTTCCAATAATTTTTGAACGTATTCTTTGTTGTCGTGGCGGGAAAGAATGATGGTTCGAATGTTCGGATAATACTTTCTCAGATTTTTTACGAGATCGATTCCGCTCAAGCCCGGCATGGAAATATCGGTGATCACCAAGTCTGGATTCAATTTGCCGATTTGATCCAACGCCTTTTCCGCGTCTCCGGATTCTCCGCAGATTTCAAAACCGGTTTGTCCGGATAGAATCATCTTAAGCCCTTCTCTGAGAATGGCGTGATCATCGACTAAGAATATTTTTGTCACAGCAGGTTTCATATTTTTTTGGTGGATGTTGTTTTGTTTTTTTCCAAAGGAATTCGAATGATGAACTTAGTACCTTTTCCGGCGGAAGAATCAATCTTAAATTTTCCGTTTAAATCTTCCACTCTTCTTCTTATATTTTCAAGTCCAAAACCGGAAGACCTTGCTCTGACCTTTCGTTCTTGAAAACCGATTCCGTCGTCCTTTGCGTCCAAGGATAATTGCCTTCCTTTGACGTGGATCTTCAAAGAGATCTTTCTCGCTTGAGAATGTTTGATCGCGTTCTGAAAGATTTCCTGGACGATTCTAAATACCTGATTGGCGATCGTCGGTTGAAGATCCGGTTTTAGGTTGAGATCCAAATCGGCGATCACGTCGGTCGGAGGAAATAAGTCGGAACTCAGCGCTCGGATCGCGGCTTCCAAACCGATTTCCCGCAAAGTGGAAGGGTGAAGGTTCGTATAAATATCTCGAAGTTCCTGACTCGCCTTATCGATCAACAATAGCCCGGTGTCGAACTGAGCTTCGTAGATTTTCGGATTTCTACTGTAGGCTTGGAAGTTGAGTTTGGCCGCGAGAATGGTTTGTCCCACGCCGTCGTGGAGTTCCCGCGAAAGTCGGATTCTTTCCTCTTCTTGAGATTGTAGGAGCTTTGTGTGAAGATTGGCGATTTTCCTTTCCAACCTTTTGTTTTCGGTGATGTTCTTGAGAATGATCCCCGTGCTTTCTCCGAAACGGAACACGGAATAACCGTAATAGATCTTCTGCTTTCTGAATTCCTGGTTTTGAACCTTTCCTCTTTTGGAAAGATTGATATTGGTTTCCATTTCTTCCTGATCGACCGGATTGAGTCCGAAGATTCGAAATAGATTCTTACCCATTAAATTGCGGGAACTCCCCGCGAACTCCTTACGAAAGGATTCGTTCGCAAAAAGAATCGTTTGTTTGTCGTCGATCGCAACGATCGGAGAAATCTCTTTCAGAAGATTCAAAAAGAATTTGGGAGAAAGACCCGATTCTAAGATTGCCGGAGAGGAAGGAAGTTTTCGATTCTTAGGTTTCAAATCCCGCATAAGAGGTTAAAACAATCTCATGCGCCGCTAAGAAAGAAAAGAAAAAAAGAAGCCCCGGGAAGAAAATCCCGGGGAAATGAGTTCAAAGTTCAATTCGTGGCAGGAAAAACTTCGGAAGTAACGGGACTCAGATACCAATCTTGGTTGGTATTGCCCGCGGATTCATACCAAGGTTTGAAAGAAGGATACGATTTACGAATATCCGTGCTTTCATAAGGCCAGAGGAAATTTCCGGGAACCAAAAGCGCCCATGGAAATCCGGTAGAATCCAAATAGATGTCCTTTCCGTTTGCGTCAAAGTATCTTCTCGGAAAGTGAATTTCCTTATTGGTATTGATGACTTTTACGAACGTATCATACGGTGCGGGTCCGAGGGCCACTCGATTGACCGCGTTTTGTAAGATCACTTCGAGATTTGCGGATTTTCCTTTTTTGAAAACCGTATTGGATCGGGAAGAATTCGAGTTTTGGATCGTGGTATTGGATCTGGAAAGAATTTCCAATGAAGAAATCGCGGTGCCGTTTCCGCTCGTATTGGATTCCACCGTGGTTCCGTCAAAACCGTATCTTGTCAAAGCGTACGAAGATGCGACGATTCCGGGAATCGTAAGATGAAGCGTATGATTGTAACCCGCGCCTTTCGCAACGTGAACGAAGTTTGCTCGTACTCTCGAAACTTCTCCTTTTGCGTTCCAATCCTCTTCAAAGACCGCTCTTACGTTGTAATCGTTAAAGTCCGCGTCCCCTTGTGCGGGATATAAGTCCTCGAAAGAAATCGTATAATATCCTTCGGTCGGATAACGGAACGTAGACGCACGGGTCGCATCCGTCGGATAGGCGTCGTCTTTGTCCGCGATTCCGTCCCCGTCGCTATCGGGGAAGGCGACGTTGCTGTTTCCCTTGATGACCACGGTGATTCTTCTGGAAATGCTGTAAGAATTGATGATTTCGATTTCCGCTTCGTAGAGTTGTCCGAAGGCTTCCACTTTCAGAAAAACCTTACGAGTCGCTTCGTCGATGGTGAAACTTCCCTTTACTTCCCCGTTTTCGGAAGTGGCCGCTCTGAAGATGGACTTCTGCGCGGTATTATCTATATTAAAGATTTGTACTAAACTTCCCGAGATCGGAGATTCCGGGCTTAAAACCTGAATGTTGACGTTCACCGTTTTAGTCGTATCGAAAACGAAATCCACGGGAGCGGTTTCGTCGTTGATCACAATGCTAAAGGGTTGTTCCCCGTCCGGCGCGGGAGAAGGATTCGCCTGCGTCGCGCTCAAAAGCCAGAGCAGATTGGGATCCTGCGAGTTCGTGCAGGCATTCGCTCCGAAAAAAAGAACTCCCCCCACCAAAACCACACTCGCTAATTTTCGAAAGCCTTTCATCGATCCCTCCGGCATGTCGCCTTAACGAGTTTTATTCTCGCACGGGGACCGAGATGCAACAATAGTCCGAAGGGTGTATTTTGTTAAGCGAACAGGTATAAAGCGAAATGAGAAATTTATTTCATAACTGACGAAAAGCTGGCTTTTAGTTCCGAAAAAATGAATACGACTTTTTATAAGAACGTATTCAAAAAACGTTTTATATCGTCGTTGTTCTTCGGCGTTTGAGTCGACTCAACTCGTTCGCGGATTTTATCTCGTGCTCGCGAGAAAGTTTTCGAGCGCCTTAGTTCGGAAAGAATGGAAATCTCCCGAACTTCCGAACTTGCAGAACTGAAGAATCTTTTCGGGAATCTCGCTGTACTTCGCTTCCTCGTTGTTGATCTTGATCATCATATCGGCAATATAGATCGGATATATATAGGGCGCGAATTCTTCATCAACGATCAAAGGTCTGTGATGATATTCCATCGCCTTCGCGTAGATATCCGGGAAGTTCCATTTTTCCGCGATGAGCGCGCCCACTTTCGTATGAGTGATTCCTAATGCGGCTTCTTCCATAGAAACGGCGGAAGCGATTTCCTTGGACGCGGAGATTTTTCCGATGCTCTTCATCGTTCTTTCTTCCAAGGAAAGAAGAATGATTTCTCCGATATCGTGCAACAAAGCCGCGGACATAAGATTGCTCACGGTATCCTTGGGAAGATTCATCTTGTTCGCGATCAACTTGCAATAGAACGCGCACTGATTCGATTTTTCCCAGATGGTAAGAAAGGCAGGAAACTTATCCTCGAGAATCTGTTTGGTTCCGAGAGAATAAAGAAGTTGATTGAGTTCCTTGAGTCCGATGAGCTGGATCGCTCTGTCCAAGGATTCCACTTTGTTCGCGCGGATGAACGCGGCCGAATTTGCAAGTTTTAGAATATTCGCGGAAAGAGCCACGTCCTTTTTGATCGTTTCCGCGATTTGTCCGATGGAAGAATTCGGTCTTTCGATCATCGCTTGGATGTCTTGGATCGACTTCGGAAACGTAGGAAGTCCGTCTATGTTCTTGATGATGTCCTGAGTTTTTTGTAACTGAAGATTTTCCTTCGTGATGTTGAGGGGAATATCTATGATTACGCTGGTGTTGTTTCCTTGGCTTTCGATCTTATACGAGGTCGCGGAGAGTCCGTCGTTCTTCAACATGATCAGAGACATGATCAGTCCGAGTCCCGCGCCTTCGGTTTCGTCTCCGGCTTCCAAAAAAGCCTCGGCGAGATCGTTGTAGATTTTGGCCTTCTCGATTCTTTGATTGATTCTTTCCACTTCGGTCGGACTGAGTTTTACGTTGTTCATCACTCGGATCCGAATCATGTCCTTGTTGTGGATAAAGGAAACCAAAACTACGAAGTTGTTTTTAAAAAGGAGTTCCTCGTATTTTTCCTTGTTGTCGATATACTTCTTTTTAAATCCCAAAATCTTTTGTTTATAAACTTCGGGGTTGTGAATGTCCGCTTCCAACTCGCGGAAATAAATCCGTTTGATGTTCGCCTTGATCGAGTTTGCGATCGTTTCCTTCAAGGTCGCGAAAACGGAATCCCTTACGTAGATGATGTCGAGCTGTAACAGATAACGATCCAAGGTTCTGCTGATGATCGAATCTACGTTCTCCGTAAGATTGTGAAATCTATAATGAACGGGAGAATTTTCGAGTACGGGATGATTGAGATCTTTCAGATTGCTGTAGAGACCGAGGTCTCTATGATGGTGGAGCTCTAACGTTTTGCTCTGACTCATATACTTTGATTCTTCCGGGTGCGTTCTTTTCTTGTCAAGTCATCGGAAATTCTTCGTAGAAAATCTTGGAAAAATATTTCCAATTCTATTCTATTTTTTCGATTTAGGAAATAAATTCTTTGTTTAATTTTTAACATTTTATTCCGTCTCATTTCAATCTCAATTCGCGTTCTAACTCTCGATCCATAGGAAGTGAGTTACCGAGTTCTCGCGCCTCAACTAACTTTTCCCGAGAGATTCGAACCACTTCCACTCAAACACGTTTGTCTTCCTTGATTTCAGGTCGTTTTTCTTTGGCGTTCGTTTCCCGTTCTCCATTCAAGCCGAAAACGTCTTGAACTTCTTTCGAAATTCCTATATCGATTCATGTCTCATTAAAAAGTGTACAATACCGTCTAACGTATGCGAGATTTGCTGAATTCTTAAACGGATTCGACGAAGACTTTGGACGACTTTCGATTCTCCCCTAAAAAAGGGATTTTAGGAACGTCCTTGGAAACGTCTTGGGTCTCTTAAGGGACAGAGAAATCGGCCTTATAAAAAGAATTGCTTTCCGATTCCGCGATGATAGAATGAGGCCGCCCCAGATCCGGGCGCATTTCCCGAAAAAATCTCTGTAACTAGATTTAAGGAGCTACTTCCGATGCCAACTTTACAGGAATCTCCGGTAAAAATACCGAATTCTAACCAGACTCCAAACTTTCCGCCTTTAGACAAGGCAGAGATTGAACGTGTGTTCAAACTTCAAAAACAGCACTTCCATAAAGTTATGAAACTCACCTCCGCAAGCCAGCGGATCGATCGTTTGAAAAAACTGAGACAGGCGATTTTCAAATACACTCCCGAAATCGAAAAAGCGGTGAATTCCGACTTTCGCAAACACGAACGAGAAGTGGACATCACGGAAATTATGCCTTCGATTTCCGAAATCAACGACGCGATCAAACACGTCCGCAGATGGATGAAACCCGTGAACGCGAAAACTCCGATGACATTGTTCGGAGCGAAAAGCCAAATCCTATACGAACCCCGCGGAGTTGTGTTGATCATCGGACCTTGGAATTATCCGTTCTATCTTACGTTCGCTCCTTTGGCAGCGGCGATTGCGGCGGGCAATACGGTTCTGATCAAACCTTCCGAGTTCACTCCGGCTACGACCGAAATCACTCAGAAGATCATCAGCGAAGTTTTTCCTAAGGAAGAAGTCGCGGTTTTTGCGGGAGACTATCAGGTTTCCGGCGCGCTTATGGAACTTCCTTTGGATCATATCTTTTTTACCGGAAGCACTCAGGTCGGAAAGATCGTGATGACCGCGGCGGCGAAACATCTTACCACCGTTACTCTCGAGTTAGGCGGTAAATCTCCAGCGATCATCGATCGAAGCGCGGATCTGAAAAAGGCCGCTAAAAAACTCGTTTGGGGAAAAGTGTTGAACGCCGGTCAAACCTGCGTCGCTCCCGATTATCTGTTGATTCCGAACGACCTCGTAAAACCTTTCGTGGACGAAGCGAAGAAAGTCGTAAAAGAATTTTACGGTAAGGACGGAAAACCTCTGAAGGAGAACGCGGACTTCTGTAGAATCATCAACGATCGTAACTTCAACCGCGTTTCCGGTTATATCCACGAAGCGGTGGAGAAGGGCGCGAAGATCGAAATGGGCGGCGATACCGACGCTTCCCAAAACTACATCGAACCGACTCTTCTCAGCAACGTACCAGAAAATTCGAATATTATGGAAGATGAAATCTTCGGACCGGTTCTTCCTATGATTCCTTACACGAACCTGGACGAAGCGATCGAAAAGATCAACGCAAAACCGAAACCTTTGGCTCTTTACATCTTCGGTAAAAAGGATCGTGCGATCAAAAAGATTCTCAAGGAAACCTCTTCCGGAGGAGCCGCGGTCAACGACGTGATTCTTCACCTCGCCAATCCGAATCTTCCTTTCGGCGGCGTGAATCATTCCGGTCACGGAAGTTATCACGGTTATTTCGGATTCAAGGCTTTCTCTCACGAACGTTCCGTTCTCAGACAAGCGGCTTTGAGTTCGATCGATCTGATGTATCCGCCTTACACGAATTTTGTGAAACGTCTCGTTTCTTTGACGAAAAAGTTTCTCGTTTGATCGGATAAGAACAGCGGGGATTCGTTTCGTTTTCGAGCGGGTTCCCTCGATTTTAAAATCCTTTGAGACCTTGCCTTCGGGCCTTGTTTCAAAGGATTTTTTATTGGAACGGAGAATCGGAGGTTTATGTCGAAACGTTTTTTGCTGAAGGGAATTTTAGGATTTATATTCTTTCTTTTGATCGTTTGTATCGGAGGGGCTTGGTATTTCGCGGAAGTTCTTCTGCATCCGAGACCGCCTCATCAATGCAAATTAGAACATTATATTTTTTGCAACGATCCGAAAGCGGATCTCGGATTGAATTACGAAAACGTAAAATACAAAACCTCGGACGGAATGGAAATCTCCGCTTGGTGGGTTCCCGCGAACCGTCCGAGCGACAAGGTGATGATTTCGATTCACGGAAGAGGCGCCACGAGAAGGGAAGGCTTACGTTATGTGAAATTGTTTCACGATCAGGGGATAAACGTGATTCTTCCCGATCTCCGAGACTGCGGAGAAAGTCAAAAGTCCTTTAGTTCGATGGGATTTCACGAAAGAAAGGATCTGCAAGCGACTTTGGATTTTGTGAAGAGCAAAGGAATGAAGTCCACGGGAATTCTCGGTTTTTCCATGGGAGCCGCGACTTCCGTTCTTTTTATGGCGGAACAACCCGAGATTAAGATCGGAATTTTCGATTCGGGTTTCGCCGATTTCGTCGAAGTGGTTTCCTTTGTCGCAAAACGCGATTTCGGTTTACCGAAATATCCTTTGCTTCCTTTCGTGATCTTCTTTTACGAAACGAGGGGAAATCTGGAAACGGACGATCTTTCTCCCGAAAAAGCGATCGGCTTGATTTCTCCGAGACCCGTGTTGATCTTTCACGGAACCGCGGACAACGGAGTTCCTTACGAACACGGACTTCGTTTGGAAAAGGCCGCCAAGGAGCCGAAAGAATTGGTGACGGTAGTCGGCGGAGAACACACGAAACTCTGGCAGAAAGACGAAAAGCTCGTATCTTCGAAAATTCTTCAGTTAATTCAAAAATTATGATATTCTAAAATTCTCCGCAACCGATCGGAAGCGGAGAATCTTGTTCGAAAGAGAATTCTGTTTTTGTAACGGTTCTTAAAGCGCCGCGTTTGCCGCCGCAAGCGCCGCAGCGTAATTCGGTTCCGACCCGATTTCCGGAACCAATTCCACATAACGCACCGTATCGGTTTTATCCACAACGAACACCGCTCTTGCAGAAAGTCCTTTTAACGGACCGTCGGCGATATGAGTTCCGTACGCTTTGGAAAAGGAAAAATCCCTGTATTGTGAACCGGTAACCAAATTCGGAGAATCGATTCCTTCGGTGGAACAAAAACGTTTCATCGCGAAAGGAAGATCGCCCGAGATGATTAAGGTCGCGATGCCGGAAAGTCCCGCCGCCTTTTCGTTGAATACTTTGGTTTCGATCGCGCATACGGAAGTGTCCAAACTCGGAACGGCCACGAGAATCTTCACTTTTCCCGCATAGTCTTTGAGACCGAATTCGGAAAGATCCTGTTTGATCGCTTTGAAGTCGGGTGCCTTATCGCCTGGAGAAGGAATTTTGCCTTCGAGCGGAATCGGATTGCCTTTGAGAGTGACTTGTGCCATGGGGGTTTTCCTAAGTAAGATTGGATTTAATACATCAGATTAAAAAATTGCTTGCAAAAGGAAAGAAGTTTCCAGCAAGTTGGAGGCAGAACTCATTTTTATGAATCTCAACCGTATCGCAAAACAAGTATCTCTAAGCGTCACCGTCGTGGTGTGGCTCGTGCTTGTGGTGGTCGTCTGGCCACCGGGACCCCGCTTTACGCTGTAGAGATTTACTTCAGGCGCAATCCTAAGAAAAGCCTCCTCCGGTGTAAAGCCGGGGGAGGCTTTTTTATTTTAAGGCGGTCGTTTGGAATGAGATCGGAATCAAAAAGTTCGGAAGGAAACGAGATATGGATTTAAACGGAGCTGAATTGATCATTCGATTTTTGGAATATGCCGGCGTCGAAGTTGTGGCCGGAATTCCCGGAGGCGCCAGTCTTCCCATCTACGACGCGTTACACGGAAGTAAGATCCGTCATATTCTCGCGAGACACGAACAAGGCGCGGGTTTTATCGCGGGAGGAATGGCGAGAGCGAGCGGCAAACCCGCGGTTTGTATCGCGTCTTCCGGTCCCGGAGTTACGAACTTAATTACGGCGGTTGCCGACGCGAAGATGGATTCGATTCCGCTCATCGCGATCACAGGTCAGGTTCCCGTTTCCCTAATCGGAACCGATGCGTTCCAAGAGATAGACACTTTGAGTCTGTCGATTCCCATCACAAAAAGAAGTTATCTCGTAAAAAACGCGGAGGATTTGATTACGATTCTTCCCCAAGCGTGGAAAACCTCGATCGAAGGACGGCCCGGTCCCGTTTGGATCGACGTTCCCAAGGATGTCGCTTTGGCAAGAATAGAATGGGACGAGCAAAAAGAAAAAGAATATTGGAATATTCAAAAAACTGAATTTATTTTGAGGATCGAAAAAAGTTGGAAGGCCGATTTCGCGAGAATGTTGTCCGAAGCGAAACGACCCGTTTTTTACATCGGAGGCGGTCTCAATCGTCCCTTGTCCGCGGAGCTATTCGGAGTTCTTCAGGAACGATTGAACTTTCCCGTGGTTTCCACGCTGATGGGACTGGGAATCTGCAAAGACGATCATCCCGGCTTTTTGGGAATGCTCGGAATGCACGGTTCCAGAGCCACGAATCTGGCTTTGGAAGAGGCCGATCTTTTGATCGCGCTCGGAGTTCGTTTCGACGATCGCGCCACCGGCAAATTGAACGAATTCTGTCCGAACGCAAAGATCGTTCACGTGGACATAGACGCGACCGAAATCGGTAAATTAAAAAATCCTAATTTATATTTGAAACACGAGATCGAGGATTTTATCAGACAGATTCTGGAAGAGGAGTATTCTTCCGTACATGCGGCAAAGGAAGAATGGTTGGATCGCGTTCAAACGCTGAAGACGTTATACGCGTTTCCGATGCCCGAAGAAAAAGATTCCTTACATCCTTTTAAGATTCTGAAGGAAGTGGGGGAAATTTTAAAGGATAAGGCGATCGTAACCACGGACGTAGGTCAACATCAGATGTGGGCCGCTCAATATTATCCGTTTCAAAAACAGGGATCCTTGCTGACCTCGGGCGGACTCGGAACGATGGGCTTTGGTCTTCCCACCGCGATCGGAGCGGCTCTTGTTTCTCCCGGAAAAAGAATCGTTTGTATTTCGGGAGACGGTTCGATTCTGATGAACGTTCAGGAACTCGACACGTTACGCGAACTCGATCTGGACGTTACGATTCTTCTGGTGAACAACGGACATTTGGGTTTGGTAAGACAACAACAGGAATTGTTTTTCTCGTCCCGATTCTCCGCGTCCCGATTTTTGATGCCGACCAACTTCTTGAAGATCGCATCCTCTTTCGGAATTCCTTCGTTCTCTTTAAACGGAGAATTTTCCCCGTCCGAAGTTTTGGAGGAGGCTTTGAACCGCAAAGGACCTTCCTTCGTGATGTTGCAGGTCGCGCCCGAGCTGCACGTTCTTCCCATGGTTCCTCCCGGAAAACCGAATCGAGAAATGATCCATTAAAATATTAGAATATTAAAACATAGAATAGGAGTTTATATGACGCTTCAGGAAAACAAAAAGGAAAAGAATTATACTTATAATATCGCGTCCGAAGAAGGCGCGGGAGCGATCCTGCGTTTGATCGGGATTTTATCGCGCAAGTCGATCGATTGGAAGGATTGGCGCCTCTGGCGCAACATAGAGAACAAAACCCAGGATATTCTTATCGTCATTCAAACCGGGGAACCGGAAAAAATACTGAACCTGTTCCGGAGTATTCCGGAAATCATAGGGGTCCACTATGTCGAATCGGATTTCGAATCTGAAACAATACCTAAATTCTCTGCCGGAAAAACCGGAGAGCAACCCGTTTCCGTTATGTGAAGAGGAGATCGAAAACTTTCTATTTCGCTTAACAAAAAAGTATTCCGGATGTTTTCTTTTGGAAAGTCATCCGGGATATCCGGATAACTACCGTTATTCGATCTTAGGTTTTGAACCTTCCTTTCGTTTTCGGGGTTATCCCGGAAAGCTGGTCCTCGACGGAGAAACCGTTCCCGTTTCCAATCCGTACAAAACGCTTCGTGAGATATTTCCCGCAAAACGGGATTCTAAAAAATACCGGGGCGGTCTTGTGGGTTATCTCGGTTACGATTCTTCGGTTCTTTTCGAACCGGTAACCGATCTGCGACAACGCGAAGGTTATCCTCTCTTTTCTTTCGGTTTGTATCTCGACGGGATCGTGATCGATCATCTCACGGGCTCCGCGGAATACTTTTACTATGCCCAAAATCGAATCGAGGAGCTGACCCTCTTGTTGCAATCGAAGGAAGAGATTCCTCGCGATACGAAGGTGCGATCCTTGGGATTCTCCAAAACAAAAGAAGAATATTTGAATATGTTCGATCGAACGCGCGAGGAGATTCTTTCAGGAAACACGTTTCAGTGTCAGATCGGTTTCGAGGAAAAGTTCGAGATCGAGGGAAGTCTCGTTCCGATTTACGGAAATTTAAAAAAGGGAAACCCTTCCCCTTATCTTTTCTTTTACAAGGACGAAGAAATCGAAATGTTCGGTTCGAGTCCCGAGCTTTTGTTTTCTCATAAGGATAGAATCGCGGAAACGTATCCGCTTGCCGGAACGTATCCGAGAGGCGCGAGTCCCGAAGAAGACAAGGTTCTGACCGGAAAATTGTTAAGCGACCAAAAGGAAATCGCCGAACATTCGATGCTGATCGATCTCCATCGAAACGATCTAAGCCGCGTCTGCGAAAGAGGAACGGTAAGACTCAGAAAAGAATTCGAAATTCTGAAGTTCGCGCACGTCCAACACATCACCAGCGAGGTTTTCGGAATTTTAAAGACGAACGAGGATTCTTTCGGAGGTCTCGAATCCGTGTTTCCCGCCGGAACGTTGACTGGCGCGCCGAAGGTGGAATCCGTAAAACTGATCCGCAAAACGGAGGGGGACGATCGCGGGCCTTACGGAGGGGTTCTCGGATATTTCTCATTGGACGGAAGTTCCCAATTCTGCATATTAATCCGAAGTCTTTACAGATCGGGGACGAAGGCGTATTCGAGGGCGGCCTCGGGGATCGTTCTGGACTCAGAGAAAGAATTAGAATATCAAGAAATTCTAAATAAGCTCAAGGCAGTAAAAAAATCCTTGGAGGAGTTCGTAAGATGAAACGATGTATAGTGATAGACCATTACGATTCCTTTACGTTCAATCTCGTACATCTTCTGGAGGAAACTCTGGAGAATTCCTCCGGGCTTTTCGAGCTGATCGTTTTTAGGCAGGACGAGGTCGGGTTGAACGAGATTCTTTCCCGAAACCCGACGCACGTTCTTCTTTCCCCGGGTCCGGGACATCCGGACGATCCCGAATATTTCGGCGTTTCCGAATCGATTCTTAGATTAAGAAATCCTTATATTAAGATTTTCGGAGTTTGTCTCGGAATGCAGGGAATCGTAACTTCCTTCGGCGGACGTTTGCAAAGATCCAAGGTCCCGTATCACGGTAAAACTTCCGCTATCACGCACGATCGTCTCGGAATTTTTTCGGAGATTCCCGATCGAATCCGAGTGATGCGTTATCATTCTTTGGAAGGTGTGGAAAATTCTCTGCCGGATTGTTTGGAAGCGACCGCCAAGGTTCAAACAAACGGAGAGAACCCGGTTCTTATGGGAGTCAGACACAAAACGCTTCCCATCGAAGGAGTTCAGTTTCATCCGGAATCCTTCGCGACGGAGTGCGGTAAAAAGATGATCGAGAATTTTTTGATGTAGTAAAACGTTTACCGCTTCGAAGATTTCTTTTTGGAAAGATAGTGATTGATTAAATCGGCGATCTGTTCTTTGCGAAACGGTTTGCTGATATATTCGTCCATGCCGGACGCGATACAATTCTCCCGATCCGTCGGACTCGCGTTAGCCGTCATCGCGATGATGTAGGGTCGAAGGGATTGGTTCGTATGTTGGGTGAGAATTTTCGCGGTGTCGATTCCGCTCAACTCCGGCATCTGTATATCCAAAAACAAAACGTCCGTTTCGTTCGTTTCGATATGATGCAACGCTTCGATCCCGTTGGATACGACGATCGGTTTATATCCGAGTTTTTCGAGAATTCTTCGGATCAACATCTGATTGATCTCGTTGTCTTCGGCGACTAAAATTTGCAAATCCTCTACCGGGTTTCCGTTCGTCGTAAAGTTCAGCTTCTTAGGTTCCAAACTGAGTTCGGGTTTTTCGGCGAGCGGAAGTTTTCCCGAAATTTCGAACACGCTTCCCTTGTTGATCACGCTTTGTGCGGTCAGTTTTAGATTCATCATCTCCGCGAGACTTTTGCTGATCGCAAGACCGAGTCCGGTTCCTCCGTATTTTCTGGAGACGGAAGTGTCCGCTTGCGTATAAGCCTGAAAGAGTTCGTTGAGTTTTAATTCCGGAATTCCGATTCCAGTGTCCCGAACTCGAATGCTGATATCGTGGTGCTCCGAGTCCGTTTCAAACTCGAGTTCGATGTGAACGCTTCCCTTTTCGGTGAACTTAAACGCGTTCGAGATCAGATTAACGAGAATTTGTTTGAATCGGTGCGGATCGGTGGAGACGATCAGGGATTCCGGAATTTCTCCCTTGAGTTTGAATTCTATCTTTTTGCGTTTGGCGTCCGCTTCGAAAAGGAAGAATACGTCCTTCAGAAGATCGATCAGGTTGAAGGAGATAATTTCGATCGTCATGTGAGCGGATTCTAATTTAGAAAAATCTAATATGTCGTTTAACAAACTGAGAAGAAGGCTTCCGCTTCTTCGGATCGTGTCCACGTATTCCCTTTGTTCGTTTTGAAGATCCGTTTCAGACAAAAGACCCGCGACTCCCAAGATGCCGTGGACCGGCGTTCGGATCTCGTGACTCATATTCGCGAAAAACTGACTTTTCGAATTTTGAAGTTCCTCTTCCTTCTTGCGGATGACGATCAGCTCCCGATTTTTTTTGATCAGTTCGAAATTCGAGATGATCTGATTCGAAAGAACCTTAAGGATCACCCTTTGTTTCTGATCGAGGCGCTTCGGAGCCTGATCGATGACGCATAACGTTCCTATGTTGTATCCGTCCGGAGTTTTTAAGGGGGTTCCGGCGTAAAAACGTATGAAAGGCGGACCCAATACGTTCGGATTGTTTTTGAATCTCGGATCTTCGTGCGCGTCCTCGATTTCAAAAATCTCGTCCTGCATGATCGCGTATTGACAGAAGGAATCGCTTCTCGGAGTTTCTGCGTCGTCCAATCCCACTTTGGATTTGAACCACTGACGGTTCACGTCGATCAAAGAAATCAGAGCGATGGAGCTATCGCAGATATAGGCCGCGATCTGAGTGAGGGAATCGAATTTTTCCTCGGGGGCCGTGTCTAAAATTTGGTAAGATTTTAATGCGACGAGCCTTTCCTTTTCGTTGGCGGGAACGGGTAACGATTGTTTATCTGCGGCTTCCACGGAATCACGGACCGAGAACATTCTTCTCAAAAAATAAATTTAGGCAAGATTAATTTGAGAATCTAAATCCGTATGATCTGAAAATGTTTTGGAGAACCGCATCCGTTTCGATATAAACAATTCTGCAACTGTCTCATTTCCTTGCAGATTCTTCCGCGAATCCCCGCGTCGAACGCCCATTCTCCGAAATGATACGGAAATTTAAGTTTAGAATGGTTCGTGAACGTTATTTTCGTTCCCTTGTCCGAATTTTGAAACGTATAGATGTCCCTCTGATCCAAAAAAGAATTCTGAGTTTCCATGATCATTCTGGAATTCGGAATCCATTCTTTCGCGAAATAATTCGCCTTGAGTTTGAAAGGCCCGAAAGAATAAAGTAATTCGAATGTGGGCAGATGATTTCCGTTGTTCGTTGTGATCGGAGAAACGCTACAAATGCCTTCTCCCCAAAAAACAAAGTTTCTAAAATCGGCCACAAATCGAAATGCATCGTCTAAAGAATATGAAACTAAAAAAGTTACAGTAGTGGTTATCATGGTCGCGACCGTTATATCGATTCGAAAAAAGAATCTGCACCATGACCAGAGAGCGAGAGGAGCGCTTGATTTATGAATCTTAGAAAACTTAAAACGATCAGACCTTCGCTGAGAGCGATCGAAGGAGGAGGTTTTCCGGTACGCAGACCGTTCCCCGTTCAAGATTTGATTCAGCTCGATCCGTTCTTGTTATTAGACGAGATGGGACCCGTAGAATACAAACCCGGAAAAGCGATCGGAGCGCCGGATCACCCGCATCGGGGGTTCGAAACGGTCACTTATTTATTGACTGGTGAAATGGAACACCGCGATTCTTGGGGAAATTACGGAAAATTAAAATCCGGCGACGTTCAATGGATGACCGCGGGTTCGGGTTTGGTGCATTCCGAAATGCCTTCGAAAGAATTTCAAAACAACGGCGGTTGGATGCACGGCTTTCAACTTTGGGTCAATCTTCCTTCTTCTCAAAAGATGAGCAACCCACGTTATCAAGACACTCCTTCGGAAAGAATTCCCGAAGTGGAAACTCCGGACGGAAAAGGGAAGGTTCGAGTGATCGCGGGTGAAGTGTACGGAACCAAGGCCGTGATCGAAACTAAGATTCCGATTTTATACTATCACTTTCATTTATCGCCGGGCGCGGACGTTACGATTCCCGTTCCCGATTCTTATAACGTGTTCGCGTTTCCTTTTTCGGGTGACGGAATTTTACACACCGACCAAGGAACCCAAGCCGTAAAAGAAGGCGATATGGTTTGGTTCGAAAGAAGCGCCGGAGACGTTCGATTCTCATTGCCGGAAGACGCGAAGAACGCTTGGGAATTTCTTCTGATCGGAGGACAACCCGTGGAAGAACCCGTGGCGCGATACGGGCCATTCGTGATGAACACTCAGGAAGAAATCTATCAGGCTTTCACCGATTTTCAGGCCGGAAAGATGGGGGAAATCCGTTCCTAATCGGGGCGGATTTCTTTTTATCGAATTCGTTAAACCGAATCGATTCGGTTTAAGACGCCGGCCGGCGAATCTTTTTTAGGGAATTTAAACCCATTCTCCCCTTGCAAAAGTTTTCGAAAGGGATATGATGAGTTTGCAAACCTAAAAATCTGGAGGTGAGCTATGGATCGTTTGAACCATTGGCTACAAGAACATCGGGATTGGTTGGTCGATTTCCTGCGAATTTATCTCGGAGGAGTTTTAATCTATAAAGGTCTGGAGTTCCTATACGATACGGATGCGTTGATTCGTATGATGGAGATGAACAACGCGCCTATGGCGTCCACGTTACTCGCTCATTATATCGTGATCGCTCACATCTGCGGAGGAATTCTTCTTTTATCCGGATTGTTGACCCGTTTCGCCGCGCTTCTTCAGGTTCCCGTTTTGATCGGAGCGGTGTTGTTCATCCACGGTAAGGAAGGATTTATGGCGCCGGGATCGAACCTGCCTTATGCCGCGATGATTCTTTTACTGCTTTTCCATTTTTCCTTATACGGATCGGGAAGAATTTCGGCGGATTATTATATCGAAACTCATAAGAGCATATAAGATTCGAGATCGAGTAAAAGTCGCGGCTTAACGATCTAAAAACGGAAACGCCGCAAGTTCTTAACGACGGATCGAAGAATTTCTTCGGTCCGTTTTCGTTTATAAATCCCTTATTTACAGAGTGCAAAATCGGAAGCCGTATTTTGTATGGAACGAGATGTATTTTCACGCAACTTCGGGAAAGAATTTTTCGTTATGAGTTCCAAAGCGGAAACAAAAACAAGAATCGCGGTGATCGGAGGGGGAGCCGCCGGATTTTTCGGCGCGATTCAAATCGCATCCGAAGGAAACTGTTCCGTTACCCTTTTGGAAAAAGGAAAACAATTTCTTTCCAAGGTAAAGGTTTCGGGCGGAGGAAGATGCAACGTTACGCACCATTGCCTCGATCCCGAAACGTTGAGTAAGAATTATCCGAGAGGGGAAAGGGAATTGCGCTGGGCCTTCGAGACCTTCGGGCCCAAGGATACGATCCGTTGGTACGAGGAACGGGGAGTTCTTTTGAAAACCGAAGCGGACGGAAGAATGTTTCCGATCACCGATTCATCCGAAACGATTCTGCAGGCCTTGTTTCAGGAAGCGAAAAAGGTCGGAGTCAAACTCAGAACGGAAACGGAGATCCATTCGGTGACGCCGATGCCGGATTCCACCTTTCAAATCCGGCTCAAAACCGGAGAAATATTAGAATATCATAAAATACTTTTTGCGACCGGTTCCGGTAGAAAGGCTTGGACTTGGTTGCAGGCGATGGGTCATACGATTCTCGATCCCGTTCCTTCCTTGTTTACGTTTAAGATCGAAGATCCCCGCTTTGAAAACTTGTCCGGTCTCGCCTTTGAACAAACGGAATGTTCTCTCGTCGAATTCGGATATTCCCAAATCGGTCCTTTGCTCATCACACATTGGGGAGCGAGCGGACCCGCGATTCTAAAACTTTCCGCAAAAGGAGCCAGGGAACTTTTCGATAAGGAATACGATACGATCCTAAAGGTGAATCTCGTTCTCGGAATGAAAAAGGACGAGGTCCGAAAAAAGATCGAAAAGGAAAAGGAGCTACATCCTTCCAAAGCGATTTCGAACACGCCGGTTCTCGGAATTCCCAGAAGATATTGGGAGAGAATATTAGAAATTCATGGTATTGATTCTTCCAAAAAATGGTCCGGTTTGTCCTCGAAAGATTTACACGCGATCACGGAAGAACTCACGGACGCCCGGTTCAAAATTTCGGGAAAGGGAGAATTTAAGGACGAGTTCGTCACCTGCGGAGGGGTCAGCCGCAAAGAAGTGAACTTTAAAACCATGGAAAGTAAAGTCGTTCCGGGAATTTATTTCGCGGGAGAAGTTTTGGACGTGGACGGAGTGACCGGAGGTTTTAACTTTCAAAACGCATGGACCACGTCCTACATAGCCGCGCGTGGAATTCTGAGTTCGGTTTAAAACGGCCAGGGTTTCGGAAAGGAAGAATAACCCAAAAGATTCCCGTCCGGGTCCTTAAAGTATTTCGTATATTCCGTTTCTTGAATCCATTGCGGAAGAATTTTCGCGCTCTCCGAAGTCAAAGACGACGCGTCCAAAATCAAGGCCTTGGGACCTTTTGCGATTCCGTCCGTTTCCAGCATAAGAATCGATTCTCCCGTTTGAAACCAAACCGAACGTAGGGAACCGTCCTCGTTTCGATTCTCTTTCAACTTTTGAAAACCGGGAAGCGTTTCGTAAAATCCGCTCAAAGAACTTACGTTCGGAGATCCGATCGCGATATGATGAATCATTAGGCCACCAGATCGTTGTAGTTCGGATGTCGGTTTAAAAAAGTCACCACATACGAACAACTCGGAATGATCTTTTTGTTAAGCGAACGCGCCTTGTCCAAAGCGGTGCGGACCAGATCCGCGGCGAGCCCTTTCCCTCTCAGCTCCGAAGGAACATACGTCGAAAGAAGATTCCAAACATCGCCTTCTTCCCTATAGTAAAGATGGGATTCGTGACCGTCGAGAACCGCGTAGAATTTGGATTCCTGTTCCGAGTGAACGACTTCTGTATTCATTCTTCAATTCTAAGATCCGAAAGGATTTAATCAAGACGAAAGGAAGAATTTTGACTTTCAATTTCCGGGAAATAAAAAATTCTAAGCCGTTAAAAACTTCGATAGGACTGTAAATGAGCTTAGATACGACTTCGAAAAAGAAAGAAATCATATACGATTACGATTATATCGTCGTTGGCTCCGGTTTTGGGGGAAGCGTATCCGCGCTTCGACTTTCACAAAAAGGTTATAAAGTCGCCGTGCTGGAATCCGGTAAACGCTGGAATAGTTCCGAATTTCCGAAAACGAATTGGAATTTGCGTAAGTTTCTCTGGTTCCCGAAACTTTTCTGTTTCGGAATTCAAAGAATCAACTTTCTAAACGACGTGATGGTGTTGAGCGGCGCGGGCGTCGGAGGCGGAAGTCTCGTTTACGCGAACACGTTGTATGTTCCACCCGAGCCGTTTTGGAAAAAAACGCTCGTTCAGAAGATGGGAGGTAAGAAGGGAATTCTTCCTTATTACGAACTTGCAAAAAGAATGTTGGGCGTAGTGGAGAATCCTCGCACCTGGGAATCCGATCGATATATGAAGGAGACCGCAAAGACATTCGGAATCGAGAATTCGTTTAACAAAACTCCGGTCGGGGTTCATTTCGGAAAAAGCGGAATCGATCCTTTCTTCGGAGGAGAAGGTCCCGAAAGAAATTCGTGCAACGACTGCGGCGGTTGTATGGTCGGTTGCAGATACAACGCGAAGAATACATTGGATAAGAATTATCTATACTTTGCCGAAAAAGCGGGCGCGACCGTTCTGCCCGAAACGAAAGTTTCGAAGTTGATTCCGATGGGTGAAGACGGTTCCGATGGTTACGAGATTCATACGGAAACTACAACTTCGTTTTTCGGATCACCGCGAAGAATTTATAGAACGAAGTCCGTTGTTCTTTCTGCGGGAGTTCTCGGAACCTTGGGGCTTTTGTTAAAGATGAAGGAAGAGGGAATTCTCCCCAAACTTTCGAAACGATTGGGCGAGGTCGTTCGAACCAACAGCGAATCCTTGATCGGAGTAACGTTAAAAGATAAGAAGGCCGATCTTTCTCACGGAGTTGCGATCACTTCCAGCGTCTTCCCGGACGAACATACTCATATCGAACCCGTTCGTTATTCAGACGGAGCCGACGCGATGAACGGCTTGGCCGCGGGGGTTCTTGTGGACGGAGGAGGAAGTATTCCGAGACAACTTCGATTTTTGATCGAAGTTTTAAAACATCCGGTTCATAGCATCGGTTTGATGAATCCGATCGGTTTTGCGAGAAGGACGATCATTCTTCTCGTGATGCAAACCGTGGACAACAGCATAGAGATCGTTCGTAAAAGAAGATGGATCTGGCCTTTCAAAAGAACGCTTTCCTCCACGCAGAAAAACGGAGAAAAAATTCCGACTTATATCCCGATCGCGAACGAGTTCGCTCGTAGGCTCGCGAAAATCACGAACGGCGTTGCGAGAAGCAGTATCAACGAAGCTCTGCTCGATATTCCGGCGACCGCTCATATATTAGGAGGATGTAATATTGGAGAAACCCCGGACGAGGGAGTGATCGATCTTCAAAACAGGGTATTCGGTTATCAAAATCTGACGATCTGCGACGGTTCTATGATTCCCGCCAACCTGGGGGTGAATCCGAGTCTGACGATCACCGCGCTTTCGGAACGAGCGATGTCTTTTGTTCCTCCCAAAGAAAAGGAAATCCATAGTTTTAAATTCGAGAAGAAGTGGGGAGTGACGGGTCTTTTCGGAAAACTCAAAGGCTCGGTCGTCAAACCGGCTTCGAAGAAAACTTCCCTAAAAGCGAAGGCGAAGAAAAAAAGATAATCAGTATATTCTAAAATACGAATGTTTCCGGAAAACCGTGGATTGTCGCTCCACGGATTTCCGGAAGAATCTCTGATTAATCGAGTTTTTCTTCGATCAAAGAATCCACGGAAGCCTTTCCCGCACCTTTGATAAAAAGAACGACCGAAATTGCGATCAAGAGAATGTGATATTCGTAACCTTCTCCCTTCTGAGTTCCCGCCCAGTTCATGAAAAAACCGTTTTCCAAGTGGCCGACAAAAATCGCTCCGAGCATGATGATCCCGATTCCGAAAGCGGATAATCTTGTGAACAATCCGAGGATCAATCCGATTGCGCCGAAAAATTCTCCGATGATTACAAGGAATGCGATCGGTGTAGGAATTCCCACTCCGGTCAAATATCCCATGGTTCCCGTGAAACCGTAACCGCCGAACCAACCGAGAAGTTTTTGTGCACCGTGTGGGAACATTACGACTCCCGCAACTACTCTGAGAATGAGGGATCCGAGATCCGAATCCGTTTTAAAAAATTTTTGAAGCATTTGTTTCCTCCTAAATGATTCCGGTAATGTATTTATCATTCGACAATCTTTAATGCTAAATGATTTGAATTTAAAGTATTTGGGAATGAACTCCAAACGATTGGGTATTTTGTAGATTTCATGAAAGTGCGGGAACTCCTCGGTGCAAATCCAGGGCCGATTCAGGTTTCGACGATAAATAGTTTATATTTAAAGTATAAAGACGAAAAAGAAATCTCATAAAGTCTTCAACCCGATCTCCTTACAATAATCACCGAGATCTAAAAGTTGATTCTCCGACAACGGATCGAACTTATCGACTAAAGAATTGAGAATGTCGGGAAACGCCTCCTGCACGATCGCGCTTCCTTCCGGCGTTAAGTGAATGATGATATAACGACGATCCTCTTCACTCCGCACCCGTTGCACGAGTTTTCGTTTTTCGAGGTTATCGATGATTTGGGTAATGTTTCCTTCGCAGGAAAAGATCTTTTGACCGATTTCCTTTTGGCACATCGGACCCAAGTGGTGAAGCGTTTCCAAACATCCGAATTGGCCCGTGGTTAGGCCGTATTTTGAGAAAACCTTTTCTTCCAACTGACGGATCGAGTCGGAACAACGGCTTAGTTTGATAAATGCGTTCAAGACCGCCGTTTCTCTACTGTTTCCTTTGTAGTGGGTTCCCATAATACTTCAAACTTGAACTATTATTTCTTAGACGAGGATTTTGGGTCAACGAGTTTTTTTATTTCAAGATTGTTCCTGGGAAGAGTTCCCGCACCTTGGAAATCGTGTCAGAGCATCCTTTCAGCGGGTTTTTGGTCTACGATCTCAAACAAAACCCCGAAGATTTTCAAGTGGAGGAGATTCTTTCCTCCGATTTCCTTCGAAAAACAGGAAAATGGATGGTCTTCCGACTTCGAAAATCGGGTTGGAATACACTCGATGCCCTTTTGAGAATTTCCAAAGAATCCAAGGTTTCTCAAAACGAAATCGGATACGCAGGGAAAAAGGACCGGCACGCGACCACGGTTCAATTCCTCAGCTGTCAAAAACCTTTGAAGGTTCCGCGGGAACTCTCCCAAGTTTTACACTTGGAGCCCGCAGGTTTTTCCGACAAACCGCTCACCCCGGAAGCAAACGAAGGAAATCGATTTGTTCTCATTCTCAGGAATCTTGTCGATAAGGAACTCAAAGCCCTTCAAACCAATTTCGAAAAAGTCCGTGAAACCGGTTTTATCAACTACTACGATTCGCAGAGGTTCAGTCGATTTCATACGGAGTTCCGACTTCCCGTTTTTCCGTTCCTAAAAGGCGACGCGGAAACCTGTCTTAAGCTTCTTTTGACCGATCCGTATCCGGGAGAAAAAAAACAAGCCCGCGATCGAAAGAAAAATCTACAAGCCGCTTGGGGAAATTGGTCCCAATGCGAAAAACTTTCGGGAAGTAAACTGGAGAATCGAATCTTCTCGACATTCAAAAGGGCAGGGGTTCCGACATCAAAAACATACTTCGATATGATCCAACAATTTCCCGAAGAAGAATTGTTGATGTTGTTGTCTTCGATGCAATCCCTCGTTTGGAACGAATTCGTATCCGAACTTTTGATTTCGTCGGAAGAAATTTCCGGAGTGTGGATCAAAACCACGACGGGCCCTTTGTTTTTTCCGAGCCAATCTTCGGTAAAATCCTTGTCCCTTACTCGCAACCTTTCCGTTCCCGGAAGTCCGGGCATTCAAAAGTTAGAATATTCTAAAAATGAAATGGACGCGTTAAAATCCGTATTGAGCTCCAATGGTCTAAAAGAATCGGATTTCGACCGATCTCCGTTTCCGAAAGTTAAAATGAATTCTTTCGAGAGAAATATAAACGTCGTCCCCGAAAATTTAGAGATGGAAAATTTCGAAGAAGACGATCGAAATCCCGGAAGAAAAAAAGTAAAAATTTCCTTTCGATTTCCTTCCGGTTGTTATGCAACCATGCTCGTCAAACGTTTGACTCTCCGAGCCGATATATAACGAGACGTTTTGTTCGGAGGCCGGAGCCTCCGAAATCAGGGGAGAATTTCCGATCTGGAATATGCAGAAATTCTAAATTGTTAAGCGACCTCGGAAGGATCCCAACAGGTTCTAAAATTCTCATCCAAAGAATTTAAGGTTTTCATATCCGCTTCCGAAATTTTAAAATCGAAAACCTTCGAGTTTTCGATGATTCTTTCCTTTTTGACGGACTTCGGAATCACGACTATATCCTGTTCTATGGCCCAGCGGATCAAAATTTGCGCCGGTGTTTTACCGTATTGTTTCGCGATTTTGGCGATCTTTGGATCTTCGATCTTTTGACCGTGCGCAAGAGGACTATAAGCCTCGAGTTGAATTTTATGTTTTTTGCAATAATCGAATAAGTCCACCTGATTTAGAAAAGGATGATATTCTACCTGATTGACCGCGGGAGTGATCTGAGAATCTTTCAACAACTCCGCAAGATGGGTTATCGTATAATTACTAACACCGATGGATCTGCAAAGTTTATCGTGATACGCTCTTTCCAATTCTTTCCAAGAATCCATTCTTTTGGAAGTGACCGGAAAGTGAATGAGATACAGATCCACTTGATCGATTCCTAATTTTTCAAGACTCGACTCGAGCGCCTTTCTCGCTTTATCCGATCCTTGATCCGCGTTCCAGAGTTTGGTCGTGATGAAAATTTCTTTTCTCGGAATTCCGCTTTCCCGAATCGCCTTGCCCACGTCCTCTTCGTTGGAATAAATTTTCGCGGTATCGATATGTCGATAACCCGCTTCCAAAGCGTTTAGAACGGCTTCCGTACATTCTTTCCCGGATTTGGTTTTCCAAACTCCGAGTCCGAAGATCGGCATCGAAATTCCGTTGTTGAGAACCACCGATTGATTGAGAGCTTTTTCTGTCATAAAATTTCCTATGATCCTTGGACGATTCTCAAACGGGAACTAAGTTCTTAAAGATAAAAATAGGGAATAAATTCTTTCTTCTTTTTCGAACCTTGGGAAGAATGCGCTCCCCGAACGTGGATCTTTTTTCGATTTCTCTTTGGGAAAGAATTGCAAAATTCATTTCTTTGGGAACTATCAACCACCATGCAATTGAGTACAGTTTTTTCCGATTTAATTCTAAGTCTTGTCGCCCTTTTCGTCGCGTTTCAAATCAGAAGCGCCGCTTCTTACGCGAGAACAGCGGGGTTTTTCGGATTTCTAACGATCGGAGTCTCCGCCGGTTTAGGCGTGATTCACTTTTTAGGAATCGGAATCTTGGATCCGGTTTATCGTTTTTCGGTGGGGCTCGCTTCCTTTGTAGGAGTTCCCTTGATCGGAATCGGTTTCTTTCACATCGGAATCAAGAAGTTGGAAAAGAATTCCCTTTATCCGATCGCGGGAATATTATTTCTTCTTTATGTGATTTTTGGATACGTTTTCCCTTTCCCGCTTCTGTCGACCGCGTTAGGCGGAATTGCGATGGTCACCGTGATTCTCGTTTGTATCCGCAAGAATTCGGGAGGAACGAAGGTCGCGGCTCTTTACGGAATTTTGGGCGCGATTCTTTTTATTCTCGCGGGGCTCGTGATCGGAACGACCGGTTCGAGAGGGCCGATTTTAAACGTGGATATCTTTCACGTGGTTCTCGCGGTCGCTGTTTATTCCCTGAGTGTTTCTCTCAAACGATTGGGCTGATCTCCGCAGTCGCGATCCGATTAAAACATTCGAATATTCCGTATCTGGAATATTCGAATGTTAAGAAGGGATTTGTTCCGAAACCTGGGTCACCCAGGAAGCGTAGTAGTTCGCGAGCGTTCTTAAAAACATAAGATCCAATTCGTTTTCGTCTTTGAGGATTTTTACCGCGTTCGTAAACTGAAGTCTGAATTCCGTCAAAGGCGTCGTTTCCACGATCACACGTTTCATGGAAGGCGCGTTCTCTTCCATTCCGTATTCCTGCGCCCATTTTTCGATCAAACTTCCGCAGTTGTATTTTTTGGAAAGCAGAAGCTGAGCCAAAATATGACGGAACATACTTTCTATGGAAATAATCGTGATGTCCTTATGAAGAATAGAAATCTCCGTGATGATCTCGTCCTTTTTATCGATCACAACTTTTGTGTTTCCGATCTTGTTGAAAATTTTGGATAAGTCATTGTAAGCCTTGAAATTCTTCAGAATCGTTTCCCGATCCTTCATGTTCACGGTTCTTTCGTTTTCGGGAAGATTCATCTCGTTTAAAATCGTTTCGATCACGAGAAAGATGATGTCGAATGAGAATTGTGTGGACTTACCGACCAAGTAACGGATCTCGTTTTGAAACGAAGCGTGGATCGCGCTGAAGAACATTTCCAATTTATCCTGGGATAAAGTCGTGGAAGTCTTATAAAGATTGATCATGTCCTTGGTGAATTTCGCACGATCGAGAATCGGAAACAACTCGGGATGATTCGTATGAGTTCTTAAAAACGTTTCCTTTAAAACCTTAACGGCTCCTTGTCTGACTTCGTCCGTTCTATAAAGAACGCGATACAGAAGAACGGAAAGTTCACGCGATGTTTTTTTGGATTTAAGAATCTTTAGATCGGACTCGTCGAGATTCGTGGATTTGAGCGGGTTCTGGCTTTGCGCTTCTGCCATAGGCTTCTTTTTGGAACAATTGGTATGCCAATGCTGATTTGAAAAAAGGAAAAGTAAAGCGAAATTGACGGAAGGCATATATTTACATTGCTTTTTAAACCTTCTCTCATAGTTTACCCGATCGAGATGAAAATTATCGGTTCCGAAAATAAAGTCAACTATGGGGTTTTCGACGGTCCGGTTGAATTTAACTATAAAGAATTTCAACTGCTCGATTTCTTCGGAAAAGAAATTCGCGGATTAAAGAAGCGTTTTGCGTTTAAAAGGTTCAATTACATCGGCGTTATCACGGAAGAATTCTTAATCGGATTCGCCGCGGTCAGCCTCGGATATGTGTATAACGTATTCGCGTATCTGTATCATTATAAGGACGGGATTTTATACGAGTTCGACACGAAAGGGCTCGATATAGGAAGCGGATTGCGGTTTCCGGCCGATCCGGACGAATATAAGATCGAGTTCAAAAGCGGTTCTTCCTTTTTAACCGTGGATAAATCGCATTCCAAAGGCAAACTCCAAGTGAACGCCTTTTTGGGAAAAAAACTTCGATTTCGGTTTAACACGGACTTCGCATTAAAAAGTCATTCTCCCTTAAGGGTAGTGAATCCGTCCGAGCCGACTCACTGGACGTTCACCGAGAAATGTTCTCCTTTGATTCCGAATTCGATTGAACTTTCGTATCAGGACAGACCTCTCGTTTTCGATCCGAAAAAGACGACGATCGTTTACGATTGGTCCGGCGGTTATCTCAGAAGGGAAACGAACTGGTATTGGGCGGCGTTCAGCGCCATTCTTCCCGATAAAACTTCGATCGGTGCGAACTTCGCCGCGCTCGTAAACGAAACGTTCTTTTCCGAAAACGCATATTGGATCAATCATCAAAGAAGAAGGGTTCCTCGGTTGATTTTCGATTTTTCACAGAAAGATCCGTATAAACCTTGGAAAATCTACGACGAAGAAGGATTGGTCGAACTCGAGTTTAAACCCGAGGGAGAAAGAAAGGATAAGATGAATCTGATCCTGACCAAGTTATACTTCAGACAATTTGTGGGAAAATTCTCCGGAAAGTTCCGCGACGCGGACGGAAAGGACGTCGTTTTTAAGGACGTCTATGGCTTCACCGAATTCCACAGATCGCTTTGGTAAAAACCCGAAATCGGTTGAGAATATTATAATTTATGAATGTTTATGTTCCCGTCGCCTGCGATTTTTACGATCGTCTGGAGGAAATCGTTCTCAGAAAAAGAAAGGTTTCCCTGGAATGGATCGGAGAAAACGAAACACAACCCGTCAGAACTCCGAAGATCCGAATTTTGGACCTCGTATCGGCTAACAGGGAAGAATTCGCCGTTTTGGAAGGCGGGGAAAAAATACGACTGGATAAGATCCTGAAAATAGAATCGTAAAACGATTTCGCCGGACCTCTTTTGCAAACCGAAAAAACCAAAAGTAAGAATCGAATTTTATCCTTGGACTTGTTCCGCGGGATGACCGTCGCGGGGATGATTCTCGTAAACAACCCGGGTTCTTGGTCGTCCATTTATTCTCCCTTAAAACACGCGAAGTGGAACGGATGTACTCCGACTGATCTCGTCTTTCCCTTTTTTCTTTTTGCGGTGGGGGCATCCATTCCAATTTCATTGTATTCTAAAAATGGAATGAATCGAAGTAAGGTGTTTCTCGGAATTTTAATCCGAAGCATTCTGCTCGTCGCGATCGGATTGTTTCTGAGTTTTTTCGGAGAATGGTCCCTCTCGGAACTCAGAATTCCGGGAGTTTTGCAAAGAATCGGCTTTGTTTACTTTGCCGCGGCGTCTTTGTATCTTTTGTTTCCGGGAAAGAAGGTTTTGTTTTTTTTGATTCCGATTCTTTTCGTTCACACTTGGCTTTTGATTCAGATTCCGCCTCCGGGAGAATCGATCGTTTCTTTGGAAGAAGGAAAGGACATCGGAGCTTGGATCGATCGAACGATCTTCGGCGAAAAACATCTTTGGAAATTTTCCAAAACCTGGGACCCGGAAGGATTTTTTAGCGGAGTTGCCGCGATCGCGAGTTCTTTGTTCGGAGTTCTTTGCGGTTTGATTCTTTTTTCGAAAGAACGGACGAGCAAGAATCGGATCGTTTCTCTGTTCGGATTCGGCGTCTTGTTTGCGTTCGTCGGTTTGTTCTGGGATCGAAGCCTACCGATGAATAAAAGTCTTTGGACCGGAAGTTACGCGGTTTATACTTCGGGGCTCGCTTTTTTATGCGTTGGAATATTCGAATTATTGCATGTAATCGTCGGTTTTAAAAAAGACGATTCGAATCGATCCGTTTTGGAAATCGTATTTCAGCCCTTTCTCGTATTCGGAAAAAACGCGATTTTGGTTTTTGTAGGTTCGGGAATCGTAGCAAGAACCTTGAATCTTTGGACCACGATCGGAGACAAAGGAAAGTCGATCAGCGTTAAGGTTTGGTTTTACGGAAAACTGACGACGTTGATCGCGGATCCGTATTTGGCGTCACTGTTTTACGCCATTCTCCATTTGATCGTTTGGTGGGGAATCTTGAGTTTTCTGGATCGAAAGAAAATTTATTTCAAAGTATAGAATCGAAAAGAAAGAAACGCATGAAAAAACTTCGGGACTTGTCTTGCAATCGCCGTCCCGAAGTTCGGATTTTTTTAGATCACCAATTCCAGATCGCTGAATACGGGTGATTTCACTTCGTCCAGGATCTTTTTCATTGCGAGATTGCGGAGATTGTTCAATTCCATTCTTAAACTGCCTTCCAAAGAAGTTTTGGAAAGAAGATTCGAGCAATTCACCGCGACCATCTTCAGATCTTCCGTGGATTTGATCTTAGAAGAAAGAAGAAGCTGTTGGATCACGGAATATTCTTTTTTTCTAAAGTGAATTCTCAAAAGAAACGGCACGGAATAGAGTTCCGCCATCAGTTCCCATTTCGTCTTTGCCTTCGATTTAACGGTTTCAGCATTTGCGACGTAGGAATCGTTTTCAGGATGAGATTCCACTTCGTAAATCGTGGAGATCGAAACCGGTTCCGCAGTCGTATAATTCCGTTCCGGGTTGAAAGAAAGGGGAGTTTCCGAATCGCGGATCGTATCTTTGAGAATTTGGATTTTTTTGGATTCTTCGTAACGTTCCGGATGAGCCTTCATCATTTTACGGATGTCTTCGAGAAGAATGCAGGAAGAGAAAAGTTCCAAAACGGATTGGTTTTGGATCGTCGCGATCTCATCCAAAACTCTCGATAGAATCTGTTGATATCCTAAGGATTTGCGATACATCGCGTTGTATTGAAGTTCGAGATCCTTTTGGAATTTGGAAAAAAGACTTTCCGCCAAAAAGGAATCGGCGACCACATAAGCGTCCAAACCCGGCAAAGAGAAGTTCGGGTTTTGCTTTTTAAGATTTAATACGAAGATGCAGTTCGAGTCTTTGAGGAAGTTGAGAATTTTTACAACTTTCTTGTCCGAGAGGTTGAGAGTCGAACGGAAATGGTAGAACAAATCCGTGTTAGTCGGTAACTGAAAATTCTCGTTTTCCTTTTTGATTTTGTCCAGGATGATTTGCGCTAAAGTGATATCTTCCATCGTTTTGTTCCGTTTTACAAAAGAGCTTAATCTCAGTAAAATTTTTCTATCTAAACGGATAACGTTGGCGGACGGAAATTATTGACTATTTTTTTAAAAAAAGCGAAGTACCAAAGGTAAAAAAGGAGGAATGAACGGAAGGTTGAATTCATCCGAGCCTAAAGAAGGCCCGGATGAAAGGAAATTATTTACATTCTTTCTATGATCGTTGCGATTCCCATTCCGCCGCCGATACAAAGGGTAATCAACGCATAACGTTTCTGAGTTCTTTCGAGTTCGTCTAACGCGGTTCCGAGAAGAATCGCTCCGGTCGCTCCGAGCGGATGTCCGAGAGAAATCGATCCTCCGTTTACGTTGATTTTTTCGCTCGGAATTCCGAGTGATTTCTGAGTGTAAAGAACCACGGAAGCGAACGCTTCGTTGATTTCCCAAATGTCGATATCGTCCGCTTTCAATCCTGCCATCGCTAACGCTTTTTTAGAGGCGGATACGGGTCCCGTTAACATGATCGTCGGGTCTTCTCCGGTGGAAGCCATTGCTACGATTCTCGCGCGCGGTTTTAATCCGTATTTTTTGATTCCTTCGTCCGATGCGAGAAGAACGGAAGCCGCTCCGTCCACGATCCCGGAAGAGTTGCCTAACGTGTGGATGTGATTGATTTTACCGATTTCAGGATAAGACTTGAGTGCGATCGCATCCAATTCTTTTTCTCCGATCGTTTTAAAAACGGGAGCGAGATCGGAAAGCCATTCGAAAGTGGATTCGATACGCGGATTTTCATCGGTATCCACTAACGTTCCGTCTTCCGTCTTTACGGGGATGATGGATTTTTTGAAATAACCGGCTTTGATCGCTTTGTCCGCTTTGATCTGTGATGATTCCGCGAAACGATCCGCTTCTTCCCTGGAGATTCCGAACTTTGTCGCGATTAAGTCCGCGGAAATTCCTTGAGGAACCAAGTTGTAGTGTTTTTGAATATTCGGATTTCCTACATTAAAATCCCTTCCGTTCATGTCGGCTCCCATCTTTACGCGGGACATGGATTCCACTCCGCCTCCGAGTGCGATTTGCATGGATCCGGATTGAACGTGATTTGCTGCGTTGTTTACCGCTTGAAGTCCCGATCCGCAAAAACGGTTCACGGTATATCCAGGCACTGAATTCGGCCAGAGCGCCGCCATTACCGCATAACGCGCGATACATGCAGCTTGATCGTCCACTTGGGATACGCATCCCATTACGACTTCTTCTACGATTTCAGGTTTGATTCCGTTTCTTTCTTGGATTGCGTTTAGGGTCGCTGCGGAGAGTTCCTGCGGGTGAATGCTGGCAAGTGTGCCGCGCTTCTTTCCTTTTCCTCTCGGGGTTCTAACTGCGTCGATTACATAGGCGTTTGACATCTTATTACCTCGCTGTCGATTCGTCTTTTAGGATCAAATTGAACAGCTGTTTAGTGAATTTGGGTGTTCCGGTTTCTATTTTGGGAATCTACGGGAGTTTGCAATTCTTTTTGCGGGAACTCTTCGTGGGAATCAGTTTGGGGGGCCGCACCCTCCTGCATATTTCAAAGTAAAGTGAACACTATTCGGATTATCCGCAGGAGGGTCGGGCTTCTACGGGCTCGCGGAGTCCCGCTCGGTCCTTCGGACTAAACCCTCCGCATCCCTGCGGCGTGCCAGGCAGTAATGTTCAATCTCTGCGGGAACTCTTTAATACTTAAATTTATAATGAACAGAACCTCTTTACTAAAAATCAAACCCAGCTTAGCATTCAATATTATTCATACAGTATTCTTTGGATTTTTTTGGTTTTTAAATTCAAACTCCATACAAAAGAATAATATCTAACTTTATAACCGTAGGTTCCTTTCGATTTTTTGTAACGTTTAGATAGGCTAGAAAGTTGTAGTTGAATGAGAAAACAATAGAGCAAACATCTAGAAATACCGTGCGAAGCCGCGAGAACACTTAGTTGAGCCCATTCTTCAGCGTGAATGCGCGCATTAAATTTGATTAGCGAATTGCCTTGCTTTTGATACTTAATCGTAAGTGCTCGATTATTAAATCTCTTCCTGCGGGTTAAATGATGCGCATGTGTTTTGAGTAAGCTACCAAGGTTCTTTCCAATTTTCTTTCGCTCTGAATTTGGTAGTTGTCTTACAATTTTGAGCGGAACTAAAAATGTACAGGTAATTTTAGAAATGTTTAAAGAAAAAGCGATGGAACGATTAACGGAATATATGGAACTTCTCATGCTCTGTACAGTTCTGCGAGAAGTTAGCGAAAGCCGAAAAAGTAATCTTTTTTTATGATTGAGAAGAAATTCTAAATTTTATCATATATTTGTTTTTTTAAGAGTTCCCACAATCACTGAAATTACGAAAAAATCTCATCTAAGACGCGGAAATACCAGCAAGTGCCTTTCCAATCTTCGAGAAACCCATTATGGCCACCGAATTCCTGAATCGAAACTCGGACATTCCTGTTAGGATGAAGAGATAGAAAAGACTCACCTCGAATGATCGGATCATCTTTAGAAGTAACGATGGTCGTTGGAATTAAAATTTGAGAAAGTTCTTTTTCTCCAAGAGTATAAGTCCCAAAATACTGATCAAGATCGCTGAAGTCGTCGGTGGATTCTATGAGTCTCGCCGTCATTTTCATTACGGATTTTTCCTTAAGTATTTTCTCATAAGGAACTAATGTAGGAAAATGTTTTTGCTTTTTTTCAATCGACTGTTTCCATTTTTTAAGGAAGTATTTGCCGATGATAAATTTACTATCCATTAGAATTGTTGCATCTTTCGGATGGATTGCTGGAGAAATTGCAATGCATTCTTTTAGTTGATTGAGTTTCTTTTCGGGTCTAGATTGAGAATGAACTCGTGCAACTCTCAGTGTAAAGTTCCCGCCTAAAGAAAAACCGGCAACGTAAACCGGAACATTCTTATCAGCAAGAAACGTTGCCTTTCGAACTGCTTCATAGGTTTCGTCTATAAGGCTTCCATTGAATGGCCCAGGATTGAGATGATGGGTATCCCCGTGGTCTCTATAATTTAAACGAAAAATATCGTAGCCCTTTTCATAAAAGTAGTGAGAAGTTCTCAAGATATAAGTTGAATTAATGCTTCCTTCCCAACCGTGCAATAAAACTATAAATCCTTTTGATTTTTGACTCTTTTGTTTACTCAAAGATCCTTCTAACTTCACTCCTCGCCCCGCATCTAAAATCATTCTTTCCGAATTAGTTAAAAAAGGCATTTCGTCCGGTAAATTCCAAGCTAAAGAGGCAAGCGCAGTTTGGATAAAAGGAAATTTCAGAATTCCCGCAGGCTTAAATTGGGGGGTCGTGAGATTCTTGAACATAATAACATTTCGCAAGATTGAATTTCCTGGAAAAGTCTTTTTAACGCGGGAACTCTTAGAAATTTCTTCGAAAGAATCTGCTCAATTATAACTCGATCTTTTATATTGAAATTAATGGAGAAAAAAACTGGCTTTTAGAGGACGTTTCAAAAAATATAAGAACAGCACATATTTTCTTAAATTAGGAGTTTATCTTAAAGTGAAGAATCAACGTTCTTTTTTTTATTCATTTTTTAACAATTCACGGCTTGGATACTTCATTTTGATTCCATTCTTATTTTATTCATGCACAACTTTGGAATTGAATTCCGTAAAAGGAGGTGAAAGTCTAAATCTTGCGTCGAATTCTCAGAAAGAATCTAACGTAAACGAAAGTGTTCCCGCAAATTGCAAACCAACCGCCAAGAAATACCAATGGTATATCCTTTTCGGATCGGTTCCGATCAACAAAATTGACACTGTCGAACTTTTACCCGACAGCAATCGCAGTTATAGAGTGATTTTAAGAACTTCCTGGCTGGATGGGATCCTCAGCACATTTTTAGGAATAGCGGCATCAATCACTCGAAAAACCATCGATGTAGAGAACTGCGATCTACGAGACTCTTCGTCGTTGAAAAATTCAACTCCCAATGGTGTCGAAAAAACTGAGAAAGAACTTTCCAAGGCTGATGCTGTAAAAATTAAAGAAGAATTTATCAAACAAAATGAAAAACAGTGGAAGGAAGAATTGCAGGAGAAAATCCATTCTTCATTGAGCGAAGAACTTGAAAGCGCTTGGAATAAAGAAATTAAACATTCGAAAAATCTTTCGATTCTTTTTTTGAAATCGGGTGAGATTGTAAAAGGAACTGTGACTCGGATCGACGGCGATGGCGTAAAGCTGTTCTCTAAGGGTAAGGAAAGAATCTTCCGACGCGCAGACGTTCAGAGAGTCCGATTTCAGGATTAAGGGTTCAGGATTTTAAGTATGATACGTTTTCGATTGCTCTTCTTCAGAATCTTTCTTTTGTGTTTTCTTTTTTTGAATGTTTCTTGTTATTTGAATCCATATTTTAAGGATCTTGTTTCTCCTGAGAAAGAAGAAGATTCTCCGATTCCCGCTTTGATTCTTTTGATTGCGGGAACTACTCCAGTGATTCAGGGTGAAACGATATTTTTTCCTTTGTCTGGTCTTACTTGGATGCGATGTTCTCGAGGTCAAACTTATGATGCGGCTTCTGATTCTTGCTCTGGATCTTTGGTTGCTCCTCAATATTGCACTACTTCCGACAATCAGTGTAACGGATCGCTTGGTGGAACTTTGAGTTCAGGCCCCGCTTTTGATTCTTGTTCAACGTTTAGCATTGCTGGTAGAACCATGACATGGAGAGTTCCCACGCATGCGGAATTGAAGGGATTAGTTTATTGTTCCAATGGAACGGACTTAGCGAATTCAAAGGATAATACGAAGGCTTGTTCTTCGACAGGAGCGGGTTTTGACGTTCCGACAATCCGTAAAGATTGGTTTCCCGGTAATCCGGCGAATAACCCAATTGAATTTTGGTCGAGCACGAGCGATCCTGTGGACCCAACGATCGCTTGGAGAGTTAATTTTACCACCGGGATCACAAATACGAGTATCGTGAAGGTTTCGTCCGGCAATATCCGTTGCGTGAGTTCCCGCTAAAAACACAGTCTCCCAGCCAATGACTTGAAAATCGCGGGAACTCCCCGCGAAACTTCCTTATTTCTAAAAATTCTCTCTTGACAGGAAACAGCTAAATCAAAAATTGTTTCCTAATAGGAAACAATAAATACCATTACTGTTTCCGGGCTCAAACAAACCGACCCAAAAGCAGGAGATTCTAAAATGAACCTAGCATCGCTTTCGATCAAAAGACCCATCTTTATTACCTGTACGGTCTTGCTCATCCTAGTTGCGGGATATCTTTCATTAAACAAACTCGGGGTCGATTTATTCCCCAACGTAACGATTCCGGTCGTAACGGTGACCGTTCCTTATCCGGGAGCGGCCCCCAACGAAATCGAAACCCTTGTCGCCAAGCCGGTCGAAGACGAACTCTCCACAATCTCCGGAGTAAAAAGAGTCAAGTCGATCTGTAACGAAGGCGTGGGAACCGTTGTCGTAGAGTTCACACTCGAAACCGACGTCAAATACGCCGAGCAACAAGTTCGTGACAAAGTCTCCAGCGTAAAACCGAAACTACCGGACGACGCAAAAGAACCGGTCATTCGAAGAATCGATCCTGCCGATCAACCGATTTTAATCATCGCTTTGAGAGCCGATCTACCGGAAGCGGAACTTTACGACATCGCAAACGAAGAAGTAAAACAAATTCTCCTTACGACTAAGGACGTTGGAAACGTAAACATCTACGGAGGACGCAAAAGAGAAATTCACGTAGAGTTGGATCGAAACAAACTCAAAGAACACATGATTCCCGCTTTTGTCGTGGCGAACAGACTCGCATCGGGAGGAATGAACATCCCCGCGGGAAAAGTAAGTAAGACCGATAAAGAACTCGTATATAGAACGATCAACGAATTCCAATCTCCACAAGAAATCAGAGATACCCCTATATCGCTTTTCGGAAACGAGGTTCCGATCAAGATCGGACAACTCGGAGAAGTGAAGGACACAGTGGAAGACGAAACTTCTCGCGCATACTTTAACGGTAAGAAGGCGGTCTTCCTTTTAGTCTATAAACAATCCGGATCGAACACGGTCGCGGTCGCACAAGCGGTTAAGAAGAAGGTTTCTGAAATCAATCTTGATCTTGCGAAAAGAAAAGGATCTCCCGAGCTGACTGCGGCGAACGATTCTTCCATAACGATCGACAACAATATCTACGACGTTAAGGAAACGATCATCATCGGAATCATTCTCACGATCATTGTCGTATTATTATTCTTAGGAAGCGTAAGATCCACGTTGATCACCGGACTCGCACTTCCGAACTCTCTTTTAGGCGCGTTTATTCTTATGGCGATCGCGGGTTTCACCGTGAACGTGATGACTCTTCTCGCGCTAAGTCTTGCGGTAGGTCTTCTGATCGACGACGCGATTGTGGTTCGGGAGAATATCTTCAGACATAGGGAGATGGGAAAAACGGCGAGAGAAGCGTCCATCGAAGGAACCAAAGAGGTAACGTTAGCCGTAATCGCAACCACGATGACGGTGATCGCAGTGTTTATGCCGATCGCGTTCATCAGCGGGGTAGTGGGACAGTTTTTAAGAGAATTCGGTTTGACCGTTTGTTTCGCTCTTTTGATTTCCCTCTACGACGCTCTTACGATCGCTCCGATGTTGTCCGCGTATTTCGGGGGAAAGATCGGAAATCACGGAAATAAACCCGGTCACGGACACGATGCAATTCCGGAAATCACGACACAGTCCGCAAAAGGAAAAACAAAGACAAAAGGTGCGGCGGCGACTACGGCTTTGGAGGAAATCGCATATTCCAAAATTCGTTCTCAGAATAACGCTTCCAAAGGTATTCTTTCCAAAATCTTCTCTCCGATCCTTACCGTTCTCGGAAAACTGGAAAGCGGTCTGGATTCTATATTAAGCATATTTAATGTGTTTCAATCTTGGCTGGAGGAGAAATACGCTTCTATTCTCAAGTTCACCTTAAAAAGACCGATGTTTATTCTTTCCAGCGCGGTTTTGATCTTCGTAGTGAGTTTGGTTCTTACCAAGTTCATTCCGAAAACGTTTCTTCCCGCGCAGGACGAGGGAAAATTCTCCGTAACCTTGGATATGCCTCCGGGAACTTCCGTGGAAAAGATGGCACAGGTCGCGCAACAAGTGGATCAAAAAATCCGTTCTTATAAGGAAATCAAACTCGTCGCGATGTTCAACACGAACCGCAACACGAATATGTTCGTGGAGATGGTGCCTTCTAAAAACAGAACGATGAACACGACTCAGTTCAAAGCGTTTCTTCGTAAGGAGCTGACCGAATTCTCCTTTGCGAATCCGATCGTGAAGGACATCGACAACGTGGGCGGCGGTCAAAGACCGTTTACTCTTACCGTGAGCGGACAAAGGGGAGACGTTGTGGAAGACTATGCGAAGAAGTTGTTCGCACGTCTTCAAAAATCCCCCGCGCTTCTCGACGTGGATACGAGTTACAGAGCGGGAGCTCCCGAGTTTAGAGTGGTTCCCGATCGTGAAAGAGAAGTTTTGCTCGGCGTTCCGGGAACTACGATCGGAACGGAGCTCCGAACTCTTGTCGAAGGAACCACGCCCGCGGTTTATAGGGAGAATGGAGTCGAGTATGATATCCGCGTTCGACTCAAGGATTCTCAAAGAGATTTGAAGGATAACTTTTACAACTCCTTCGTTCCGAACTTCAACAACCGTTTGATTCCGATTCAAAACGTAGCGAAGGCGGAAGAAACAACCGGTCTTGCCACGATCAATCGTCTCAATCGAAACAAATCCGTGGAGATCTATGCGGACGTGAATCCGAAAGGTCCCGGTATGGGCGGTGCGATGGAAGAGGTCGCAAAGATCAGTCAATCCGAACTTCCTTTGCCTCCCGGCGTTAAGATCGGATATTCCGGACAAGCGGAAAGCTTTAAGGAGATGGGAACGTCCATGGCGATCGCGATGGGACTCGGAGTTCTATTCATCTACATGGTGTTAGCTTCTCTTTATGAAAGTTTTATCACTCCGATCGCGATCATGCTCGTATTGCCTCTCGCGCTTTGCGGCGCCTTTATCGCGCTTTTCTTGACCCAAAAATCCTTGGACATCTTTTCGATGATCGGTTTGATCATGTTGATCGGGGTCGCGACGAAGAACTCCATTCTTCTCGTGGATTTTACCAATCAGCTTTTGGATCAAGGCAAGGAGATGAAGGAAGCGATCGTCGAAGCGGGCAGAGAAAGACTTAGGCCGATTCTTATGACTTCCTTTGCTCTGATCGCCGGTATGCTTCCGATCGCGATCGGTCTCAACGAGGCTTCCCGTCAAAGAACGAGTATGGGGGTTGCGATCATCGGAGGTTTGATTTCTTCCACCATTCTTACCTTAGTGGTGGTTCCGGCGGCTTTCTCTTATATAGAAAGATTGAATCAGTTCGTGAGAAGAAATTCTCCGAATCCGGACGCATAAGGGATCAAAAAAGAGTTTCGTAAATAGAGTAAGCGGGTGAGAATGAGTGCGATGGATCAGGATGATGTAAAACATCGGATTATGGATAAAGCGCTTGAGCTTTTTCTAAAATACGGTTATGCGAAAACCAAGATGGAGGAGATCGCAAGAATCCTGAAAATCTCGCGCAAAACTTTGTATAAACATTTCGAAAATAAGAATCATCTTCTTTTCGAAATTCTCACCCGCAAACACGGAATCATGAGTTCTAAAATTCAGGAGATCAGCGAGGACGATTCTCTTTCCGTTCACGAAAAGATCCAAGCGATCAACGAGTTTAAGATCTGCCAGTTCCCTTCGGGCGCCAACGAATTCATTTTGGAAATCCGGGATCAGGCCCCCGATCACTACGCGTATATCAAGGAAGTGAGAATGGAATCCGTTTCCAAATCGGTGCAGGCCTTGATCAAACAAGGAATCGAAAAGGGTGAAATTCGTAAGGAGCTCAATCCTACGATTTTCGCCGCGCTTCTCAATTCCGCGATCGAGATGACCGCGACTCCGGAACTTCTTTTGAATTCTCCGTTGTCGATGGCGCAGTTGCAGGGCGAGATTCATGAAATTCTGTTTTATGGAATCATGACCTGCCCGATGTCCTCTAAATCATCCTGAAGATTGGGGAGTTCCCGCAATTTCCTGGAAGTCTTGTCGGAACACCGGGCTTTTTTCCGTTCCATCCTGATCTCAAACGCAAGAGTTCCCGCAAATTCCCCCTCGAAGGCCGGGCCTCACCGGAAAACCTTGCCTTCCATACCCGGTCCCCACATCCGAAAAGAACTTTCCCCTTCTAAACTTGTTCCGACAAATCTTTCGAATGAAAATCGCTTGCAACGGAAATCGCTTTCATCTTGTTCCACTCGATTTGAATTTCATCCAGAGACAATTCTCCCCTTCCGGATTCTTCGGAGATTTTTTTCAAGATCGGTTGTAGTCTTCCCGCTTGTTCCAAGCTGATGTCTTCGCCCGCGTCTCGGAGAATACAAAACACCGCGCTTCTACCCGATTGACTCGTAAACTCGATTCGATCTCCTTCGGGTCTACCGATCAACGCGGCGTCAAACGCGCGATAGGCGCCCTTTTGTAAATGGCGCGTTTTAGCGACGCCGTCCTGATGAATTCCGGATCGATGAGAAATCACGTCTTCGCCGATCAGAGGAGCCTTTTCGTAAATAGGAATATCCGAAAGATAAGAAACCAAACGGGACGTTTCATAGATCGCGGAAAAGTTCAGAGGAACGTTGACTCCGCAGTTATGAAGAGCGATCGCAACCTCGTAAGTGTTCGTGTTACCCGCTCTTTCACCAAGTCCGTTTAATGCGGTCTCGAGTTGAACGGCGCCTGAAAAATAAGATTCAACGGTCGTCGCTGTCGCCATTCCCAAATCGTTATGCGTATGAATCGAAATCTTAGAATCTTCCGGCAACGCGTTCGTCACCGCCTTGACCATGGAAACGAACAACCAAGGACGATAACGTTCCACTGTGTTCGGAAGATTGACGACGTCGGCTCCGTAATTCAACGCAGTTCGGAACGCTTCGACGGCAAAGTCCAAATTCTCCAGAGAATCTCCGAAATGTTCACCGGAGAATTGAACCTCTCCTCTCGAACCGACGAGACTTTTCGCATACGCGACCGATTCGGAAATTCTTTCCAAAACTTTTTCCTCGGTCGTTTTCAAAACGTTTTGAATCGTAAACGCGGAGATCGGATATACGATATGAATTCTCGGCTTAGGCGCTCGTTGAATCGCCTTCCAAGAAATTTCGATTTCCTTTTCAACCGCGCGAGAAAGGGAAGAGATCACAACATTCTCCGGAGCGATGGAAGAAAGATAACTGCAGGCTTCGAATTCCTGATCGTTCGAAGAAGCGAAACCAACTTCGATTCCTTGAACACCGAGTTTCAAAAGTTGTTTAAAGATCGTTTCCTTTTGATCGAGGTTCCAAGGTTTGCGAAGCGCTTGGTTTCCGTCTCTCAAAGTCACGTCCATAAAAAAGGGCGGATGTTTGGGGAGAGGGTTCTGAAGAATATCAGAAAATGATTGTATTTCTTTTGAATTGCCGAAAGCGATCGCGTTATGCGCCGCTTGCACGTTTCCCGATTCCGAATCTTGTTTCATTGTTTTCTCCTTAACCGGCCGGCTTCAGGAGTGGGTTTCCGAGCGGGGAGAATTCCCCGGAAACAAAAAAGCCCACTCCAGGAGGAGCAGGCTCGTGTGTTTTTATTACAACTCTACCGGCTCCCCCTAACTAAGGAGGAGAATTAGCTCTGATGAGAGCGGTAGTAGAGTTACGTTGCGAAACATATACTATCAGACTCGGAACGAATCCGAAAAAATACAAGAATTTTTTAATTCGTTTATCAATTCTGTTCCGGTTTTTGGATCAGGGTCCAAATTCCTTCGGACTCGATATTCTTATCCTCGATCAGGGTTTTGAGTTCTGCGACTTCTTTTTTCATAGGTTCCGGAACGGGAAGTTTTTCCAATTCGCGAAAGAATTCCCTGGCTTCGGCAAGTTTTTCCGATTTGAGATAACAAAACGAAATTGCATACAAAGATACGATGTCCTTTCGTTCTTCGATCGAAACGGACAAATAAAGATCGATCGCCTTTTTATAATTGCCGGTTCCCGTATAAAGAGAGGCCAGATTCTTTTTTGCGTTTACGTTGTTCTCGTCGATTTCCAAGACCTTCGTGAATTGAATCTCCGCCTTGGGTTTGTCCTTTTTCTTCGCGTATAAAACGCCGAGCCCGACTCTCGCGGCCACAAAACTTTCGTTTAAGGAAATCGCCTTGAGCAGTTTTTCCTCGGCGGGTTCCAATTCGTTCAAGTGAGAATGGCACATCCCTAAATGATAGTTTCCGATCGGATCTTCCGGATCGTTTTGAAGATATTGTATAAGAGCCGCTTTGGCTCCGGGAAGATCTCCCTTTTTAACGAATTCAAGCGCTTGTTGCAGTGTCATGGGATCTACTTCAATGAAATCGGATTCACCGATTTTGGAAAGTTTTTTCCTGAGTCCGATTATTTTTACCTTTAACATTCGACGCGTCTCGATAAAATAACCGAAAGAATCGTTCCGATCCGTAAAGGAGGAAGGCAATGTCTTACATGGCGGTGGGATCCAGACAAATTCTGTTTTCAGATTCGATTGCGCCGGTATCGACCGGTTCCTCTCCGAGGGAAATCGTAGCCGCTCAGGACAACCAAACCAAAAGTCCGGATACACAGGTGGTTTCTCCGGGTTCTCCTCCGCCTTCGATCGGAAATAATATCGACGTATACGTTTAACGCGGGAGCGCTATGACCCATTTTTTATTTTCCTTAATATTGATGTCCCTTGTCGTCGAGTTTATCTTTCCCTTGATTCATCCCGATTTTCACGTAGTAGGCGGCTGGATCAATTCGATCATCGTGGTAGTCGCGTTCGTAATCATCAACGCGGTGATGCGTTTGATTCTGATCATCATGACGCTCGGAATCGGAATCGTCTTTTATTATCTGAGTTTGGGTTTGATCGGTCTGATCATCAACGCTTGGGTGATTCTCATCATCGGAGATTGGTTTCCCGGAACCTTATCCGTTCCCGGTTTTTGGTCCGCGTTTTTGGGAGGAGTTCTTTTGGTTCTCGCGAATTACGTAGGTAAGACCGAAGCCAAGGATAGAAAAAAGGAAAAGGCAAACACGTAAGGGGTGCGCGCGACAGTTCTTGCGTAAATTGGAATATTTGAGAATTCTAATTTAAGTTCTCGCGGCCCTGAAATAATCCTTAAGAATGGAATCCACTTCCTCGTAAGTGCAATAACCTCTGGTTAGGATTCCGTTCTCCGTTCCGTCCGAAAAAACCAAACTCGGAAACGCTCCCACTCCCAAAGAAAAACCGAAATAAAAATCGTTTCTCGTTTCCAGATCGGTGTCTTTGTCTTCGAAAACCGTTTTGAATGTCGCCGCGGGAATTCCGAATTTTTCGGCGAGATTTTCGAAGGTTTCGTACGAAGTCGGATCAGAATTCTCGAGATAAAAAGCCTTGGAAAGTGCATTCAAATAATTGAATGCGATCAGCGGATCGATTTTTTGGACGCTGATCACCGCCTTACAAGAAGGAAAAGAATCGTATTTGAAATCTTTTCGGTTGAGGAAGTCCGTGTTGAAGGGTTGTTTTGTGATCGATTCCGCGTCCTTCCATTCGTGTTTTAAGATTCTTGCAAGTTCCGGTGTTAAGAATTCGGAGCTGTCCTCAAACCGAAGACCTCCCAGGACGAGGGAGAATCGAATCTTATCCTTGTAGGTTTCTCGGATTTTTTCTACGACCGGCCCGAATCCGTAACACCAAGGGCAAAGCGGATCG
>NZ_AHMP02000003.1:1545000-1827500 GCF_000243735.2 Leptospira kmetyi serovar Malaysia str. Bejo-Iso9 | reverse complement strand
AGCCCCTAAGAGAAACATCATGTCTCCGGAAGAATGCGCGCGACTGATCGCAAGGGCAATCTCAAAACGGAAAAGAGAATTGGTGATGACCTTCGGCGGAAAGCTCATACCTTGGATCAAACTTTTTGCTCCGGCTTTCGTGGATCGGACGATTGCGAACGCAGTGAACAGGTTTTACGCTTCGGAATAATTTAGAATATTATGAAATTGTTGAGTATTGCTTGTTATGTCTTCTGAAATCGAGCGCATTCGCTTTCCCGAAAAGGGAATTCTCTAAAGCAATTCGATATTGCTTTTCCCGAGCCGGGCATGTACGACAAAAATTTCCGAACGTAATTTTATGCCCGATGGGTTTGTCGCATAAAATAATCGATCAAAGAAAAATTTAAATCAACCGAAGTCGGTTTTGAAAGGGAGAATTTTCGGAGTTCAAAAAAATATTTTTGAGTTCTCCATTAAAAACTCTTTCCTTTTTTCGGAGGCTTATACAATGATCTCCCGATTGATTTTTGCGATCGGAGTTTTCATGAAAAAAATTCTTCTCTATTCTATGTCCGCGTTTTACCTCTTTGCGGGCATCAACCACTTCGTAAACCCGGGCTTTTATCTAAGAATGATGCCTCCTTATCTCCCCGCGCATTCCATATTGAATTGGATCAGCGGAGGCGCTGAAATCCTTTTTGCATTGGGTCTTTGGTTTCGTCCGACACGAACCTGGGCTTGTTACGGAATCATTCTTTTGTTGATCGCGGTCTTACCGGCAAACGTTTATATGTTGCAAGCGGCCTTGGCGGGGGAACCGTTCGGTTTCCCGATTTGGGGTTTGTACGTTCGATTGCCGTTTCAATTGGTTTTTATCGCGTGGGCTTGGTTCGTCCGAGACGTCGAGTGAAGTCGAAGCGATTTTTCGTAGCCTTGATTCTTAGATACATTCAATTGATTGAATGTACGAATCGGTCGGTTTAAAGCGGGAGCCTCAAAAGATGAAAAGAAATTTCCCGCTTAAAAGGGTCGCTGTTATCTCGCAAAGATCCAATCCGGAGGAATCCCTAGACGGAACGCGTCTCCTAAAACGAAAATACCGTTTCGGATTCTCCAGGCTTCGATCTTTTTCATCGTCGCCGCGTTTGCCTTTTTGTTGAAAGCCGCAAAGACCTGGTCGAGATACCAATCGCCGTTGATATGAAACAAGGACAACGTGCAACGTTCCGGAGTGAATATTCGATAAATATAATATTTCCCGTCGACTATATCCTTGTCGTAGCTGAAGATACAGTTGTGCTGGGACTTGGATTCCAAGAATAATTCTTTGCGGGAATGGATCGGTTCCAGCCAATCTTCCGTATCGATCGGAGGAAGCGGATAGTTTAGATCCGGTCCGACAAAAACCTCCCTTTGCAACTTGGAAATCATTTCTTTCTCAAGACGATAAAGCTGATCCAGGGAACGAACCTTCCAATACGGGGAGAATTTTTTGACCTCGTAATAAACTTGAAAGATCTCATCGCAATTCTCGAGTTTCAGATCGGAATTCTCAAAACGCACCGCAAGGTCCGTTAACAAAGGAATATCCCATTTGCCTTTCCAGCTTTTCTTTTGAGCGATCGAAAAAAAATCCAAAATAAATTCGTTGATGATGAAAAGATGATGAAGTGGTTTTCGAAAAGAAGAAATCGAATACAAACTCCGAAACGTTTTAAGATAACCTTTGAGAATTGCGGAACGGCCGACTTTTTCAAGAGCCTTTAAGGAAGCGGGATCAAACCCGAAAAACTCAGCGACCTTTCTTCTTTTTTGAAAGGGAAATCTTATACGGACTTCTTCATAGTCTTCGGGAACGAACTCGAGAAAGGTTTCCGGATGATCGATACAGAATTCCAAAGCGAAAATCATTCGTTCCATATTCTACCTTAACTTTTAGACAACGGATTCACTTTTTTACTTTGACGTTATAAAAAGAATCGATAGGATTCTTTTCGATTTCGGCGTTTGTTTTAGACGATCCGGGATCTCCAAAAAAGAACGGACCGTATCGCCGAGTTTCGTATCTTTTTAATAGACGGGTGAGTCGGTAAGCTCGAGAATTCTTTCGGAATTTTTTTCATGAATCGCCTTTTCCGCTTCTTCCAAAAGTTTTTGGATTTTTTCCGTGTGAGAATATAAAATTTCTCCCTTCGGATTCGGAACGACTCGTTTCGTGGAACGGTAAAACGCGGTTCTCCGATTCCAAGAGTCTACAAAACGATCGATCGTCTTTGGAAAAGAAGGTTTCAGCTGCGAGATTTGAATCGGATTCGGTATATAAGAATATTCTTCTTTTTGAATGTATAAGCGCCTGACTTACAACAATTCTCCTCTGTCTCTCAAGGCGGCTATGAGTTTGGATAATAATTCTTCCTTCATGTAACTGCCGTATTCTTTCCAATTCAAATATAAATTCTTTTCCACTCGCTCCGACCAAAGGATTTTCCCCGTTTGAACTTCGAGACATCTCAATGAAAATGCGATTTTGCCGTTCCCGTTGGAGCGAGCGGGAGGAGCTTGAACGTAATCGAAATCGTCCATAAGAATCAATCGATCCGCGTTCAATAATTTTCCGAGTTGTAGCCGCGAACTTTCCGTAAGACCGGACAAGGAAAGTTGAATTTCCGAAATCACCGGATTCAAACGATTGCGTTCCACGAGAGACAAACCGTGTCTTAAAAAAATTCCTTCGATCGATCCGTAGAGCTCTGAAAAAATTTCGTAACCGGGATCGCTCGTTTTCCCCAAGGAAACAAAAGCGAAGTGATGCGGTTCTCCTTGAATAAAACGCGAACTCAATTCTTGAGACGCGCCTAAATCGTTCTTAAGATCCCTTTCGAATCTTTGAAACGCGACTCTCATAATCGAGAACGTCTTTTTGTTTTGAGAATGATCGAATCGATCCGTAAGCGCCGGAAGAATCGGTCCTAAAACCAAGGGTACGAATCCGAAAAGAGACCGATGATCGATCATGTATTTGTAAGTTCGTATGACCTGGTTCTTTTTTTCATCGAAGAACTCGAACTCGACGCGTCCGTTTGTGGATTCGATCAAAGGAAACAAACCGAGCGTTCCTAAAAACGGAATGTAAGACAATACCGGAGGTCGGACGTCTTCCACGGAAGAACGGATTCTTAATAAAATCTCCGCGTTCGGACTTAGGATAAACAAAGGACTTTGGCGGAATTGGGAAAGAATCTCCGTTGAATAATAACTTTCGATGTCCTTCTCCGAAATGGAAACGTTTAAACCCTTTCTTCTAAGATCGTCGACCGCTGTATGTTTTTCGGTCGGGTCGAAATGGATTCGAATCGGGACGCTTCCGATAAATGGGTTTTTACTTTTATGAAGAAGTTTCTGCGTTCCCAACGCGTCTCCGTTTACGTTCGCTTGGTGTAGATAACATCCGAGGAAAAAAAAGAAAATCGGTAGAAGTGTTGTGATTCGCTTAATGATCATAAGTTTTTGTTTGGATCTTGTTCTCAAAAAATTTCCAGAATTCTATCCTTTTTTATGCCGGAGTCAATTCAAAAAAGGTTTGCCCGCGTTCCTAAAAAAAAGTGAATTGCCTTCGTGAATCTTCTTAATAAATTTCTCTTAACGTTTGTACTTCTGTTTTCATTCGTATCGTTTCGATCGGATGCCTCTCCCGTTCTCGGTAAATGCGAGGTATTTCCCGCCAATCATATTTGGAACACTCCCGTCGATCATTTGCCCGTACATCCTCGTTCCGATGCGTATGTTCGGAGCATAGGAGTCAAAAAGAAATTGAAAGCCGATTTCGGTTCCGGTCTTTGGGAAGGAAGTCCGATCGGAATTCCTTTCACTCTTAAAACGGGCTCGCCGTTGCGCATAACGTTCGAATACGCGGATGAAAGCGAACCCGGACCGTATCCGATTCCCGCAAACCCTCCCATTGAAGGAGGAGAACAGAGCAACGGAGATCGTCACGTTCTTGTCTTGGATGAAAAGACATGCAAACTTTATGAACTCTATCAAGCGCGTAAAAAAGGAAACGCGTGGACCGCGATTTCCGGAGCGATCTTCGATCTCAAATCCAATACGTTGCGCCCAGACGGTTGGACTTCTGCGGACGCGGCGGGGTTGCCGATTTTACCCGGTCTCGTACGTTATGAAGAAGTGAAAGCGGGGGAGATCGCACACGCGATTCGTTTTACCGCGAAACGCACTCAGAAAAAATATCTTTGGCCTGCGCGTCATTTCGCTTCTAAGATTACGGATGAAAACGTTCCTCCGATGGGAGCGCGTTTTCGTTTAAAGGCGAGTTTCAACATAGAAGGTTTTAGCAAAGAGAACCAAGTGATTCTACGCGCGTTGAAAAAATACGGAATGATTCTCGCGGACAACGGATCGGATTGGTTTATGTCCGGAGAACCGAACGAGAATTGGAACAACGATCTTCTTCACAAACTCGGTAAGATCACTGGCGATCAATTCGAAGCGGTAGATTCAGAAAATCTAATGCTTTCTTCCGATTCCGGGGAGGCAAAACAAAACTGAAGGAATAACGAGGGCGCCTCCTTCCGAGGGAAGGACCGCGCTCTTTCGCGGCTCGCTCCGCTCGGTCACTGCGCGACCGCCTTCGGCGCCGCTTCGATCGCTGGCGCGGGGTAAGTTCGTAAAACGCGCGTTAAACGAAACGATCCGAAATCAATTCCCTTCGTAGGCCTCTTTCAGTTTTTTGATTTCGATCTTGTCCATTTGCATCATAGCTTCCATGACCCGATTCGCTTTTTGGCGATCCTGGTCTTGTAAATATTCTCCCAAAATCGGAGGAATTATCTGCCAGCTTACGCCGAATCGGTCCTTGACCCAACCGCATCTTTGTTTTTCTCCGCCTTCGGAAAGTTTTTCCCAATAGTTGTCGATTTCGGCCTGAGTCTCACATTGAACGAAGAACGAAAACGCCGCGCTGAACGTAAACGCGTGCGCCAGGCCGCTGTCCATCGCCATAAAATCCTGACCCGCTAATGCGAAATCGGCTCTTTTGACGGTTCCTTCCGTTTCACCTTCCTCTTTCGCATAACGTTGTACGGTTCCGACTTTTGAATTCGGAAATTGGGAAACGTAAAAACGAATCGCTTCTTCCGCTTTTCCGTGTTGTTTTCCAACGAACAATAAAAACGGTCTTATGTTTTGGGATTCTTTCGAAAGATGAATCTGCCACGAAACCCCGCACTTATCTTGAACCCAGCCGAATTTTTCGCTGAACGGATAAGCTCCGAGTTCCATCAAAACAGTTCCACCGTCGGAAAGTTTTTTCCAAGCCTTGTCGACTTCGGCTTCCGTTTTACAATCCACAAAAAATGAAATCGCCGGAGTGAATTGAAAGTAATCTCCTCCGTTGAAGGATAGGATCTCTTTTCCAAAAATGGAGAACGTAGCGGACATCGCCGTATTTCCCGCCTTACTCAAACCGTTGACCTTTGAATCGGAGAACGCTACAGGATAAATTGCCGCCGCGTCGCCGAGGTTGTTATTAAACATTAAAAATGGGGATATTTTTTGCATAAGTCCTCGCTTTCGTAAATTCGAATATTCTAAATCGATTGTGGTCTTTCTTTTCTACTTGGTCCTACGCGGATCTTTTTTCGAAAATCTTTGCCCCCGCCCAACTGCAAGGCAACGCGATCGCGATGATCGCAAGAGAATACCAAGCCGGACCCGCGTCCCACATCGCAATCGCGCCTATGACGCTCACGATAACGCCCACAACTCCGAGCGCTAAAGCGTGTTGCATTCTTCGATCGGGAGCGAGGCTGGCCGTGACATAGCCGCTCAAAATTCCGAAGACGATTCTATACGCGGTCGCCAACGCAAAAAGCGGATCGGACATGACGACTCCGAACGGAGGATAAACGCCCGTTTGATGAAGGATCATATCCACCGCTGTGGAAAGAATTCCGATGGTTAAAAAACCGGCGAGAACGGCTCCGATACTTTTGAAAATTTTTCGATTCATGTTCTTTCCTTTGTCAAGCGAGAGTGGATAAAAATTCTTCGAGTCGATTGTAATTGTAGTCGAGCCCGTTTTCCATCGGAGAAAGAATCACGCCTTCTCTTGCTTCTTTGGATTCGTAAAGAACGGTGATCGAAAGCAGGGTCGTTTTCGGATCGATTTCCGTAAGAACGGTCGTATCCAACGCTTCTCCGGAATACCAGGACTCGTCGAAAACTTCGGTCGCGACGATTCGTTCGGGCATTACAATTTCCTTATATACTCCGCCCATCCCCATATCTTTTCCGCCTTCACTGCGCCAAACATAACGATATGCGCCTCCGACTTTCAAATCGATCGTACATTCGACGAGGGACCAACCGGGAGGTCCTTCGAACCAACGTTTGAGTAATTCGGGTTTCGTCAATGCGTCAAAAACCAAAGAACGGGGCGAATTGAATTTACGGGTGATTAAGATTTCCCGTTCTCCTTGTGCGACGACTTGTAAATTTTTTGTGTTCTCCATATTGAATCTCCTTAACGTTTCTTTTTGCTTTCTTTTTCTTTGAGGCTCGCTTGTAATTCATCGAGAAGAGCGTCCAGTTTTTCAAAGCGACCTTCCCATAACCTACGATACTTCTCGAGCCAATCGAACGCTTCGGCCAAAGGTTTTGCTTCGATTTGTCTCGGTCGTTTTTGCGCTTCCTTCCCTTGAGAAATCAAACCCGCCCTTTCCAAAACCTTGAGATGTTTTGAAATCGCTGGTTGGCTCATCGAAAACGGTTTTGCCAAATCCATCACGGACGCTTCTCCGTTTGCCAATTGAGCGAGAATGGCTCGCCTTGTCGGGTCGGCAAGAGCCGCAAAGGTGGCGTCGAGCCGATCGGATTCTTTGAGTAGTTGACCCATATTTAATATAACCAATAGGTTATATAATAGAACTTTGCAAGTCTTTTTTAAAAAAGCGGATCTTTTTTCGGGGAGAATCGGGTTTTTTACGACTTTATGCCTGTTTCACATCCGTTTGTAACGGAACAATGAGACATTGTGCCCTTCTCAAAAGTGGAAGTCGGATTAAAATAAAACGAGTGAAAAGCGGTTCGGGGCGGTTTTGATTTTTCTGCAGATCTAATGTGAAGAAGCGATTTTCCATACTCGGCAAAAACGATCTTTGCGGAAGACGATCACTCGAACGACTTGCGGGTTTGGCAACGGGGAATTTTTTTCGATCTTCGAGCGGAAGAATTCGTACCAACGCGATCCTAGTCAAATACAAGGAGAGAATCGTCCTCGAATCCTATTCGTCCGAGTTCGACGAAAATTCTCTTCAACCGAGTGGGTCTTTCGTAAATTCTTTTTAAACGGCGCCCTTGCACGCGCTGTCGCGCAAGAGTTGGAGAATTTTATATTCAAGAAGGCTGGAGACGAAAACATTCTTCCCGAACGTTTCTGAAAAACTGGAGAACAACTACATTCAGAAAACATGATGTTGAAAAGCCGCTTCCTTGGTATTTGTATTGGCTTCCGTTTCCCTCCATGGGCGGGCCGTGTATTGGAACTATAAAAAGGGGAGCGATTCGGAAATTCTTTTTCAGGTTCTTTTTTCCGATTCATTTTTCGCTTCGGGACATTGAGGACAATATCTGATCGTGGATCCTCAAAAGGAACTCGTGGTCGTTCGTTTTGGAAACGATCGGTTGGGTCGATTTCCGATGCGGGAGTTTTTGGAGCGTTTGTTACCGCTCTTGGATACGGGTGGAGATCGAAACGAGCGATGAAACGGTTTAGAAAATTATTATATTCTTTCTTTGTGGTTGAGTTCCTTTTCGCCGCGATTTACGCTTCGGTCTTTTTTCTGCGCTTGATTCCGGATTCTTTGGGGAGAATCTACACGGCCTTCGCTTTCAAAGAAGGTTGTTCCTGTCTTTTTGTGGTCAAAGCTTCCGAGGATTGTTGCAAGGATTACGTTCGTCAATTTTTTGCGCCCGACGTTTGGGATCGGAGCGAGGATTCTTTTCGTATCGAATTCCGTTCTTTCTTTTCCGATTTCGAAAGTCAGGCGATCTTTCGAGGTTCGAGAGGTTGTCGTCTTAATTTTTAAATGCAATATTACGCTTTTTAAAAAATCTGGTTTTAGAAACTCAGAGCGTATCTTTCATGATTAAAATATCCGGCCTGAATAAGGCGTACACAACCAAGGTCCTTTTCGACGATTTAAGTCTAAGCATCAATCGCGGAGAAAAAGTCGGTCTCGTCGGCCGCAACGGGCACGGCAAGTCCACTCTCTTTCAAATGATTCTCGGGAGCGTGGAAGCGGACTCGGGAACGATCTCGGTTCCGAAAGGTTATAAGATCGGTCATCTTCAACAACATCTTCATTTTACCAAACCCACCGTTTTGGAGGAATGTGCGCTCGGTCTTCCCGAAGGAGAAGAATACGAAACCTGGCAGGTGGAAAAAATTCTTTCCGGTTTGGGTTTTTCCGAAGCGGACATGGAAAGAAATCCGAACGAATTTTCGGGCGGTTATCAGATTCGGATGAATCTCGCCAAATTGCTCGTTTCTGCTCCCGATATGTTGATGCTCGACGAGCCGAACAACTATCTCGATATCGTAACGATCCGTTGGCTCGAGGAATTCTTGCGCGAATGGGAAGGCGAAATCATATTAGTAACTCATGATAGAGGTTTTATGGACGCCGTGGTCACGCATACGATCGCGATTCACAGAACCAAGGCGATCAAGGTTCAAGGCGACACGGATAAACTCTACAATCAGATCAATCAATCCGAAGAGATCTACGAGAAGACCCGTTTGAACGAGGCTAAAAAAAGAAAACAGGAAGAGATATTTATCGCGAAATTTAAAGCGAAGGCGAGTTTCGCAAGTCGCGCGCAGTCCCGAGTCAAGAAATTGGAAAAACAAGGAGAGATGAAGGCTCTCGAAAAAATCGAAGACTTGGAATTGTATTTTAATAGCGCGCCTTTTGCGGCCAATCAAATGCTTTCCGCGGAAAACATTTCGTTCTCTTACGATGGCAAGGCTCCGTATCTGATCGAAAATTTTTCGATCAGCGTGGGTACTCGGGAAAGAATCTGCATCATCGGTAAGAACGGTAAGGGTAAGTCCACTCTTTTGAAAATTCTCGCGGGAGAACTCGAACCTTCTAGCGGAGCGGTTAAAAAACATCCGGTGTTAAAGGAAGGTTACTTCGGTCAGACCAACAAACTCAATCTGAACGAAAACGCGACCGTAGTCGAAGAGATTATGATTTCGGATAAGTCCTGCACCGAATGGCAAGCGAGAACGATCGCGGGCGGTTTGATGTTTTCGGACGATCAAGCTCTTAAAAAGATAAAGGTCCTTTCCGGTGGGGAAAAGAGCAGGGTCTTGCTCGGAAAGATTCTCGTGACCCCTTGTAATCTTTTGTATCTCGACGAACCTACGAACCACTTGGATATGCAGTCCTGCGATTCTTTGATTGAAGCGATCGACGGATTCGAAGGTTCCATCGTGATGGTTACGCACGACGAACTTCATCTCCGCGCGGTGGCGACCAAGTTGATCGTATTCGACAATGATACGATCCGTATCTTTGACGGCTCGTATGACGACTTCTTGAACGACGTGGGTTGGTCCGACGAGGATTATTAAGCGAAGAATTCTTCTTTTTGAATATTCGGTATTTTGAATTTGTGATCGATTGCGCTTCGAGCCGGATCCTTAGATAAGAACGGTTTTCGAAGCGCGTTTCGTTTTCGACTTTACTTGGCGGTCATTCCCGTGGAAATCGCGATTCGATTCCAAGAGTTGATCGTGTTGATCAATACGATCAGAGCGACGAATTCCTTTTCGTTGAACTGTTTTCTCACTCTTTCGTAGGTTTCGTCGGGAACTCCTTTGTCCGAAATTTTCGTGACGACTTCGGTGAGTTCCAGAGCCGCCTTTTCTTTTTCGGTGTAGAACTGAGCTTCCTTCCAAGCGTCGAGAAGATAGATTCTTTTCTCCTCTTCGCCCATCGTTCTCAAATCCTTCGTGTGCATATTGATACAAAACGCGCATCCGTTCAGTTGCGAAGCGCGGATCTTAACGAGCTCGTAAAGAACCGGGTCTAGTCCGCCTTGTTTTGCGAATTCTTCCATCTTCAGCATCGCTTGCAACGACTCGGGATAAACGGTCGCGTAATTCAATCTTGTTTCCATGTTGTCTCCTATCTGTAAAGGAAGACGAACCTTGAAACGTTTTGTGACAAAGAACGAAAAAATTTTAAGAGGATTCCCAAGAAGAAAAATACGCGATGACCGCATCGGTCGCCTGGTCCCGCATCATCTTTGAGATTCGATTCTCCTGATAATAACCGCGTTTCATACAAGCGAACGCAATTTCGACTCCGAGCGTCGCGACGTCCGGTTTTTTTGGAAGAAGAAACGGTTTGTCCAATTTGGAAAGCTGGATCCGAACTCCCGCTCCGATATGATCGATCGTAATTTCCTGAGCGAGATACGCGTTCCTGCTGAAAGGACCGCCTAACACGAGTATGCTGGCCACCGGAGTTGAATCATAATAATCCGAAGCTGCGTTTACGAGAACCCGAACCAATTTCTGCCAAGAAAGTTTCGTATCCTTGGAACCCTTGGCAGCGAGAATTTCTCCTACCTTGGCCAAATGTTTTTCGGCGAGATGCGTGAACAAAGAATATTTATCCGGAAAAAATTGATAGATGCTCGCGCGCGGAACCCCTGACTTTTTGGCGATTTCGGGAATCGAAGTCTCTTCGGGTCCGAGTTTTGCGAGCATTCTCTCCGCGGTTTCCAAAACGAGAGCCACTCTCGCTTGAGAACGTTCCTGCAAAGGCGGTTTGGATCGGACGATCGAGGAGCCGTTCGTCGCGTTTTTCGGTTTCGATTTCGGATTCAATTCTTCCCCGATTTAAAAATTTCTTGCACTCAAATCCAACTTAAGTAAGGTCTTTCGGAAATATAACATTTGTTGGATTTTTATTTTCGTCAACGAATGTTCTTTTAACGCTAAGGAGAATCGGATGAAATCGAACGTTAAAGTCTGCGTGGTCGGCGCGGGACCGAGCGGAATCGCCGCGGCTAAGAATTGTGTCGAGTACGGTTTGGACGTGGTCGTTTTTGAAAAGAACGATAAGGTCGGAGGGAATTGGGTCTTCAACGCTAAAACGGGACATTCGAGCGTATACGAAAATACGCATATCATCAGTTCCAAGGCTTGGTCCGAGTACGAGGACTTTCCGATGCCGGAAGATTATCCAGAGTATCCGAATCATAAACAACTTCAGGCTTACTTCGAATCCTACGCGAAACATTTCGGCGTGTATAAAAAAATCCGCTTCAACCATACGATTCAAAAAATCACGAGAATGGAAGACGGAGATTGGAAAGTGGAATATTTGGACGCTTCCAAAAAGAAGAAGGTCGAAGTTTTCGACGTTCTTATGGTTGCGAACGGTCATCACTGGAATCCGAAGTTCCCCGAATACGAGGGAAAATTCACGGGTAAGTTCTTACATTCGCACGACTTCAAAGGAGTTACGAACGAATGGAAGGGTAAGGACGTTCTTGTGATCGGAGGTGGCAACTCGGCTTGCGACGTCGCGGTCGAATCCGCTCGTGTCGCGAACAGCGTCAAGTTGTCGATGAGAAGTCCTCAATGGTTTTTTCCGAAGTTCCTATTCGGTATGCCTTCGGACGTTTTCGCGGCGAAAACTCCGGGATGGATTCCGTCCATCATCAAACAATACACGCTGACGAAGATGCTTCACGTATTACAAGGTTCCTATAAGAATTACGGTCTTCCCGTTAATACGACATTGGCTTTGAGTCATCACCCGACTTTGAATTCGGATCTTCTCGATTTTATCCGTCACGGAAGAATCAAACCTCGTCCTGCGATCAAAAAACTACACGGCAAGGAAGTCGAGTTCGTGGACGGCACGAAAGAAAAGTTCGACATCATCTGCGCTTGTACCGGGTTTTGGACCACGTTTCCGTTCTTTGATAAGTCGTTTATCGATTTTCAGCACGTGGAAAAGATTCCCTTGTTCCGCAAAATGATGCACAACGATTATCAAAATCTTTACTTTATCGGTTTGTTCCAGCCCGTGGGTTGTATCTGGCCGATGGCGGATTATCAAGCCAAACTCGCTTGTCTTGAAATATTAGGAAAATATAAACGACCGAAAGATCTAAAGGCCGCGATCGAATATGAAATCGCACATCCTCACTTCACCTTCGGCGGCGGACAAAGACACGCGGTGGAAGTGGATTATCACGCGTTCCGTAAGGAACTTCGATTGGAACTTCTAAAAGCCGGAGTCGACATCGGAAAACCTCCCGGCGGCAATAAGAAGCTGTATAAGAAGTTTACGAAAGTCGCGAGTTAAACCGTTAAAAAAGAATCCGCCGATACGCGGCAAAAGTATCGGCGGATTTAAGTAACTTTTTGGAGATCAACTTAATCTTTAAAATTTCTTTTGGCTTATTTCGCCGTTTTCACTTCGCTTCTTTTCGAAGTTTCATTACGGAAATCACATGTACCAACGCGGTAAACGGAACTCCGAAACCCGGAATCAAGATCAGAGGTAATTCTCCGATAAGACCGGAGGCCGGAGTTTCGTAGATCAAACGCTGAGGTCCGTCCGACGAAAGAGTTCCCAAGGCGACAGCCGTCATAAAATCGATGATCCCGAGAATATTAAAAATCCATAATTCTCTTGTCGGGTTCGATTTCCGTTTGAGGATCGGGATCAGAAACAGCGCGAACGTCGCGATGAAACAATCTCCCAAACCGGCGCTGAAAGCGAAGGTGGGGGGAAGTTTTCCGTTTAAATGGAACCAGATGAATAGGGAACCGATATAACGCGCTACGTTCAACTTCACTAGGGTTTCGTACGGAATGTTCAGTAAAACGTTTTGAACGGGGGAATAGCGCGCGATTAAGATGCTTCCGAAAAGTACGGGCAAAAATATCGCCAGTCCGACCGGGACGGGAGAAGGTTTTGCGGGCCGAAAGACGCCGTTTGCGCCCAATATTAAAATCAATACGAACCAGGAAACCACGACGATCGTAAAAGGCAGGTTAAACTTTGGATTTATCCTGTGAATCGCTTTGGTGATTATGAGCAGACTCAACCCCAAGGTGATTGCGGTCACCGAGACGCCTAAAATCAGTTCGAACTGTGTAATCATAGAAGGTACCTGCTTATTGAAATGGTAGTAACTATATTTTTTATAGTTACTACCAAAAAACATCCTTGACAATAGCCGGTCAACAAACTTTCTAAATTTTATATGAAGAAGGTGGAACGATCTTACGGGCTGAATTGTCCGGTCGCAAAAACTTTGGATCTGATCGGAGAACGGTGGACGATTCTGATTCTCAGGGATTTTTTTACGGTTTCCGAAGTTCGGCGTTTTATCGATTTCGAAACCGCGTTGACCGGAATCACTCCCGCCATTTTGTCCGATCGATTGAAAAAATTGGAGAAGTACGGTTTTATCGATAAAAGTCTTTATTCCGAATCTCCGCCTCGTATGGAATACACTCTCACCGCAAAAGGCAAGTCCTTGGGTCCGATCCTGAAGGCTTTGCGCGCTTGGGGAACTTCAAACACGTAAAGATATTCTTATCTCTCAAAAAAAGGTCTACGCTTCCAAGCGAAGACGACGAACGTCCTTCACTCGGATAGAATCCATCCGTTCGGAGGCGGGACGGAGTGCGGTTTTTTTCGGGATTTCAAACATTCAAATTTTCGAATTCGTTTTACATTTTTCGGAAATCGAAACGGATTTCCGTCGTCTATCTGCTTTTCGTCCTTACGATGAGCGGCTTCTGCAAACCGGCTCGGATCGACAACGATTGTGATCCGAATAGCTCCCGCTTTCAAACCGATACGATTTTGCGCGCGGTGTTCGGTCCGGAACTTGGAATTCTCCTCAAAACGGGGGCCTGTCGTCCTTCCGGCGGTTCTTCGGAGAACGACGTCGCGGGACCGGCGATCCGATTTGACCTAACGGCTGTTAGGGGAGGCGGGCTCCAGATCTTGGAAAAAAATCGAAATCGACTGAAAGGAGCGGACGTACGAGGAGAATTGTACTTCAACGGAATTGCACAGGACGAGGAATATTCTTTCGAGATCGCGGTGCAACCGGAATACCAAACTTGTACGATCGCGCAACCGAGCGGGGTTTTCCGCGGAGACGCTACGTTGACGTTGAGTTGTTCTCCTTTGATCGCGACAAGCGAATACATCGGAGGAGATCAGACCTATCCGGCGACGGCCTGCGTTTCGATGACGGATGTGACCGCTTGGAATCCGATCGTTCTAAATCTGAGGACCGCGTCCCGGGTTTTAGTGATTTACAACGGTTTTTTTAAAACGAACTCGGATCCTTTTGCTTTGTTGAGACAGGGGATCGAACATAACGGAAATCTAATACTAGCGCAGGACCGCAGAACGCAGATTTCTTCGGCGGAATTTTCGAGCACGAATTCGAGAATTCTGGATCTTCCCGCGGGTTTGCATAGGTTCGTTCCGAAGGTATGCAGTGATTCTTTCGCGCCGGTTTTAGCGGGAGGTTTTAAATCGACGTTCAGCGTGATCGCCTTGGAAACTCTGAGCACTTATGCGGATTCTTCCTTTGCACAATCATCCTCAAGTTCGACGAATTCCGCTTCGGCGGTTCCGATCGCGGGTTTAAATACGAACTTGAATTTAACTTCCGATTCTCCGGTTTTTATTTCCCTTCATTTGAACGCGCCTTTGGGTTCGACGGGAACGTATTATTATCCGAGCATCGTTTCCGATTCTTTAAGCGTAGAGTCGAACGGCACGTTCAATTTTATGGAGAATAGTTCCACAACTTCTTCGAGTCTGTTCGCTTTGAAGTCTTTCGCCGCGGGTTCCCATTCTTTCGAAGCGCGTTGGCGCTCGCAGGGACCTTCGAACCCGGTTCAAAATCAATCCTATTCGGCTTCGGCTCCTTCTGTTTTGAACGCGATCCGTTTCAAATCGAACTTAAACAGTCAGATGCTTTGGAGAAGTACCGGTTGGGACGCGAGTTCCGCGGACGGTTATTTGGACGTGAGCAATATCCCTTATTTGGAATTGATCGCATTCAAACCGGTCAAGATTTTGTTTTTTCTTCAGGCGAACAATTATAAAAGTTCGAATAACAGGTGTAAGGTGGGCGTCGAGCGCAACGGATATTCTTTTGCGACGGCTCGTATGAATGCCCCCGGAACGAACTTTCAAAACGATCCGATTACCATTCTTACCGTGGAGAACGTTTCCTTAGGATATCATTCCTTTGCAATGCGTTATTGGTCCGAGAACGGCGCTCTCTGTGAGTTTCCGGGAGTTTCAAACACGGAAACGGGTTTCGGTTATCTAGTCCTCGAATGACCGGAAAAGAATGAGCGGAAAGGAAAGGTTCGCTTTCGATTTCGCATTATAGAATCCGTCGAGTTGGGAAATTTGGGATGACCGATCGATGAATCGCTTGGAAACTGATTCCAACGGAGATGTTTGGATATTCTGATACGATTTCCGGACTGAATCAATTTTCGCAGATCGTCGCATTAATCAGTTTCGGCGTTTCTTTTTTTCTTTCGATATTGCTTCAGATCCATAGCGAAGAAAACGCGACGGCGCGTCTTTTGGGAGGTGTGCTCGCGATTTTTTCCTGCGCCTTTCTAACGCGTTATGTGCTGATTGCCGGTTCCATTCTTTCCGTTTACATTCCCTTTTTGTTTTTTCCTTCCGTGTTCCTGTTCGGACCTTTGGTGTTTTTTTATACGCGTAGCGTCCTTTTCGGAGAACCGGTCGCAACGAAAGAATGGAGAATTCATTCGATCGCTCCGTTTCTGATCTGGATCGCATTCCTGATTTGTTTCATTCGATTTCCGGAATTCCGTTCTCCCGAAACCGTGTGGAGTCAAAAAGGCGCGGTCGCGTCCTTTACCAATTCGTTTTTATTTTTCGGAATCGTTCACGCTTCTTATTTTTTGTTTCTTACCCGAAGGCAGATTCGCGATTACGAACGGAATTTCGAGGAGATTTATTCGAGCGACGATCGTTCCAAACTGGTTTGGCTGAAACTTTTTCTCGGTTTTAATTACATTAATCTTTTTGCATATATTCCTATTTTTTATCTTCGTGTTTTCGATTTGTGGCCGAGCCTCGTGACCCCTGCGGAAGGAGTGATCAATCTTGCGTTCGTCTATCTTACGTTCTATTACGTCGTACGCAAACCCGAGATTTTGAAAATCGGGAAGACGCAGGATCCTTTGCTGTTCGAGAACGATTCGACTTCGGATGAAAAATACAAAAGACAAACTCTTTCGAGCGAGGAGAGGAGAATTTTTTTGGAAAGGATCGAATCCTATATGAAGGAGAATAAGCCGCATCTCGACGATAAGATCACCCTCCCCGAATTTGCGAACCACTTGGGAATTCCCCCGCATCATCTTTCCATGACGATCAATATCGAATTGAAACGGAATTTTTTCAATTTCATCAGTTATTATCGCGTGGAAGAGGCCAAACGGCTGTTAGTCGATCCGACTCGGGAGGAACAGAGTTTATTGCGGATCGGATTCGATTCCGGTTTTCAATCCAAAGCCGCGTTCAACAAAGCCTTTAAGACCGAAACCGGAATGACACCGGGAGAATTTAGAACGGCGGGGAAAAATTTTTAAAGTCGATTCTTTCTTGGTAAAACGTTATGCGCCCTTGTCGCGTTCGCGTTTTAACGATGGTCTATCAGCGCGCTGTCTGCGTCTTTCGATTCAAACGTTTTTGAGCGGATCTAAGTTCTCCGTCCGCAATGAGCAGGGTCCATTCCGGAAAATGTCTCGCTAAAAAATACTGAAGCCAAGAATCCCAAGTCGCATAACCTAAGAATTTCTTTCCCGGAAGCCACTTCAAAAAGGCGTTCGCGACTTTTTCCACCGAATGAACGGCGTTGATCGCGGAACCCATTTCGATTTCCTTAACAAGATCCGGTTTGTCTTGATTCTCCTTTTCCAAACCGGGAGTGTCCGTGGTCGGCGGAAGAAAAACCTTGACCCGAACTCCGTGCAGCATCATTTCCTGACGCAAGGATTGCGCGAAACCGGTGATCGCGAATTTACTCGCGGAATACGCGCCGTAACCGTAGATCGAAAACGTCGCGAGCATGGAGGAAATCATCACGATGTCGCCAAACCCCTGTTTGACGAACTGATCCTGAAACGCGCGAATCGTGTTTACGTGTCCGAAAAAATTCACGTCCATCAGTTGACGAAAGTCGGATTCTTCCAGGTCGCTGACCTTTCCCACCTTCGCATAACCGCTGTTACATACGAGTAGATCGATGTTCCCCAAGATCCCGACGGCTTTTTTAGCGGCCTTTTGGATCCCGGAAGAATCGGAAACGTCCGCGACTACGAAGTCGAAGACCGCGTCTTTGGAACCGATCTTTTTCAGTTCCGTCACGGCCGCTTCCAGAGTATTTTTATTTCTCGCGGAAACGACGACGCTCGCTCCTTGTTTTGCCAACGCGAACGCGAGTCCTTTGCCGATTCCCGTCGAACCGCCGGAGATAAAAACTTTTTTACCGTTATAAGAATGATTCGGTTTCATGGTTTTTTAGATTCACTTTTTGATTTTGTATCCGGTTTTAAAAATCAACCAGACCAAGGTTAAACAGATCGAAAGAAACACGAACACCATCGTAAGACTTACGCCAACGCTCACGTCCGCGATCTCGTAAAAACTCCAACGAAATCCGCTTACCAGATAAAGAACCGGATTGAAAAGAGTCACCTTCTGCCAAAAAGGAGGAAGCATACTCGCAGAATAAAAACTTCCGCCCAAGAAAACGAGAGGAGTGATGATGAGCAACGGAATGATCTGAAGTTTTTCAAAACTATCGGCCCAAATCCCGATGATAAATCCGAATAAGCTGAACGAAACGGAAGTCAACAAAAGGAAAAGAATCATCACGAACGGATGTGCGATCTTTACCGGAACGAACAAGGACGCGGTTGCGAGCATGATCGTTCCTAAGATCACCGATTTGGACGCGGCCGCGCCTACGAAGCCGATTACGATTTCCGCCATCGAGATCGGAGCCGCGAGAATTTCGTAAATCGTTCCGGTAAACTTCGGGAAATAAATTCCAAAGGAAGAATTGGAAATACTTTCCGTCAATAAGGACAACATGATCAAACCGGGAACGATAAACGAACCGTAACCGACTCCGTCCACTTCCTGAATTCTGGAACCGATCGCGGAACCGAATACGACGAAGTAAAGAGAGGTTGAAATGACCGGAGAAGCGATGCTTTGAAAAAGAGTTCTCCAGGTTCTGGACATTTCGAAAAGATAAATGGCTTTGATTGCGTACAGATTCATTGTGACTCCTTAACCAACTGAACGAAAATTTCCTCCAAAGAACTTTGGGTCGTATTCAAATCCTTGAATTCGATCTTTGCCTTTTTGAGATCCTGAAGTAACGCGGAGATGCCGGTTTGTTTTCCGTGAGAATCGTACGTGTAAAGAAGTTGTTTTCCGTTGTTTACGATCTCGAGTCCCTTCGTCTTCAACGTTGCGGGAATTTTTTTCAAAGTCTGAGTCAGGTCGATCGTCAGTTGTTTTTTGCCGAGCTTGTGCATAAGCTCTTTCTTATCTTCGACGAGAATCAATTCTCCCTTGTTCATGACGCCGATTCGATCCGCGATCTCTTCCGCCTCTTCGATGTAGTGCGTCGTTAGGATGATGGTCACTCCGTTTTCGCGGAGGTTGCGGACGATGTTCCACATATCCTTTCTGAGTTCCACGTCCACGCCCGCCGTGGGTTCGTCCAAGAAAAGAATTTTCGGTTCGTGGGAAAGAGCCTTCGCGATGAGGACGCGGCGTTTCATTCCTCCCGAAAGGGTGAGAATCATCTGATCCTTCTTTTCCCAAAGAGAAAGAGACTTTAAAAGTTTTTCGATATAATCGGGGTTAGGCGATTTTCCGTAAAGACCTCTCGTAAAACTCACCGTAGCCCATACGGATTCGAACGCATGAACGCTGAGTTCTTGAGGAACCAGGCCGATCAAGGATCTCGTTTCGCGAAATTCTTTGAGAATGTCCTTGCCCGCGACGTGCACGGAACCTTCGCTCGGATTCACGATGCCGCAGATAACGGAGATCAAAGTCGTTTTGCCCGCGCCGTTCGGTCCGAGAAGCGCGATGATTTCCCCGTCTTGGATTTCCAGGGAAACTTTTTTCAAGGCTTGAAATCCGTTCGCATAATATTTAGAAAGATCGTTTACGGAGACGATGGATGACTTCGTTTTCGGTTTCATATTCTTTCCTGAATGTTTTCGTAATGTAATATCGATTGGATAGAATGCCTAAAATACTAAATCCCGTTTTCGCGCACAGCATCATTTCGAATTTTTTAAAACGGATTCGAACGATGATCGATCTTTCATTCTCCCAAAGAAACCGCGAGCAAGGTAAGATCGTCCGTGAGATCCTGGGATTGTCTGAAACGATAAAGGCTTTGCAAATGAGAATCCAATATTTCCTGAATCGGAGTATAAACGTTTTGATGAAGATAAGAATGGAATCGTTCCTCTCCGTAAAGTTGCATTAGACTTTTATCAAATACTTCGAAGGCGCCGTCCGAAAAAAGAAAAAGACGAAACGGAGTTTCGAATCGAAAGGATTTCGTCTGAAACTTCGCGGCGTTTTTTAAGCCGAGAATCGGACCCGTTTTGGGCAACGCGATCTTTTCCTTGTCCGAAAGGATCACCTGTTCGGGATGACCACCCGAAGCGTATTGAACCTTTCCCGTTTTCGGATCCCAGTCCAAGATAAACGCCGTAAAAAGGGAATTCAGCGTTCGGAACATGGGAAGAATTTTTTCATTCAATTGTTCTAATATGTTTCCCGGTTCCTCGTCCGAGTCCTTGAGAGTGTCGTAATCCGCTTTGATCGCCATCGTCAAAAGCGCGGCTTGGGTTCCGTGTCCGGTCGCGTCCGCGATAAAGAATCTCCAGGAACCGTTTTTCGTTTTACGGATATCGTATATATCTCCGCCGATCGGACCCATGGGAAGATATTTAACGGACCAGAAAAACGGCCAGTCCTTGGAATGCGGATCGGGAAACATGGACTTCTGCAATTTTTCCGCTGTATGAAGATCCGATTGAAGCACGTTTAACGCGTTGTCCCTCTGCGATTCCAAATTCTTTCTTTGAGTGACGTCGCGAATGATGATTCCTATATAATGATCCTTTTCGATCTTCCAGTCGGTAAGGGACAACTCCAAAGAAAATTCGGTATCGTCTTTTTTTAAACCGACCATCTCGAAAGGTTTCGGAGTTCCCCGTTTGCGTTTCGAAGAAAAATAACGTTGTACGCCGTTGCGGTGTTTTTTTCTGTTTCTTTCCGGAAGAATTCTTTCCAAGGGAGAATTTAGAATCTCTTCTCCTTCCCATCCGAAAATTTTTACGGCTCCTTCGTTCCAAAAAAGAATCTTACCCGATATGTCCGAAACCAAAATCGCTTCCTGGACCGAAGCGGAAATCGCGCGGAACTTAATCTCCAGCTCCTGATTGAGAGTGTCCGTAAACTTCAAAAGACTTCTGTAACGGATCGAAATCAAAAGAGATTGAAACGCGATGAACAATAAAAAAGTATACGGAACGATAAACGGAGTCGGAAGGATTCCAAGCCTGGATAACGTATCGTTGAGCGCTCCGATCAAAAGTAAAAAACAGGAAGCCAAAAACACGAACGATCCCGTTCTTTTGTGAATCGTCGCAAGAACCATAACGACGAACACGACTCCGATCAAAACGATCATATAAAACAGATACGATTCCACGATGGTTTCGAGAGGATCTCCTTGAAAAAACCAGAAGACCGCAAAGAAGATCAGATTCGGAACGAGAAAGATACGAAAAGGAATCGTTTTGAATTCGTTCGGAAACAAGGAACGGATATAACTCAAAAACACGGAAGCGAGAATAAAAAGACTGCCCACGTCGATCCTGAATTCCAAAACGGGAGGAAAGTCCGGAAACATTTCAAAAATGTAATGTTCTTCGGTGAAAAGAATTCTAAGCGCAAGGATCGCACAAACCGAGGAAAGATAAAGCGAAGAGGATTCTTCCTTGGTGAGAAGATAAAAAACGAAACTGGAAAATCCGAAAAAAAGAAGCGCGCCGAACGTCAAGAAGTCGAAGTTGCGTCTCGTCTTATCGGCCGCGGCCAGGAACGAATCCGTTCCCAACTCGGGGGTTCTTCGTATGCCTCCGACTCCTTCAAACCAATTCGAAATTTCTAATACGATTTCCGTGTTCGGATTTTTTTCATCCACGGAAAAACGAACGACCGGTTTGCCGATCTTTCTCACTTCCTCTTTCGGGTCCGGAGACGGCTTTCCGAATTCCAAGCACATTTGTCCGTCGACGTAAACGCGATACGCGTTGTGAATCTCGTGAAACTTGATCGCATATTCACCCGGAGTCAGTCCGACGATTTGCAGGCGATACGTCGCAAACCCGAAGGCCTTTCCTTTGTAACTTGGATATTCGCTGTTTTCCCAAAAACCGGGAACTTGGATCGGACCGAGCGGTTTCGTTTTGCCGAAACCTTCCTCGATTTTCCATTCTCCCTCTAAGGGAAGAATATGACCTTGTTCTAATAGATGAACGGGGATCGAAATGATTCCGTCTTTCGCTTTTGGAAACGGCTCCACGGAACGTTTACAAAAAAAGACGAAACAAGAAAGCAATAAAAGCGTAATACAGTTTGAAATCGTTCGTCTTGATAGGCGAATCATGAAGACCATTCATAAAACGCAAAGCTCAGGACAGCAATCCTTTTCTATTCGTTTTAAATTTTAAAACCGGTATTTCTTTTTTGGGAATTCGCGATTCCGATCTCCCATGTTTTCGGATTTCCCGCGAGAATCACCTGGTTTTTGGCCCGAGTGATTCCGGTGTAAAGAATCTGTCGATTGAGAAGTCTATGCGATCTTTCGTCCTCTTTGGATTCGGGGTGATCGGGAACATAGATTAGAATTGTATCATATTCGGAACCTTGGCTTTTGTGAATGCTCATCACGAACGCGGGTTCGTGTTCGGGAAGCGTGTCGAGCGCGAACGGAAATAACTTTCCTTCGATCGGAAACACGGCCCTGAGTTCTCCGGTCGATTCCATTCTCAATACGATGCCGATGTCGCCGTTGAAAAGTTTTCTGCTTTTGTCGTTTTGAAGAATCAGAATGGGAAGCCCGATAAAGTAAAGCCGTTTGGAAAGACGTTTCGGATAAAGGTTCACGAAAGAATTCTGATTTTTTTTGCGGAACAGATCTTGAACCGCGACGTTCAGAATTTTCGTTTGTATCGCTTGGACTCCCCAATATCCGTTTCTAAAAACGGTAAGACAACGAAAACGTTTTAACTCGTTTTGAAAATTTTGAACGAACTCGGGTTCGTTGAGATCGGAAGAATTTTGGATCTTCCAAGTTCCGATCCTCGAAATCTGAGGAAAGAAAATTCCGTTCCAAAGTTGATCGACCACCTCGTCTCTCGAACTGAGATCGTTGTTTTTGTTCGAAGGATTTTGTAGCCACACAACCTCGCTTTCATACTGCGCGTCTTCTCGAATCGATGTCGTTTTAGCAAATGAATCGTCGATCGCGGTTCCCAGGTTTAGGTTTTCGGGAGAATATCTGAGGATTTCCTCCGCGAGCGTGACGATCTTGGAAACGTTTCCTTTTGCGTTCGGTTTCTGGCGGTTGCTTTCCTCGAGTTTGGATACGAAGTTCGTCTTATGGGATTCGAGAACGGAAAGGAAGTCGCTTAACACCGCGCCTTTGTCCACGGAGGGAAGTTGATGCGGATCTCCGATCAGAATAAATCGAAACGGAATCTCTTCGTCCTTCGGATTTTCGGGGATCGCGTTCCATAAGGAAAGCATTAAGTTTAAATCGACCATCGAAACCTCGTCCACGATGATCAATCGATGCGGAAGATAACGTCGTTTGTTGTAATAAAAATCGCCTAACGACGGTTTGTAGGAGAGAAGTCCGTGGATCGTTTGTCCGCGTAAAAAGTGAGAATCCTGTATTAAGGAAATCTTTTTTAGATTTTCCTGAATCGCTTCGGTAAGTCTTTGAGCGGCTCTTCCCGTAGGCGCCACGAGCGCGATTTCTTCGGGCGCGGGAAGTTGTCCGAGCCCGTTCAAAATTTCCAATAGAAACGCGACAACGGTGGTTTTACCCGTTCCCGGTCCTCCGCTAACGATTTGAAAGGAAGAATGGAGACAGGAAAGAACCGCCTTCGTCTGCGCTTTTTTCAACGAAAAACTTTTCGCTTCGAGATCCTTTAAAATTTCTTCGGCGCGTTTTAGATCGACTTTCGGCGAAACTCCGTTTTCGATTCTTCTTTTGAGAAGTTGTTCCAGCTCGATTTTGGATTGATGCGTTTTTTCGAAGTAAACCCATTCTTCGTTCGAGATTTTTTCCGTTACCAAACCGGGAGGTTTTAATTTGAATACGTTCTTCCATTCCTTTTTGAGCGGGACACAAAGGCTTCCTTCCTCGCTTGCTTCCCAAATCGAATTCAAAATTTCTAATAGAGTTTCGGAATCCTCTTTCGAGAATTCCTTTTTGGACGAAGCGGATTCACGTAGATCCAGGATGTCGGTTTTTAGTTTTTCGATAAAACGCGGAAAGGATTCTTCCATCAGAGTTCCTCTTCCCATTGAAACGCGGTCAGTTCGCTTACGGTTTTACGGATTTTTTCCATTCTTTCCAAGCTCCAATCGAAGTCGGAATAAATTCCGGAGCTTTCTCCGCTTTTCATACCTCTTAGAAAAAAGTAATATACTCCGCCGATTTTCGAGATCGCATCCTTGGCGCCGAAAAGGTTCTTTAGATATTCGTAAAGTATCATCGCGTAGATATCCCTTTGCAGATCGTATCTGCTCTCCGCATTCTCCACGTTTCGTTTTAAGGAAGCCGGAGAATAATCTTCGAGAAGATTGGATTTGTAGTCCGCGAGATAAAATTTATCCCCGATTTGAAAGACCAAGTCGATGGAACCTTTTAGGAAATTTCCGGGACCGGTTTTTTTCGGATCGAGATCCAGATGAAAATCCATTTCCGAAATTCTATTTTCTTTGGGGACGTTTACGAGTTGAAATGGATTTCCGTTCTGTAAGGCGACGTCCGCGTTGAGGGTGTTCCATAAAATTTCCGCGGATCTTTTTTGATAGATTTCCCTTTCAAAAAAAGAAGCGCGTCCTACCGCTTTCGAAATTTGAAAATAATCCAGATGAAAATCCATTCTTGAAAGTATTTTATCGTTCGTTAAAATTTCCTTCGGCGATTTCGTTTTAAAAATCGAGAAGTCGAATTCCTCCAAAAGCGCGTGTAAAAAGGAACCGGTCGAGGCCGAAGAGGGAAGAGCGTCTTCGATGGCGGTTTCCAAATTCTCCGCATCGTCCGATTTGAGTAGACCCGAGTCCTCTAAAACGCTCAGAGACACGTTATCCGTAACACCTACTTTCGTTCTCAAGGAAGAATAGCTGTGCATATGGATCGTTTTTTGCGTTCCCGATTCGCGGTGGATCAAAGGCGTTAAACGGACATCGGAGGTTTTGGTCTGATTTCGTTTGCTCGAATCGGTTTGATCCAAGGGAATGGGAGTCCAGGACACGCTTTGAAACAGATTCGGATCCGGATCGTTTTCCAAAATACTCTGAAGTCTCGGATAAAGAATTTTATAATATGCGGAATCTCTTGTTTTCTTATGATTTACGGGAGTGTAAAAAGGGAGATAAAGACGGACTTTGGGACGCGTGATTCCCACATACAAAAGTCTTTTGTTTTCGTTTAAGGACTGATAGGAATATTCTTCCTTGCTCGATTCTTTTTCTTCCGTGTTGTCCCAGAAATTGATTTTCCAAAATCTTTGTCCGTCTTCTCCTATCGCCGGATAATCGTAAACGTCCGGAATAAAATTGCCCGAAAGATTGAATAAAAAAACGACCGGCCATTCCAACCCCTTGGACGCGTGTAAGGTAAGAATTTGCACCGCGTCCTTTTCGGTTTCCTTTTCAAAAAGGGGAAGTTCTTCCTCGTTTCTGGAACTGGATTGAAGTAGTTTCAATTCTTCTAATACTTCTTCGAGATCGCTTTGGTTCGTGATTTGAAATTGAAGTAGCTTTCGAAAGATCTGTCTGTAGTTCGTCCTTTTTCTTTCCCAGTCGATATCCGTTTCTTCTTCGGTGAGAAAAATTCTGCTGTCTTCTTCGATGGAACGGAAAAGTTCCGAAAACTTGCGATCCATCGCGAGGGTTTTCCATCGATCAAGCGTCGTCTTTTCGTAAGAATCGATCGAATGTTCGTCGAACGCGGGAAGATGATTCGGATGAATCTGAAACAGATCGCCCAATAAAAGTTTTCGATACGAGGAAGGTTTGTTCGGATCTAAAAGACATTCGAATATATTGGAAATCTGATACGATTCCGGGCTTTGATAAATCCCTTCCTGTTTGTAAAACGAACAAGGAATTCCTCTGAGCTTTAAGGATTGTTCAACGAGTTTTCCTTCCGCCTTGCTCTTTACGAGAACCGCGATTTCGCGGAAGTTCAATTTTTTCTCCGTGAGTCGCTCTTGTCCGTTCGATTCTTCCCGGATTTGATACGAGAAAGAATTTTCGTCCCGTGCAAGTTTTAGGATTTCCTCGGCGATAAATTGTCCCCAAGCGTTTCTTGCGTCGTCCGTCTTCCAAAAATCCCGTCCGCCGAACTTTACGATGTGGATCGGGCCTTCTTTGTGTTTGTCGCTTAACAAAATCTTGGCTTCTTGTTCGGGATAGGAAACGGGAACGTATTCGATCGGAGTCGATTCGAAGCCGCGTTCCACGATCGGGAAAAAACTTTGTTCTCCTTTTTTTCCTCCGAATATTTCGTTATAGGCTCGGATCAATTCGGGAACGGATCTGTAATTGACGTTCAAAGGAATTTCTTCGGCTTGTTTTTTCTTTAATTCTTTTTTGGCCCGCAGATACGTTCCGATATCCGCTCCTCTAAAACCGTAAATGGATTGTTTCGGATCTCCGATGAGATATAAAAATCGTTTCGATTCTTCTTCCGAATCCGTTTCCAAAAAAAGACGGGAAAAAATTTCGTACTGAGCGGAGTCGGTATCTTGGAACTCGTCCAAGATTCCGATCTTGTATCTTTCTTGAAGAGCCTTGCGAAGATGAGGATTGCCGAGAGAGTCCCTCGTTTTTAAAATCATCTGATCGTAGCTCATCCATTCTCCGGTTTTAAATTCTTCGGATACGATTTCGGCGGCGATCAACGCAGTCTTTCGGTTGAACGTTTCCGCGTTCATCGGAGTCGCATCGTTGGAATACGGATATTTTTTTCCGCTGAGCAATTTCGCGCCTACGGTAAGAATATTCTCTTTTTGTGATATATAATCGGATTGGGAAAGATAACTTTCCAGATGTTCGGGTTCTACCTTCGATTTCCATTCCTCGTGTTGAAGACGGTATAAGGCCGCGTTTAATCTTTCCTTGGAATCGGTGAGAATCCAGTTCGGAGGAGTTTCGGTTTCCACCGGATATTCCTGCAAAATCATATTACAAAAACCGTGTATAGTGGAGATCGTAACCTGATCGAGTTCACGCGCTTCTTTGTCGAATCCGGACGAGATCAATTTTTTTCTAAGTCTTTCTTTCAGTTCGCCCGCGGCCTTTTCGGTGTATGTCAGAATCAGAATCTGAGTCAACGGAATCTGATAAACCGAAATGAGATCTCCTACGATTTCCATAATCGTAAAGGTTTTTCCGGTTCCAGCGGAAGCCTCGATAAAACTCGATTTTAATTTGTAGGGTCGATCGCCGCTCATGAATCCTTTTTCCAATCGAGTAGGGGTTTGTAAAAATTCTTAGCCCATCGTATTTCGGATTTTAAAATCAAGTCCGGCGTTTTCGGATAAAGTTTTACGAGTGAGGACAATCCGTCCTTCACTCCGTTCAATTCTTCTTTAAGAAAGTTGAGCCAAGCGGTTTCGTCTTCGAACTTGCTCGAATCGTCCGGGGTTTTGTTTTTCCCGGTATTTCCTTGGATGTTTTTTACGTAATAGTTGAGAAACGCCCTTCTGGGAAAAAACACCGGTTCCTCTTTGAGATAATCGGAAACGATTTCTGCGAGATACTTCGTCCCGATCTCGGAACTTTCTATATTGTATTCAATTTCTAGAATATTCTTCTTTTTTGATTCTTGTGACGGACGCGGTTTGAAGGAATAGATTTTAAAGTTTTCGTTCGAGGATGCGAACGCGATTCCGGTTAAAAACGGAAAACTCATCACCTTCCAATAGTCCTTGTATCCGAAGTAATCGTCGCTCGGTTTGTCTTCTAGGCTTTTGGAGAATAGCCAATAAAGATTTCCGTCCTTTTCGACGACGTGTTCCCATTCTCCCCGAATGCGGAAGTCGCCGCTTTCCAAAGGAAGTTTGAGCGGCGGTAATTTTTTGCAGATCGCGTCCGGCAAACCGGTGTCGCCCAAACTCAAATACGGATAATATTTTCCTCCTTGAAACAACGGTTTCCATTCGGAGAGAAGTTCGCTCGTGGTTACCAAGTATTGAACGAGGTCCGCTTCTTGAAGTTTTCCGAACACGGATTGCGGAAATTTTGCGGAAGATTTTTCCCTTTCCAGAATGGGCGATAGGGCTTCCGAAATTTTTTCGCGGTCCCAGGTCCAAAGTTTTTCGGACACGAGATCGGGCATCATAAGCGCATGCACTTTTTTTAATATAGAAGCCTCGGCGATCGCGTCCAGATCGAAGGGCTCCTTTTCTGTTTCGGAAGATTCTTCCTCTTCGAGATACATTCCGAGTTTTCGTTTGAGATACGTGTCCAACGGATCGCTTAAAAATTGGGAAAGATCCTTTACGTCGATTCCCGAAGGAGCGGAAGCGGAATGGATTCGAGTGAGTTCGTTCGGATCTTGAAAACGATCGAGTATGTGTTGATTCTTTCGGATTCCGTTCACCCAGATTCTCGCGAAGTCGTAACTTACGAGACCCTGTTTTAACTGCTCGAGAGTATGTTCGTATTTTATACTATACGAATGAAGCGGAAGTTGGAGCGCTTCTTTGATTTGGAAGGAATCCATGATCTCGAAAAGATGGGAACAAGGCTCGAAGGTTTTATCTTCCTGAAGATTTTTGCCCACGTAACTGAACGTGACGGACTCCGTCGCGGAATGAACGGTTTCCCACAAAAGCGATTCTTGAATTTCTCTTCGAGATATATCCCATTCTTCTTGAAAGTCTTTTCTTAAGTTGAGTTGGGAACGGTCGTTCGGACCGGGAAATTTTCCTTCGCCGAGTCCTAAGATATAAATATGTTTAAACGGAATCGGACGCATCGGTTGTAAAAGCGAAACGGTCACACCGCCCGTGAGATATGCGCCCTTTCGATAAGGAACCTGGTCGAATATCTGTTCTGTGATGAATTTTAAAAGAGCGATTCCTTCTTCCTTGTTCTGAAGTCGGATTCCTTCCCATTCGAAAAAAGATTCTACCCAACCGTGAAAGAGTTTTCCTTCCTGTTCGTATTCTTCCGGAAATTCGAAAAGTTCTTCGAGAGAATACTTTACGTTTTTTAAATATTCGGAATTCCAGTGGATCGTTTCCTCTTTGGAAAAGGAAAGAATCTTTTCTTTCGCGCCGAGAACGGTTTCCCAAAATTCGGTCAGTTGAAAAGAATTTTCATCCGCTTCGAGAGCGACGGGCGCGATCTTGTATTTGTCCCAAGACGTTTCTCGAGGAAGAATCGTGGAAAGACGGATTCTTTTAAGTCCATTAGAAATTTGGAATGAGTCTTTTTCCCTTCCGCTTTCCTCGTAACGCACGCCCGACGTTTCGATCGTATTCTCGAGATCGTTCGTGTTCTGGGAACGAAGACGGATTCTTTTTTGAAGAAGAGGGTTTCTGAGAAGTTTGAGCAACGCGTTTTTGTCGATTGAGTTTCCGGAACAAATCTCCCAAAAACTCATCAATCCCCGATACAACAAGGAAGCTTCGTTCGCTTTGATATCGGTCAACGAATAAGGAATTTTTTTTCGGATCGGATCGGAATTCTCTCCCGTTTGCAGAAGAATTCCTCCGTCTAACACCCATTCGACGGCGGGACGATAGGTCTGCATATCCGTAACCAAAACCGCAAAATCCAAATACGTTAGACTCGAATCGTTGTTCATCTTGTAGAGAATATCGTTTGCGACGGATTCCGTTTCTCGATACGCGGAAGGCGCGTTCCAAAAACGAACGGAAGAATCTTCCGATAAAGGAGATACGTTATGCGGTCTTTGTTTTCCGTCTAAGAGGCTTCGGAGATTCTCCAGTTTTTTCGGATACGAACGCGAATCAGAAAGTTTGCGGATCGTTACGTTCGGAATCGCCGCGGTTCTGGAAGCGATATGGATTTGAGGACCGGCCCATCGTTCCGGTCCGGCGGATTCAGCGTTATGCGTCTTTTCTGTTTCGCCGGTATGAAATTGATAGAGATAAACGGGAAGTTTGTCCTTTGCGGAAAGAGATTCCAAAATTCCGAGATACGTATCCGCGAGATTGGACAGACAAAAAAGATGCAAAGACGGAAAATTGCGCGGAGAATATTTTCGATTTTTCTGGGTTTCTTTCAGGAGAAACTGAACGAGAGTGTTCGGTTCCTTCGTATTCAAGAATACGTTTTGATATAACGATTTTTGAAAGTGATAGTATTCGTCCTCCTTCGGGAAGGGAGTAGGACGACGCGACAGGGAAGGGATGTCGATTCCTTTTTCTTTGGCCCAACTTTGAATCCAAGAAGATCGGTTTAATTCGTAATCTTTATAAAGCGTAGTCAGCTTTGCGCTTAAGGAGAACGCTCTCGCGGAACTTTTCAAAAAAGAACGCAAAAACTTCGTTTCCTGTTCTTCTTTGTTTTGAATCAGATACGAAAGAATTTTTCTTTGAGTCGCTTCCTGGCTCGGAAACGCGCGATGAAACGGATCATACTCCAAACCCGCTCGGAGGTGATAGTATTCTTCCAGAGCTTTTTCGAGATAAAGAAATCGAAGATTTGCGGAAAGCCCGTCGATCCGAGAAAGATTCAGATTCAACCAGAGTTTCATGTTCGTGCTCGGAACCACGATCACGGGAGAATGCAGTGGAAATTTTTTTCTTTCCTCGAAAATATTTTTGGAAAGTTCGGACGCGATATCCTCGAGCGATAAACTTGTGATATGCGTGATGGACAATCGATTTTTCTCCGGTCTCGAAATACGAGCATTCCAAGAATTCGGCGCCGTGGCAAGTAATTACATTTTCTCTTGCTCTTAAAGATCGCTCGCAAATTCTAATCGTAATGACTTCCCTTTCTTCTCTCAAAACTCTTTTCGGAATTTCATCGTTTCGAACTTCCCAAGAGAAGATCATTTCGGACGTTCTTTCAGGTAAGAATTGTCTGGTCATCATGCCGACCGGTATGGGCAAGTCGATTTGTTATCAGCTGCCCGCGCTCGCCTTGGACGGTTTGACCGTTGTCTTGTCTCCTTTGATCGCTTTGATGCAGGATCAGGTTGTGAAATTGAAACGTCTCGGAATCGACGCGGCTTTTATCAATTCTTCCCTTTCCAAACAGGATCGTTTGCAGAGTTACGAAAACTTAAAACAAGGAAAATACAAAATCGTCTACGTTTCCCCGGAAAGATTCCGCAAGAAAGAATTTATTGATTCGCTGAAGGATCGGAAAGTTTCTCTTCTTGCGATCGACGAGGCTCATTGTATCAGTCAATGGGGTCACGATTTCAGACCGGACTATACGAAGATCGCCGAATTTCGAAACATTCTTAAAAATCCGACCACGATCGCGTTAACCGCAACCGCAACTCTTGAAATTCAGAAGGACGTGATTCTTCAGATGGGTTTAAGCGAATCCGAGATCGAGGTTTACAACGAAGGAATATGCCGTCCGAATCTTTTCCTGGACGTTCAGACTTTTGTCGACGAACCTTCCAAGTCGGATGCGGTTCTTGAACTTTTAAAAAAACAAAAGAAGAGCACGATCGTTTACTTCAATCTCATACAAAGTCTAGAAAAGTTCAGCGAAAAACTCGACGTTCAAAAAATTTCCCACAAAGTATATCACGGAAAACTCAACCCCGATCAAAGAAAGAAAATTCAAAATCAATTCTTAAAATCGGAGGATACGATTCTTCTCGCGACGAACGCTTTCGGAATGGGAGTCGATAAACCGAACATTCGAACGATCATACACGCGGAACTTCCTTCTTCTTTGGAAGGTTATTATCAGGAGATCGGGCGCGCGGGAAGGGACGGCGAGTCTTCGGATTGTCACGTGTTTTACAATCAGGACGATCTTACGGTTCTGATGGATTTTATCGAATGGCAAAATCCGGACGCCGTTTTTATCTCACGCGTGTATAAGACGATGGAACAACTCGGTGAAAAACTTTCCTCGATCGAATACGACGAACTTCAATCTAAGATCGTCCATAAAAATCGCGGAGATCATAGACTGCAAACGGTTCTCAACTTGTTTGAAAGACACGGAGTTACTTCGGGCGATTTGGAAAAGAATTCTTTGAGGTTGGAAGCTCCGTTGCCGGAAGAATTGAAGTCCGTCGAACTCTTGGAACAAAAAAAGAAAACGAGTCTCAAACGTTTGTATCAGATGCTTCTTTATCTTAAATCGGAAAAATGCAGAAGGGAATTCGTCTACGAATATTTCGACGCGAAATTCAACGGATGCGATAACTGCGACGTTTGTAAAAGAATCTGAAATTTTTTGACCGAGTTTGAAAACGAATCGATACCACTTTTAGAAGAGGTGCTTATGATTCGGAAGTCGTTTGGGATTTTTTTATTCCTATCTCTATTCGTACACTGCGCGACTTGGGAACGTTTAACTTCTCCCGAACGTTGGGAGTGGATCGGAACCGCACGTTATAAACCCGTTCAGATTTTTGTGATCGATCCAACAACGGATTCCGAGATCGAAGCGGAAGAAGGAACCAAGATTCGTTTTCCTTCGGGAAGTCTTTTAGGTCCGGGTGGAAGTTTGATTCAAGCCCCCGTCAGAATTGAAATATCGGAATATTATAAAAATGCGGACATATTACTCTCCGGTTTGAGCACCGCCTCCGGTCAAAGTCCGATTCAAACAAAGGGAATGATTTTGTTAAACGCATTCACGGAAAACGGCGTTAAAGCGAAATCCAATCCGAAAAAACCGCCTCAGATTTTATTTCCTTCCGCTTTCGAGCCCGGTTATCAGGTGTTTTACGGAACTAAAACGAACGAAGGAACGGTGGATTGGTCCACGGATGTTGCGAAGACGTCTAACGTTTCAAAAAACGAGGAAGGGAAGAATCTTTTTCAATCGGCCGCTGAGGAACGAACTTCGGCTTTGCCATCGCTTGCCAAAAATCAAAGTGCACAGCCGACACGCGGCGAAAGCATTAACATGTCCGAAGGAATGGAAGCATCTCGGTCGTTTTATTATCCGATTCTGAATTTGGGTTGGATAAACTGCGATCGTTTTCTTTATATGAAGATTCGTTTAGTATCTTTGACTCTGGACGTCAATCATCCGACTTGGGAAGACGAAACGACGTATCAATTGATTCTCCCTTCGATTCGTTCCGTGATGCCTTCTTACAAGGACCCTTCCGGGAAAGTGTATTTTCCGAATCTTCCGTTCGGAGAAAAGGCGATTCTTTACGCCTTAAAAAGATCCGGCGTAAAAGGTTGGCAACTCTGGATTCGCGAAACCGAAATCGGAAAAGAGGAAAAGATCGTTCCGGAATGGGAACTCATGAAACCGAAAGAATTGGAAAAAAGAATTCAGTCCTTGAATTTCTGAAAATGATAAGCGACATTCAGATTTTATAAAATAGGGTGTTTCAGTCGCCGGTATGTTTCGTTTTGATACCGGTCGGCGAGTTCTAAAATTCTTTCTTCCTCGTTTTGTTTTGAGACGATTTGAAATCCGATCGGCAATCCGTCAGAGGAAAATCCGCAAGGAACGCTGATCGCCGGTATTCCGTAGTAGTTCGCGAAAAACGTATTCGCCGAAGACAAAGCCAATGGACCTTGCGCGCTCGCGTCCGCAATTTTCAAAACGGTCTGGGTGGTCGTGGGTAAAATCAAAACGTCGCAATCCGAAAAAAGAATTTTCGCCGCGTCGGAGCGATGTTCTTGAACGCGGCTCAAATCGAAGTCGGGCGAAAGAGGAACATCAATTTCGCATAATGTATTTCCGAGCGCCTCGAGTTTTTTCTTTACGGCTTCGAAGTTTGTCCGGATTTCTTCGGATGCGTTCAGATTTTTGGGAAATCCGATTTTGAACGAAGCCGTTCGATTTGCGTTGAACTTCCATTCTAAGATTTTTTTGTTTCGATCGTCCTGCGGGTCCAACAAGGCTTTGAAAAGAATCGCCGTATCTTGTGCGCTTCGAGTCATCACACCCGCATGAGCCAAAGTTAATATGGATTCGTCGACCGGTTCTCCGTCCAAGACGCCTTGTAAGTTTACAAATCCGTATGTCGCTTTAAAACCGAAAACTCCGCAACAAGAAGCGGGAAGTCTACAGGAACCGATCGCGTCCGTATCCAATGTCGCATAACAAAGTCCCGCGGCAACGGCCGCCGCCGAACCTCCGGAAGATCCTCCCGCGATATAATTTTCATTCCAAGGATTGTGAACCGTTCCGTAATGACTTTGCACGGAAGTAGTGCCTGCGGCGAGTTCGTGTTGATTCGTTTTGCCGAGGACGATCGCCCCTGCGTCTTTCAATCTTGTGACCGCGATCGCATCCCGTTTCGGAATTCTATTTTGAAAATGAACGAAGGCGGCCGTGGTTTTGATTCCGGCGGTATCAAACATATCCTTGATTCCGATGGGAATCCCGTGTAAAGGGCCTTTCCAATTTCCGGATTCGATTTCTCGTTCGGCGACTTGAGCTTCCTGAAGGGCTTGTTCCGTCGTTACGGTGATGAATGCGTTCAAGAGAGGATTGAGACGTTCGATTCTTTTCAGACAATCGGATACGAGAGAGACGGGAGAAACCTTTCGATTTCGGATTAATTCTCCGAGTTCGTTTATGCTTAAATAAGTATATTCCGTATCTTTAATGTTTTCTTCCGAATTCGGCGCTTGTTCTTTCATGATATTCTCCCTTAAAATCGATCGATCCGCCGAATGTCCGTTTTACGGATCGATCGGGAAAGAATAAGGTCCGCCTTTGTTTACGTTCGGATCTTATTTTTTGAAGATGTATTTATCGACCGAGAATTTGCCGCTTCCCGAAACGAACACTACCACGGATAACAGAAGATAAACGAACGGCAAAGTTTTGACTTGAAACGCGTCGTTTGCGTGCGCCATAAAAAACGCGACGAACATCGTGATAAAAATCGGAATCACGGTAAGACGAGTGAGCAATCCGATCGCGACAAAAATGCCGCAAAAGAATTCCGCGAAGACGACAAGCGTCAAAGAGGTCTTGGCGCCGATTCCGATCAGATCGGGAAACATAGGGATGATCTGGTCGAAGTTCGTCAATTTCGGATAACCGTGATAGATGAACAGGCCGCCGAAAATGAGTCTGAGCAAAAGTGAAGCGACGTCCGCGCTTAGAGTATGGATTCCTAATATTTTATCTTTCATGTTTTCCTCGATAAATCCTAAACGTTAAAACAGGAGAGACTGTATCATGGAGATATACTCCGGCTTCAACCGTTTTTCGACATCCGATTCGGTTTTATCCGATGCGTATAAATCCTTCAATACCGGATGAATCAGAATTCTTCCCCGGCTCGCTTCGGGTTTTATGGTCGGACTATTCGCGGCGCCTTTGATTTCGATTCTTTTTTTCATATTTGCAACCAGTCTTCATTGTATGTCGTTCGGATTCTTTATCGATTTCTAATATTCTTTTTTCGTTTTATACAATTCTGCCTCGAAACGTACGAGACTTTCGCTCCAACCTTCGATCATTCCCATCGCTTGGAACGCGTCCCTTACTTTGTTCGATGCGAACGTGCTTCGGATCGTAACCTTCGTTTTCCCCCGATACTCTTCGAACGTTACGGTGGCCGTAAAGTTCGGGCTGTCCGGACTTCCGTCGAGTTTTTCTTTCAATTCGTTCATCCATTCGACCGGATGATCGTCCATCACGTCCGTGCTTACGATCTTTTCGTTTTCGACGATCTCGAGATAAACTCCCTGCAAGGGATAATCGATTCCTTCCGGAGAACGCATTACCAAACGATATTTACCTCCGACTTTGAGATCGACTTCGCAAATCGGATTCGTAAAATCCTTGGGTCCCCACCAGAATACGATATGTTTCGGATCGGTCCAGACGCGATAGACTAGATTTTTCGGAGCGTCGAAGATCCTGCTTAGAATCAGTTCTCGCTCCCTTGTTTCAACGCTTACTTCGTTTTGTACGCTCATGATTCTTCCCCCTTTTCCAAACTCTTACGCATCATAAAGACGGTGATCGCTAAAAGAAAAGAGATGGCCGCGCAGATGATCGACACCAATTGGAAAGAATCGGTGAACGCCTGTTTGGCGAGTTCCATAAGGGAAAGTCCCAGATGATCGGGCAGTTCCTTTGCCAATGCGACAGCGGCGCCTAACGTTCCTTTGGCGGGTTCGATCGATTCCGGATTGATTCCCGAAAGAACGACTCCATTCATCTGATTTTTATAAACTGCGGTTCCGATGCTTCCGAGCACCGCGATTCCCAGTACTCCGCCGAACTCCACTCCCGTTTCGGAAATGGACGCGGCCGCTCCGGCTCTTTCCGGCGGGGCCGAACCTACGATCAGATCGGTTCCCAAAATTACGACCGCGCAGATTCCGAGAGATATGATGACGGAACCGATTACGACATACATAAGACCCGAGGTAGAATCGACTAACGCGTAGAAGACGAGCCCGATCATGGTGAGAACCAATCCGCCCGAAACCACGATGATCGGTTTGATCTTACGAACGAGCATCGGAACGGTAAGGGATCCGATCACGTTTCCCGCGGCGGACGGTAAGGTCCAAAAGCCGGCGACTAACGGCGATAAGCCGAGAACCAATTGAAGATACTGTGCGAGAAAAAGAAAACTTCCGAGTCCGACGAAGATCGTCAAGGAATTGGCGATCAAAGCCGCGCTGAACGCGGGGACCTTGAACAACTGAAGATCGATCAAAGGATCTTTTAAGGTTTGTTGTCTTCGGATAAAAAGCGCTCCCACAAAAAGACCTGCGAGTATAAACAGTAAGGGAAGAATTCCCCATCCGTTCTCGGCGACTTGTTTGAGTCCGTAGATGACGCTGAGTACGGAAACTAAGGAAAGAACCGCGCTCGGTATATCCAAACTTCCCGCGTTCGGATCCTTAAACTCGGGTAATAATTTCGGCCCTGCGATCAAAAGAAGAATCATCACGGGAACGCTTAAAAGAAAAACGGAACCCCACCAAAAATGTTCGAGAAGCAATCCTCCGATCAAAGGACCGATGGCTCCTCCGATGGAAAAACTCGTTCCCCAGATTCCGATCGCGACCGTTCTCTGGTTCGCGTCCAAAAACATATTACGAATGAGTGATAGAGTGGAAGGGGCCAAGGTCGCCGCGGTGATTCCGAGTAAGGCCCTGGTGGCGATGAGCATCTCCGCGGTTTTCGAAAACGCCGCAAGAACGGAAGCCACTCCGAAGGCCGCGGCGCCGATCATCAGAAGTTTTCTTCTTCCGATACGATCGCCTAACGTTCCCATGGTGACTAAAAATCCGGCTACCAAAAATCCGTATATATCCACGATCCACAGAAGTTGGGAGCCGGTGGGTTTTAGTTCCTCGGTGAGATGAGGAACCGCGAGATAAAGGACCGTAAGATCCATCGCGTAGAGTAAACAGGGAAGGGCGATGACCGCAAGACCGATCCATTCTTTTCTTCCCGCGAGGTTTGTATTTGTGGAATTCATTCTGTTTGCTTCTTACTGATTTTTATAATAGAGTAAAACGTTTCCGGATCGGAAGGTTCTTGTTTGTGTGAGTTTCAGTTTGGTCCGGTCTTTGATTCCTTGAAAGAGGGTTTTACCTCCGCCTAAAACGACCGGATTTATGAAAATCCTATATTCGTCGATGAGACCTTCCCGCATCAAGTGAAGACTTAGATCCGAACTTCCGAAAACGGCCATGTCCTTTCCGGGAAGATTTTTGAGTTCGTTCAATTCTTCCCCTAGGTTGTCGCCTCGGAAGAATTTTACGTTTTGCCAATCCGATTTATTTAGAGTTTTTGAATATACAATTTTTGTTAATTCGTTCATCTTGGACGCGACGATCGGATCGTCTTCTATCGCGCCTTTGGTCGGCCAGTAACTCGCCATGAGTTCGTATGTTTTTCTCCCGAAAATCAGGGAATCCACGTTGTTCAAAAGGTCGATCGCGTATTGGTTGAATTCTTCGTCGACTAGGTGCCAATCCAAGGTTCCGTCCGGCCCCTCGAAATATCCGTCCACCGATGTCATCATCTGAAAAATGATCTTTCTCATATTCGTTACCGTTTTTCTTTAAGCCTGCATTTTTGCGAGTTCCGCTTCGAGTTTGTCGAAGTTTTGCTCGTTTCCTTGTATCACCACTTTTTTGGATCGTTCGCATTCTTCCGCGGTTTCGAAAAGCATACGGAAGGTCACCTTTGTACGATTAGGCGATTCTTCCTCGAAGATGGTCGTTACGCGGAAAAGATGTCCGGAGATATGATCGAAAACGAGTTTGTCCGGTTTTGAAATTTCCACGAACACGCTGTGGTTCGGATAATCCGTTCCGTCGGGGCCGTGCATCGTAAAACGCCAATTCCCTCCGGGTTTTAGATCGTATTCGTAAAACGTGTTTGTAAATCCTTTCGGTCCCCACCAGTTTTGAAGGTGATTCGGATCGGTCCACGCTTGGAATGTAAGTTCCTTGGACGCGTTTACGACGCGAACGCTGACCACTTCCCGATCGGAAACGGAGGTTAAGGATGGATTCGAATTCGTCATGATCATTCTCCTTTAAATTTCTTGCATATACTTCGGAGCGTTTCCGTTCGGACCGCGCGACGCAAGATCCGAGTTTAGGAATTTTCGATCTCCGTTTATTTTTTTTCCGCGATCGATTTGATGTTTTTCAAACCGGTTTCGAATTCCTTTCCGATCATCTGATCCATGTCGCAGAACAATCCGAATACTTTGGAAACGAACGCGTTCGGTCCGTACATCGCCCAGGTCACGTGAGTCGCTCCGTCCTTTGTGTGAAACGTAAACTCGGCGGTGTTATGCGCTTCGAACGGGGAAAGGAAATCCAATTGCATTTTGATCTTCGAGGGAGAATCGGATTCTATGATTTCCATACGGCCTTTTCCCACGTCGTTGTTTCCTTCCCATTCGTAGATCGAACCGAGACCGACCGACGAACCGCTGTATGTTCTTTTGACCGCGGGATCCAATTTTTCCCAAGGGGACCAAGTGGGCCAGCTATGATAGTCGTTTACCAACGCGAAAACTTTTTCCGGGGACGCTTCGATGCTGAGACTTCTTTCGTAACGGAAAGTCGCCGGTTTTGTGGAAGCGACTGCTAACGTTCCGAGAATAAAAAGAATTAAGACAGCCGCGACGGCCGAGAGGATTGTTTTTAATTTTGACATAAGATTCTCCTAATATACTTTTTAACCTTTTTGTTGGGCGATATACGCGACCAAACGATCCATAGTCTGTTTGAGACCTTCCACGGCTCCGTATTTTTCGACGGTGTCGTTTCGTTGTTCCACGGTTTGGAAGAGCATCGTCATTTCCAGGGTGGTCTTTCCGTTTTGTTCCGAAAAAAGAACGGTGACGTGAAAGTCTCCGGGATGATCCTCCAACTCGGAACCGTGTCTATAAACCAACTTCTCCGGACGGACCACTTCGAGAAAAACGATCAGATTCGGATAATCCGTTCCGTCGGGGCCGTGCATGATAAAACGCCAAACGCCTCCCGGTTTCAGATCGAATTGTTCGAACGTGTTCGTAAAACCGTTCGGTCCCCACCAGTGAATGATATGTTCCGGTTCGGTCCACATCCTGAAGACGAGATCTCTCGGCGCGTCGAAAACCCGAGTCGCGCGGATCTCACGATCCGCGGTGGAGGTATTTGCTTGATTGCTTGCGCTCATCATTGACTCCTGATGTATATTCAATTTTTATGATTGAACGATCGGTTCGAGTTTGTCGAACATTTCGTTCCAACTTGCCTTCGTCATTTCGAAGATCTCGCCTTCGGGAATGCCGGAATGACGAAGGGTGAATTTGGTTTTCCCTTGTTGATCTTCAAAAAGAAGATTCACCAAAAGAAATTCGGGCCAATCGCCTTGCATTCCGTAATGCGAAGCGGGAACCGGATTTCCGTCTTTGTCCGCAAAGCTGTCGGTTTGAACGATCTTTTCCGGTCTTGCGATTTCGCGATATTCTCCGGTGGACCAAAATTCTTGGCCGTCGGGTGCGCGCATACAAAACAGAAATCTTCCTCCGACACGAAAGTCGACCTTACAAACCGGAGTGGTGAAACCGTTCGGCCCCCACCATTGTTTCAGTTGTTCTGGAACGGTCCAAGCGTCGAAGACGATTTCTCGGGGCGCGTTGAAGATTCTCGTAATGACGAGATCCTTGCTGGTTTGATTCGGGTTCGACATTTTAATTCTCCTTAAAGATGCCAGATTCCCTGCAATCTGCGGGACTCGGGACGAAGCGACCAAGACAACGCCACTAGAACGAGCGCGATCAAGGGAGCGATTACATGAAAGGTTTCCATACCGGAAATCGCGTTGGAGATGGAAGCGGAAGTGAGATTGATGACCATACCCGCGTAAGCCCATTCTTTCACGAGAGCAAAGCGAGGAACTGTGATCGCGATCGCGCCGAGAAGTTTCCAAACCCCGAGAATGCTTACGAAGTAAAGAGGGTAGCCGAGTTTGGCCATACCTTCGACGACTTCCGGTCCGCGAGCGAGATACGCATAACCCGCAAAAGCGTAGTTAGCCGCCGTCAGCGCCGTAACGATCCAATAAACGATGTTCTTAATTTTGTCCTGATTCATTATCCGTTTTCCTTTCTTGGTTGAATTGAGTTTCTTTTTGCTGGAGTTCCCGCAAATACTCGTCGAGGCGATCCAATCTCGCTTCCCACATCTGTCGGTATTCGTCGATCCAGTCCGCCACTTCTTTTAAAGGTCCCGCTTCGAGCCGGGACGGCCTCCATTGAGCTTCGCGACCTCGGGAAATGAGTCCTGCCCGTTCCAAAACCTTGAGGTGTTTGGTAATTGCCGGAAGACTCATAGCAAAAGGTTCCGCAAGTTGCTTAACGGTAACTTCTCCATAACGGAGGGTTGCCAGGATTTTGCGACGGGTGGGGTCGGCCAGCGCCGCAAAGGTAAGGCTAAGGTGATCTGTCTCTGCTTCTTGTTGAACCATATGGTTAATTAACCTAAAGGTTAAATTAAACTAGTTCTGAAATCTTGTCAACCCCTTTCGCGCTCAATGATTTCCGGAAATTGGGGGAAAAGGGGAGAATTCCCAAAAATATATCCGAAAAAGTCGGAACGTCTACCTCGAATCCTTTGTTTTTCCGACAAATTATAATTTTATATCAAACGATTGAATTGGATCGACCTTCTGTTGGGACTTCAAATCTTTGGGAAGAAACAAAGATCAAGAGGCAAAGAATGGCGCTTCAATCAAAGGAATTTAGTTATGAGATCCCGGTTCTTTGGAGTCAATGCGATCCAAACGGACATCTAAACGTAGGGAACTTTCAGGTTTTTCTTCACGAGGGGAGAATGGTCGCCTTGGAAGAAGCCGGTTACAGTTATACAAAACTTCGGGAAGAGAATGTCGGTCCGATGATTCTCCGTTCGGAAACCGATTACAAGGCGGAAATCCGTTATCCCGAATCGATACAAGTCGTCACCACCTTCGCGGAATTAGACGGTTCTCGGGTAAAAATCTTTCAGAAACTCGTGCGGAAGTCCGACGGGAAGGTCGCTTGCGATTCCGTATCTTCCTGCATTCTATTCGACTTCGCCAAAAAAAGACCCTGGAAATATCCGGAAGATTTATACAACGGTTTGGGTTTTCGGGAGACCGCATAAACGACTCCGCAAGAACTTGCAGAATTTTGAATATGTATTTCATAGCGCAAAAATCGACGTTGGCTCCGGAATCTCGACTTATAAGACCGGAGTCTCGGATTTTGCTCGCATATTTTGACTGAATTCTTAGGATTCGAATCATGTCCAACCCCCTTTCTTCCGTAGAACCCTGGTCCTTAGTTGCAGAAGGATATACAAGATCCACCAAACAATTCTTAGAGGCTTATTCTTTAAAAGCGATGGAGTTGCTTCGCTTACAACCGGACGCGATCGTTTTAGACGTGGCCGCGGGACCGGGAACTCTTTCGATTCCTCTTTCCAAAAAAGTAAAAGAAGTCCACGCGATCGACTTTTCCGATTTGATGATCGCTCAGTTGAAAAACGGAATCCAACGCGACGGCGTGGAAAACGTTTTTCCTCTTGTGATGGACGGACAAAGATTGGAGTTTGAAGAGAATCGTTTCGACGCGGCTTTCTCCATGTTCGGTTTGATGTTCTTTCCGGACAAACTCAAAGGTTTAAAGGAAATTTTCAGAGTCTTAAAACCCGGCGGAAAAGTTGCGGTTTCCAGTTGGGCTCCGATTTCCAAATCTCCTTTGATGCAATGTTTGTTCGGCGCGCTTCGTACGGCCAATCCGGATATTCCCGTTCCGCAAATGAATATCGCAAGTTTTGAAAATCCGGATTACTTTCGCGATCACTTGAAGTCCGCTGGTTTTCAGGAAATCGAAATTCTTCCTTATGCGAACTCGATGGAGATCAAGGACGTAAGAACGTTTTTGGATTCCATGATCGAAGGCGGCGCGCCGCTTCAATTGATGAAGAATAAGATGGAACCTTCTCTTTGGAACGAAAAGGAAAAGATCATGTTCGAGCATCTAAAAGAGAATTTGAAAAAACTTCCGATTTCGCTTTCTTCCGAAGCTTATATCGCGACGGCTCGTAAGGGATAAAAGAATCGCCTTTTGATTTTTTTTGTATTCAAATATCTTAATTTTCAAATTCGATTTTAGCCTTTTCAAAAACCGCTTAGATTGAGAATGGAACCGCTACTCAATCTTTCGGTTTTCTTTCGAACTTCTTAGATTTTATTCTTCCTTTCTTTCCTTCCAAACGATCGGAACCGAAAACGACTCAAGTATCAGTCCGAAATTTCGGCGTTTTTGTTCGATTCCTTCCGGGATTGCAGTCCTAAATAGTATTGCGTCCTATGTTCATTTCGTATTAAAAATATAAAACGTTATGTCGAAATTCCTGACACAACTTACGAAGACGCTCAAAAGCGAAATCACCGTTTCCCTGATGCAGGGAGCGTTCGGCGTCCTTGCGTTTTGGGTCGTTCTGAGATATTGGATCCGGGACGCGGTCACTCCGGAACCGATCTGGGTGATTCTCAATTTTTTATACACGCTTGCGGTCACCCTCTACAGCAATTTTAGAATGATCACGGGAAGATGGTCCGCGCTTTTGTGGGCCAATCGATCCTTGTTGTTGTCGCTTCCGCTTCCCGCGTTTTACGGATACTTTACGTTTTTAGCTCCTTCGTATTTTCCGGTGATGTTTATCTTCGTCATCAGCATACAACTTCCGGTTTTGGGACTTGCAAGAGGAATCTATCTGACTCTTTGGTTCGTAACGTATTACTTCGTGTTTTTCGGGTTGATGATCGTCTTTCATCCTTCGTATTTTTTGGAAAACTTAAAATCCATCGGAGTGCTTTTCGTCGTGTTCTTTTTTATGCATCTTTGGCTTTTGAGGGCTTCCGAAAGCGTAAAGAAGATGGGGAACCAGCTCACGAGACATCTGGTGGAAACCAAAAAACACAAAAGAAATCTCCATAGAATTCATCGAATCCAAGCCATGGATCTTACTTTGGCGAGAAGATTACAACAAAACGCGCTTCCCGACCTAACGCGCGTTCGGCGGAACGATCTACTTATTTGTGCGAAATATTTTTCCTTGGAAAAAATCGGCGGGGACTTTTACGATATCATCGACTTGGGAAACGGTAAAACCGGATTCTTCATCGCGGACGTTTCCGGTCACGGGGTCGCTTCCGCTTTGGTTACGATGATGACAAAGGTCGCGTTTAGAAATCATTGTCAAGACGCGGAAGATCCGGCCGAACTCTTGGGTCTTGTCAACCGATCCGTTTGCGAAATGTTGGAAAAACAGGATCTGTTCGTGACCGCTTTTTATTGTATTCTCGACGGGGAAGGGAATCTTACGTATTCGAGCGCGGGGCATCAACCCGCTTTGATTTTGAGCGGAAAAGAACCGAAGGTCCGCGAATTGATTTCCAAAAACACGTTCATTCTCGGCGTGGAATCGAATTGGAATTATTCCTCCTCGAAAGATACATTAGAAAAAAATGATAAACTAATGCTTTTTACGGACGGAGTCGTCGAAGCGAAGAACAAGATGGGAAGAAGTTACGGAGAATATCGCTTTTCCGAATTTATATCCGACAACGCCGGCAAAACCGGAGACGTTTTTTTGGAACTTTTGATGTTCGATCTCGAGGAGTTTATGAGCGGAAGAAGTCCGGAAGACGATATAGCGATCCTTTGCGTCGATTATCTCCCGAAAGAATCTCCATAAAAGAAAACTACATTCGATTTTTATTGGATTAGATCCGCGGAAAAACCTCTTCGCATCGTATTTTCCGTGATCGTGACGGGTTCCAAAAAACTTTTGAGATAATCCGGACCGCCCGCCTTGGCTCCCACGCCCGAAAGTTTAAAACCTCCGAAGGGTTGTCTTTCCACGATCGCTCCGGTGATCGCTCGGTTGATGTAGAAATTTCCCGCTTCGATTTTGTCTTTTGCCTCTTCGATATGTTTAGGATTTCTGGAATAAAGCCCCGCCGTTAAAGCGTAATCGGAATCGTTCGCTTTTTCGATCGCTTCCGAAAACGATTTCACCTTAAAAAGAGCGACTAACGGGCCGAAGAATTCCTTCTTGGCAAGATCCCCGTTCCAATCGGTTTCTTCAAACACGGTGGGCGGAACGTAATTTCCTTTGTCTTTGAGGGAACTCGGAATTTCCTTTTGAAAAAGAATGCGGCTTTTGTTTTCTTCGAGAATTTTTTCCAAACGGTTTTTGGATTCTTCGCTGATCACCGGTCCGATCTTTGCGGAAAGAATTTCGGGAGAATCGATCTTTAACGAGGATACGGCGTCCAAAAATCTGGACTTAAAGGTTTCATAGCAAGAATCTAATACAATCAATCTTGAAAGCGCGCTACATTTCTGACCTTGAAATCCGAACGCGGAATGAACCGCTCCTTCTACGGCCATATCCAGATCCGCGTCCCCGTCCACGATGATCGCGTTTTTTCCTCCCATTTCACATAACGCGCGTTTGATGGTTCTCGAACTCGGAGAAACGTTTCCGCATTCCTTGATAATGGAAAGACCCACCTCTTTCGAACCCGTGAAGTTGATTATGGAAACGTCGGGATGTTTTACGATCGCGGCTCCGATCTCTTCTCCCTTGCCCGGTAAAAAGTGAAACACTTCCGGAGGAACTCCCGCCTTGATAAAAAGACGATGAATAAAAAACGCGATCGCCGAGGATTGTTCCGCGGGTTTTAAAAGAACCGCGTTTCCGCAGACCAAAGGAGCCGCGCACATTCCGGTAAGAATGGCCGCCGGAAAATTCCAAGGAGAAATCACTCCCACGATTCCCTTCGGTTTATACGAATACAGATTTTCCTCACCGGGAAGATCCACTCTTTGTCCTTTGAAAATTCTCTCGTATTCGGTCGCGTAGTATCTGCAAAAGTCCACGGCTTCCACGAGATCGGCTTCGGCTTCGGGAATATTCTTACCCGTTTCCAAAAGCATCAAAGAGCAGAGTTCGTTTCTATTTTCGCCAATCAAATCCGCGGTTTTGAGAAGAATGGAAATTCTTTCCCGGGCCGAAGTTTTACTCCAACGAGACAAATGTTCCTTGGAATCGGAAATCGCTTTCGCGAGAATCTTTTCGTCGCTTAACGAAAATCGTGTGACCGTTTCGGAAAGATCGGAAGGATTCTTATGAATTTCCATATTAGAACTTTTGAATTCTTTTCCGGAAACTACGGAAGGGACGGATATAGGAAGTTTGTTCCTCAGATTTTGAACGGATTTGGAAATCCATTCTCGGTTGATTTCTTTCGCAAAATCCCGGACGGGTTCGTTTTTAAATGAGGTCATTCGTGAGTTCCTTCGGGTTCTTTAAAAGATTTTCGTAACCCATTCTTCCCGTTAAAAAGTTTTGTAAAAATCCCTGATTCGACGTGTTTTCCAAAAGTCTCCGCACCAAATACGCCATTCCGGGAAGGATTTCGCCTAACGGAGTGTATTCGCGGATTCTATAACCCAGTTCGGTCAGAACAACTTTGTAGGAATCTCCCATCCCGTACAACATCTGGATTTCGAAATCCCTTTGGGCCAGACCTTTTTGTTCCGCGTGCGCCAAAACGGATGCAAGACTTCGAATATTATGAGATGCGAATGCGGAAAGGATATGCGGAAAAGAATCGATCAGAAGCCGGGAACATTCCTCGTAATTGGAATCGGTTTCCCGTTTTTTTTCGAAAACGGGGATTTCCCATCCTTTTTCTTTCGCTTTGATCACCTCGTATTCCCAATAGGCGCCTTTGACCAATCGGACCGTGATCGGAACCTTTCGATTTTTCGAATATTCTATGATTCTTTTTAAATCATTCTTGGATTCCTTGAGATAAGCCTGGATTACGATCCCGAAATGAGGATAATCCTTGAATTCGTCTTCGAGAAAAATCTCTTCCGCCAAAGACATTAGAATTTCCTTATAATCGTATTGTTCCGCGTCCAGATTGATGAAGAAGTTCTTTTCCCGCGCGAGTCTCAGGATCGGTCTCAATCTTTCCTTCAACGCAAAAACCGAATCCTCTTTTGCCAAAGACGAAATCTGAGAATATAAACTCGAACATTTCACGGAAACGTTTACGATCGGACAAAAACCGTAGCTCGTTTTTTCCGAATCGGAAAACGAATCCAAATTGTTCAACGCGTCCAGATATTGTTTCTGATAGTGAAGCGCTTCCTTTTCGGAAAGGGCCGCTTCTCCCAAAATGTCGAGCGTAAACACTCTTCCTTTTTTGCGGATGGCTTGAAGTCTGGGTTTTGCCTCTTTGAAATTTCTACCCGCGATAAAATTTTTGGACGTGTTTAAGATCAGAAAGCGGACGAGATTTCCCGCAAGATACGAAAAGGGGAATAGGGCGAATCCGATTTTCAAAAACGGTCTTAACCAAAACGGAATCTCGGTTTTACTTTCGAGCAGATATAAATTTAAATGATCCGTGATATCCTTTGCGGAACGCAACGATGGCAATACGTCGACGAAACGGAATAATTCTATCTTGAGTTTCGGAAAACGAAATGATAAGCGAAGTAGATGTTTGATCCAAAAATGTTTGGAGAAATATTTCGAGGATCGTTTTTCGTTTTCACGAAAGATGTTGAGTCCGATCCGGGTCGTCTCCGATTCCGCACTTTCGGACGCAATTGTAATCATCTTGTGATTCCTCCGAAATATCAGAAAAATGGAATGCGGCTGTTTGAAATTTATCTCAGGCCGTAAATTCTATAATTTTATGATCCCAAAAAAGAATTAAAATGAAAACTATAAAATCTCCGGCCTATGTAAATTCTCGGTGACAACTTATTTCGATTCTTTCCAACGTTCCGCAAATTGAATTCTTTGCAGAGTGGTCGGATGCGAATGATAGTAAAAAATCTCGCTCGGATGAGGATTGAGTCTTCCTTGATTGTCCTTTGCCATTTTGATTTCCGTGGAGATAAACGACTTTTTATCTCCGGTAAGAATCAAAGCTTCCAGATCGGCTTCGGTTTCCTGGTAACGGCTTAAAGAACTCCAAACGGGTCTTGTCAAAGATCCGAACAGGGACAACAGTAAAAACAAAAAGGGCAATGTAGAGGGAGAATACAATTCGCGTAACGAAATCGATCCTTCCTTTTTGAATTTTTGAAATAAATAACCAAGAAGAAAACACAACAACAGGGTTTCGATCGTGCTGATCGCAATGTCCTTGATCTGATGATTGTGAGTCCAATGTCCGATCTCGTGACCGAGTACGCTTATGATTTCCTCTTCGGTATGATTTTGTATGAGAGTATCGTAAAGAAATATCTTTCTGTTTTGTCCCCAACCCGTAAAATACGCGTTCGTATGACCCGAGTATTTGCTTTCGTTGATGACGTATACGTTTTCGACTTGGATCTGAGCGCGATCACAGAGAGAGATGATCTTTTGTTTCAGACTTCCTTCTTCGATCGGTTTGTATTCGTAGAACAAAGGAGTGATCACGATCGGAAACAGGATCGAAATCAAAAGACCCAAGATCAGAGTCGCGACCGGAACCAGAACTTTCCAAGCCCTTTCAAATTTTTTCAAAAGAAACGCGACGCCTAAAACCGCGACGCTACCGCCGACGATTCCGATGCCGAGTCCCTTGGCGGTATAAATCACCCAATCCAAAAACGTCATCTTGGAGAATCCGAATTTGTGTTCCAGAACGAAACCGAAGTAGTATTGAAACGGAATGGAAACGAAAAATTGAATCGCGCTAAAGACGAAAAAGAAAAACAAAACCGTAAGATAAAATTGATTTTTCGTTTTTCTTTCGATCCATTCCTCCAGACGAACCGCGAGAGGGGAGAATACGAAAAGACCGGCGACCACGAAATCGATCAGATCGGAAAGAACCGAAGCGAAAAAACCGCTCCTTGCGTATTCGATTCCTTTGACGACGTCGTCTTCCGTAAAATACTTTAGAATTTGCTCATGTAATTGCGGAGAATCGTCCCCTTGATACGAAAGAAATTTCATCGTCAACGTGAACAGGATTTGGAATACGTAAAAGATAAACAGAACGGTTTTGAGTTTCATTTTTAATCCGAAGAATTTTGACTGAGCGATTTTGTTTCGTCCGAGCCGGTCCGGTCAAGCCTATTTCGAATCTTATCTTCGATCCCCGGGCGGCGGAGGAGGAAGAGCTTCCTTACATTTTGCGGATAACTCGGCTTCGTGAGATTTCAAACAACGCATCGGACCTCCATTCTCCCTTGTGGCATCCTTACAGAATTTTTCCTCGTCGCTCGCACAAGCCTGTTTCATCGCGTGATGTCTTGCTTCTCTTTCTGCGAGTTGTGTTTTGCAAGCCGCGGAAAGTTTCGATTCATTCTCCTTCAAACAACGATGACCTTCCGGTCCGGGACGAAAATCCCTACAATAGGTTTCTCTTTCGGTTCTGCACGCGTCGTTCGGAGGACCGCCCGAGGGTTGTGCGTAGGTCGCGGTCAAAAGAGGAAGGAAACAAATTCCCAAGATAAAAGTTTTTAAGATCGATTTCATTCGATGCTCCTAAGTCGATTCGACGGTTTCTCGTTTCGAATCGATACGCGTTGGACCTGTTTCCCGCGGATCGGGTTTCCGGAATTCATACTGAAAATTCTTTACAAGAACGGGTTCTTCCGTTAATACGAAGTGAAAGATCATGTCGAACACTCAAATTCAAGAAAGAATCTGGCCCGCAAAAGAAATCGTAGAGGATCTTTCCGAACTACGAAAACATTCTCCGTTAACACATGTGATCACGAACATCGTCGTAACCAATTGGACCGCGAACGTTTTACTCGCGATCGGGGCTTCGCCCGCGATGGTGATCGCGGAAGAAGAGGTGGAAGACTTTGCGAAGATCGCTAGCGCTTTGTTGATCAACGTCGGCACGGTAACTTCCGTCGACGCAAAGGCGATGAAGATCGCGGCGGCTTCGGCTCGGAAAGCGGGAACGCCTTGGGTGATCGATCCGGTCGCCGCGGGTGCGCTTCGTTTCAGAACGGATATCGTTCGAGAACTTTTGGAATTCAAACCCGCTGTTATTCGAGGAAACGCTTCCGAAATACTTGCGTTAGCCGGAACCGTGGGCGGTGGGAAAGGAGTGGATTCCACGGCGAGTTCTTTACAAGCCATTCCTTACGCAAAGGAGCTTTCCGAAAAAACGGGCGCGATCGTCGCCGTAAGCGGGGAAGTCGATTATGTAACGGACGGGAAACAAATTATTTCAGTTCCGGGCGGAGATCCGATCATGACCAAGGTTACCGGAGTCGGTTGCTCCTTGGGTGCGCTGATCGCTTCCTTTTTAGGCGTACAAAAGGATCCGTTACGCGCATCCGTGTCCGCTTCCGCCGTATTCGCGATTGCAGGTTCCCAAGCCGCAAAGGAATCTAACGGTACCGGAAGTTTTGCCGTGAATTTTCTGGATCGACTGACTCGACTTTCAGAACAACAATAAGTAATTTCCAATTGAACGAAAAACATTTGTAATTTCAAAGAGGATTTCGAATATGTTCCCGTCCTTGATTCGATCATTCGACTCGAATCGAACGAAATTTGAAAATGTTTTTCGAAAGACTCGATCGAATTTACGGAAGAAGGGATTATCTCACCCGCAACAAGGCCCGTCATCTTTACGTGATGGATCTGATCATCTTTTTCGTATCGCTCGTCGCTTGTTTGATGTACATTCGACAAGGAATTCGATTCGGATTTTTGGTTTTCGGAATTTCTTCCCTCGTTTCGATCGCCTTATTGCTGTTAGGCCGCCTGAACTACGCGATCAAAGCCATTCTATATCTGACCCTGATCGCTTGGACGATCGGTCTTCAGTTCGGAATGAAGAACGGGAACATCTTCTTTTCGATGGCCACGATCATCATCATGTTTCTTCACTTCGCGGAGATCCGTCAAACCGTCGCAGTTTCCGTATATTCGGGAACTCTAATGTCGATCCGATTGTATCAAGCGTATACGCAGGGAGAAGTGTCGTCCGCGTTTATCGTGGACACGATTTTAAAGCTGATTCTTTTTTGTACGATCGCGATCATCACGGTTCGGGTTTTGACGAGCCACGCGCGCGAAAAGGAAATTTTTATCCGTGAAATCCATCACAGGGTTAAGAATAATCTTCAGATCCTGAGCGGTTTTGCGAATCTGCATCAATCTTCCAAGGGAGAATCCGATCTCCAACAGATCGAAAAATTCAACGAAAGAATTCTTATGTTGTCGAGAATTCACGACGCGATCTACAAAACGGAAACGAACTACGAGGTGGATTTAAACGCCGTTTTGGAGGAGATTATCCGTTTGATTTCGTTTCAATCCTCTTCGCATAAGATAGAATTGAACGTAAGCGAGAACGGCGCTCCGTTGAGTATAGAAATTTCGGTTCCATTTGCAATGATCGTCTGCGAACTTTTGAACAACGCACTCCGGCATTCTTCCCCAAAACATAAGGAATCCATAATACTTGTTGAGTTGAAATTCTCCGAAAATCGTTATACGTTGACCGTTGCGGATACGGGCCCGGGGATCGCGAAAAATTCCACTTGGTCGCAACCGAAAACGGCGGGGTTCACTTTGATTTCCGTGATGGTTCAACAGTTGAAGGGGACCTTTCGTTTCGAATCGAACGGAACCGGATCCAAGGCGATCTTGGAATTTTCCGATCAGGATACGTTTGCCAGTCTTCTTAATTAAAAAGGGAGAATCGATTTGAAACTTTCGGAGATCGCCGCACTCAGATTATTCTCTCATCGGATTTCCAAGATCGAAAATAAAAATCCCGCCGAGGTGGTCGCATGGCTCGGAGCGATACAAGGTCAGGATTATTTCGGATCGAAGTGGTCGATCGGACTTCGCTTAACAAATTCCAGAGACGATGAAATCGAAAAGGCGATTTCCCAAAAAAGAATCGTTCGTTCCTGGCCCTTGCGGGGCACGTTGCATTTCACGGAAGCCAAAGACTTACGATGGATGTTGGAGTTGCTCGGTCCGAAGCTCGTTCGTAACAACGCGAAACGATACCAGGAGTTGGAACTCGATTCTTCCCTATTCAAAAAATGCAATCGATTGATGATCCAAGAATTAAAGGGAAACAAAAGTCTGACTCGGGAAGAATTGACCGATCTGTTTTCCAAAGCGGGAATCGACGCGACCAAAAATCGTTTGTCCTTTATTCTTCAGAGAGCGGGTTTGGATCAGATTCTTTGTTTCGGCGAAAGAAGAGAAAAGGAATTCACTTACGTTTTGTTCGACGAATGGCTCGTTAAAACGAAAGCCGAAACGAAAACCGACGAAGAAGCCTTAAACGAATTGGCGATGCGATTCTTCCGAAGCAGAGGACCTGCTACGATCTTTGACTTTATCTGGTGGTCGGGTTTAAGCGCAAGCGACGCGAAGAAAGCCTTGGACGGCGTTTCATCCAGGTTGAAAAGCGAAGTAGTCGAAGAGAAAACGTATTGGATGCCGAAGAATCTGCAAGACTCCGCTTTGGACAATTCCACAAAAGACGACGTTTATCTTTTACCCGGTTTCGACGAATTCTTACTCGGATATACGGATCGAGGAGCTTCGATCGATGTCGCTTATCAAAAACGAATGATTCCCGCCAACGGAGTTTTCAGCGCTACGATCGTGGTCGCGGGAAAGGTGATCGGAACCTGGAAAAGAACATTCAAAAAAGATCATATACTGATCGAGATTTCACCGTTTGTCAAACCGAACGGAAAGATCAAAGACGGAATCGTCGAAGCCGCTGAAAGATATTCTTCCTTTTTGGAACTTCCCCCGAAGATCGTTTTTTGAGCGGATTTGATTGCAAAAAATTTCAAATCGAGATGCAAAAAATATGTTGACCGGTCTATTTATATCGTGTCCCTGAGGCCTATGGGTGAAAAAGGAGCTACGTCGAAGGAGAAAATGGTTCGCGCCATGGCATTCTCCTTGGAAACAAAAGGTTATAACGGAACCGGGTTGAACGACATCGTTGAATCCTCCGGTTCCCCGAAGGGTTCGATCTATTTTCATTTTCCGGGCGGAAAGGAAGATCTCGCGGCGGAAGCGATCACAACTTCGGGAAGAGCGATGGGTGCGATGTTGGGCTCTTTGTTGTCGTCTTCCCGATCCGCTTCGAGTGCGATCGTTTCCATCTTCAAGGCATTGGAGAACAAACTCGTTGGAACCGATTACAGCCAAGGTTGCCCCGTCGCAACAACGGCATCCGAAACGGTTTCCAAAGGAAACCCGGTCAACGAAGCCTGCAGAAATATTTTTGGAGAATGGAATCAAGGACTGGAAACTTTTTTTATCGGTAAGGGCTGGGATAAGAAAGAGGCGGCAGTGTTATCCACTTCGATTCTTTGTCTTTTGGAAGGCGCGATTCTTCTTTCCAGAACCCGTCAAGATCCGGAACCTTTGCGATCCGCTTCCAAAACCGCGAAAATTTTAGTGCAACAAGGGGAAAAGAATTTATGAAATATCCGTGGATCACATTGGGTGTGTTGGGAGTTTTATCGATCGGATTGGTATATTCATTAGGATATCCTAAATTAGAGATTCAGAATGATGTGGAAGTTGCAGAGCCGCGTCTTTCGAATTTTCGAAATCCGGGCGTTCGTTTTACGTTGATTCGAACCGCAAACGCGGGAACCTCGGAGGCTTTTTTGTTCGAGGGAGGAAATCTTCTCAAAAAAAGAATCGTCGCGCATTCCGCTCTGCTTGTGGAACATCCGAAGGGAAAGTTCTTGTTTGATACGGGACTCGGAACCGATATCCGGGAACAATTCGCGTTAAAGCCGATTCATCTAAAAATTCTGATGGCTTATACGGATCATGTTCCTGCAATTGAGGTTTTACAAAAAGCGGGTTACGATCCGAAACAGATCGGCAAAGTTTATCTTTCCCATATGCACTGGGATCACGCGAGCGGCATCAAGGATTTTCCTTGGGCGAAAATTATAACCACAAAAGAAGAACGAGACGCCGCGATCAAGTCCGACTCAAGACACGGATACATTCAAAGGCAGTTCGACGGTGATCGGATTCTTTGGGAGAATATTTCTTTCGACGACGTTCCCTACGAATCGTATTCGAAAAGTTTGGATCTATTCGGCGACGGTAGTATCGTTTTCGTTCCGATGGAAGGACACGGAGGAGGTTCGATCGGGTTGTTCGTCAATCTATCGAAGGAAAAAAGATATTTCTTTACGGGAGATATTTCCTGGTCCAAGGAAGGTTTTTTGATTCCCGCGCACAAACCGAGACTTTCCAGGAGAATCGCGGACGCTCATCCGGAAGAGCTCGGAAAAGAATTGAGTCGCGTTCATAAACTCGTTTCTAAAAAACCGGAGATTCATTTGATTCCTTCTCATGATTCGATCGCGCAGGAATCCCTTTCTCATTTTCCGAATTGGAACGAATGAATCCGCTTCGGCGATAAATTCTTCTTGCATAAGACGCGCCCGAGGTTAGGATCGTGCGCGTTTTTCATTCGAGCTGGAAAGGATCGAAGCATGAAGTATGAATGTCTCGTTACGGAGTTAAGGGAAACGATTCTGATCGTAACCCTCAATCGTCCCGAAAAATCCAACGCGTTGAACGTTAAGATCCGGGACGAACTTGAGACCGTATTCAACTCAAGCGCCAAAGACGATTCCGTAAAGGCGATCGTTCTCCATTCTTCCGGTAAACATTTTTCAAGCGGTTACGATCTGGGAGAGGTCGTTCGAACCGATATGGAATCCTTTCGTCATAGAATATTAGAATATCATTATGCACTCTACGGATTTCCGAAACCGGTAGTCACGGTTCTGAAGGGTTTTGCTTCGGCGGGCGGCTTTGATCTCGCTCTTTGCGGCGATTATATCGTTTCCGAAAAGAAGGCGATTTTGTTTCGTCCCGAAATTCGTTTCGGAGGTCCTCCTCTCATCACAACTCTTGCAAGAAAAGTCGGTCCTTCCAAGGCGTTGAGTCTTACGTTAAAGGGAGATCCGATCCGTTCTTCACAAGCCTTAAGTTTGGGAATCGTGGACGAAATCTATGAGAAGGAAAACGTTTTGGAACACGCGGTTCAAGTCGCTTCCAAACTTTCACAGTGGGATTTGAATCTGTTATCCGTCCTAAAAGGGATCGCTAACAATTATTTCACGGGCGACTTATACGAAAATTTAAAGAATGAATTCGACGAGTTTGCGGCCGTTTTAGACGATCCGAAATTTTTTGAGAGGGTGCGTAGTTATGCCGGAACGATTCAACAATAAGATCGATTGGAAAAAAAAATCCGCTCGTTACGTTCTCGTTTTGTCGATTTGGATTCTTACCGTTTCGGTCCAAGCAATTCCAAGTCTTGAATATCTGGAATATTATCCTAAGGATTACGATAAGAACAAGGGCGTTCTTGTGATCGTTCACAGCAAGGCTTATGATTGGGACAATTATCTTCGTTTCGGAAAACCGATCGCCGATAAACTGAACGTTCCGATGGTCATTCCGATTTTTAAAAAAGAACTCTGGGACGATTACGCCACGGTGATCAACGGAGATCAAAGAGGGGATTTGTTTCTTCGCGAGATCCTTAAAAAAGTAAAATCGGAACACGAACTTAATACCGATCGTCTTTATTTTTACGGCCATTCGGGCGGAGCTCAATTCACACATCGTTATATTCTAATGTACGGTCCTCAGGTTCAAAGAGCGTTTATATCGGCGCCGGGTTGGTATACGTTTCCCGATGGCGAAAGAAATTTTCCGAGCGGTATTAAAAGGAAGAAGGACTTTCCGGAAAACGTTTCTTTGGAGTTTAAGAATTTTTGCAAAACTCCGATCAGCGTCACCGTCGGCGAGTTGGATACGGTCGATCCCGCGATTCCAAAAGACGGTTCGTTCGGTAAGAATCGTCTCGAGCTTTCTAAGAACTGGGTTGTCGCATTGAACAATACGCTCAAAAAAGAATGTCCGAACGTTCCCGAGGTTCCCTTATTCGTCACTCCGAATCAAGGGCATTCCGGTTCTAGCAATTCTGCTCAAAGGGAAAGAGTGATCGAGTTTTTGAATCAGTGATTTTAAAACCCTCACTTCGTTTCGCCGAACGATAAAACGTTCGTGGGACAGTTGACTACACAAGCGGAACAACGAACACACTGAACGTTGTCCATCGGAAGCCCCTTGTTCGCGTAGCTCATGACATCGATACCTTGGTGACAGACCTTGGTGCAGATATTGCAGGAGATACAACGTTTCTTTTCGGAGAAAATTCGGAACTTGCTAAATCTTGCATATATATGCATCAGAGCGGAAAGAGGACAGAAGAATCTGCACCAAACTCGACCGCTCAAAAAGAAATAAGCGCCTACGCCTACGACACCCGCTAACAACAAGTCTACGACCACGTCGTAAATCTTTTTGCCCCCGTCGCCGATACTTCCCAAGACGTGCGTGAAAGGGAGCCAAGAGGATAAAAAGATTTCGCTCAGCTTTAGAAGAGTGATGATCGTGGCGAACAAAAGAATCCACTGACCTGCGTTTTCCAAACGATTGGCGAATTTTCCGTGGGGCATTTTGGTTCTTGTTTCGTCTCCGAGAGTTTCCGCAAGTCCGCCGCAGGAACAAATCCAGCCGCAATAAGCGCCTTTGCCGAAACGATAGACTAAAAACGGAATTACGACGAAGGTTTGTAGAATTCCGTAGATCAGCCAAAAGGAAGTGATTCCCGTGTTGTAAAAGATTCCCATGTTCAAGGGCCAAGCGAGAATAAAACCGTACGCGTTCCAATACGCGCCGTACGGAAACACTTGAGTCAATAAAAACCCATTCGGATTTCCTAATAAACCGTTTTGACCGAGAAACGGAAGAATGATTTCCGGCAATAAAAACAACGGAAAAATCTGGATTAAGATCAAGGTCCAGGTTTGAGTTCGGATATAACGAGTCGGTCTCGCTTTCATTCTTCTTAAACCGAAGGTGAGAATGGTGAGCGAATACAACAGCGTATAATGAAAGCCGGGTTGTTTTCCGAAAACGTGAAAGTCCAAGTATTTGCTTCCCACGTAAACCGAACAAAAATAAACCGAAGCGAACAATATATAAGAATTTTTGAATACATTCCAGGAGTTTGAAAAGATCTCTTTTCTGTTTTTCAACAAACGAAATAAGATCCCCGTTCCGAGAATCGCAAACCCGATCAGAGAAATCGAAGCGATCCACGCGTAGAAAGAATTTCCGTAAAAGGACGCCTTTCCGAAATAAACCACGTTCGCAAAAAGAATCATCGCCGCAAATCCGATCCAATCCCAAATTCGTTTTTGATTTTGAATCCGAAGGCCGATTCTTTTTAGAAATTCGATCGGCGCGCTTGAACCGATTTGAACGAGAACGCTCGTGTTTTGAATGTTTCGAACGTCCTGCGAACCTTTTTCCCGATTTGCGGAATCGGTTTTTTTCAAACGAGCTTCCCGGTTCGAAATTTCCTCCAAAACGGTTTCGTTTAAGAATTCGATTTTTCCGGATTCGACTAAGGTTTCGAACTTTTGTTTGTTATCCGACTTGGGGCGAACGAGTTCTTTTCCGCGATAAGAAAGTTGAACCGAGTCCGCATAATCACTGATCGCGATCGCCGCTTCCACTGCGGAATCTCCGCCGCCCACTACGAGCACCTTTTCGTTTTCAAAATCTTTCGGGTCGATCAAACGATGAAATACTTTCGGTAATTCTTCGCCGGGAACTTGGAGGTTTCTTGCGTCTCCGCTTTTTCCCAACGCGAGAATCAATTCTTTCGTTCGAAACGTTCCGCCGTTTTCGGTGAAGATCGTAAAACCGAAATTCTCCTTTTGCACACGAATCACGTTCGTTTTTGTTTGAATCGGAAGTTTCCATTTTGCAAGAGCGTTCTGCAGATCTTTTAAAAGACTTTCTTTGGTTCCGTTTTGAATCGGAATTTCCGATTCGATCTTTAGATCCTCCGGTTCGGCAAAGATCGGCTTTGCTTTCGGGTAACTTTTCACCGTATGAAACGGATCATTGGCTTCTAATATAATAAAATTGTAATTTAGTTTTTTACACTCGATTCCCGCGGAGACTCCGGCCGGGCCCGCGCCCACGATCAAGACGTCGTAAACGGAAGAATCTTTCGTTTCGTCTTTGGAATTGCGTTTTCCATTCTCCCTTTCGATTTCTTTTACTACCTTGGTTCCGCTTTCCACGGCGAATTTCAAAAGAGGAAGTCCGGTAAGATCTCCGATGACTCGAATCCCCGGAACGGAACTTTCGTAGGTTTCGGAAACTTCCGGATAAATTTCAACGGCGCCTTCGGGGGCGTTGTTGTGAAGCCAGGAAAAGTAACGCGAAACGAACGGGATTTGTATGCTCATGATTTTTCCTATTTCGGGTCTCGATTTCGCATTCGATTTTCGATCCCGGATCCTTTGATTCTACAGGATCGATTCTTCGGTTTCAATTCGGTTTTCGGGTTTAAAAAGTTACAAATCCTTTTTCGGAAGGGAAGAGAAGGCTTTCGATAAAATTTAGAAAATTCTAATATCCTTTGGATTTTGCACAAAACGTTGATCGGGGTTAAAAAACGATTTCAAGAAACTCCCTTTTTTGGAAGTCAACGAATTTTATCACGTTAAACTTTGTCGGAACAATTAAAAACGAAGTCGAAAACGGGTTTGACAACCGAGAATGGGACGAAACCAAAAACGGTCGTGAAATCAATTCGTATATATTCAAAAAATTGAATGTATTAAACCGAAGAGAAATTCTTAGAAAGAAGGTCCGCGGAGTTTAAAAAGGAGGGGAAAATTTTTACCGAATCGAGGGAGGATTCGGTATGGAGCTTGTCGGGATCGAACCGACGACCTTCTGAATGCAAATCAGATGCTCTCCCAGCTGAGCTAAAGCCCCTTGTCGTTACCGGATGGGCCTGATGTGATTTGAACACATGACCCCACGCTTATCAAGCGTGTGCTCTAACCAGCTGAGCTACAGGCCCGGTAAGAGACATGTTTTTAACTAAGATCCCAAATGCAACAGTTTTTTACTAAAAAAACGTTCTCGGGTTTGAAATTAAAAACCTTCTCTGCGATAGACTCGTATTTGATGATCCAAAAAATCCGAGATCACCAAGTAGCGGTTATCGGGGGAAACGTCGAGCCCGGTGGGTTGGTTTCCCGCCTCCCAGAATTCTTTAACGGTGTCGGTCGCGGTGTCGATCACGTAAACTCTTCCGAGCACCAATCCTTTTTTGAGATAACCTTCGGTGGGATTGTTCGGACCTCTGCAGGAAACGTAGAGATATTTTCCGTCGGGAGACAACGCGATCGTATTCGGTTTATCGAATACGGGAATCGTCTTTTGAACTTTCTTTTCTTTGAGATCGTAGACTTCGATTTTACTGCAACACATATCGGAAACGTAGATTTTATTTTCCGTGTTTCCGGGAACGATATGACGTTTGTTTCCGGGAGGACCGATCGTATCGATCAGCTTTTCCTTTTCCATAGAATAGATTCCGAGTCTTCCTCCTCCGGATTCCTGATTGCTTGCGGAGAATTGAGCGATATACAAATCCTTTCCGTCCTTGGAAAGAAGAAGTCCTCTCGGTAAACCGATCTTATCCGTTTTGCGGACTTCGGTTTTCGTTTTTCTGTCGATCACGGAAATGTCTTCGCTGATCCAGTTCGAACAATAAACGAGATCCCGGATCGGATCATAGAGAAGAATCTTGGACCATTTTCCGGTAAGATCCACAGTCGCTTTATATTCGAGAGTTTTTAAATCGAAGACGTGAACCGCGTTGGCCTGCATCTGACTCACCCAGAGTTCGTTGTGTTCCGGGATCGCGATCGTTTCCACAAAGCCGAGTTTCTTTTTGTATTTTTCGGGAGGAGCGAGTCGAACCGTTACGCCCGTGCTTATATCGAGAACGTCCATTCCTTCGTCTTCCAAAAGAGGAATCGCAAGTCTTGTGTTGTCTATAAAGCGGACGCTTTTGGGTTGCATTCCCGTTTTGAGTCTCGAAACAAAACGATGCGTTACGCCCTCTTTGTCCAAAGCGATCAACTTTTCGTTCAATTCTTCCGTGGACTTTGCTCGATAGGAGGAATTTTGAAAACCGGGAGAGGAGAATTTCAGTTCGATTCCTTTGCCGTCCTTATAAACGGGAGCGTCCACTTCGACCAAGGCGATATTCTTATCCGTTTCCAAAACTTTAAAGGGAAGAATCTCTTCTCCCGATTTGATTACGGTTCCTTTATACGGTTGAATGCTGAACTTAACGATCGCGCTTCCGCTTTTCTCGCGGTTTGCGGGCGAGGAGATCAGGGAAGAATTCCCGCTTTCGCAACAGACTAAAAACAAAAAGATCGGAATCAAAAACGCGGCGTTCGGTTTGAGAAAATTCTTTTTAAGATTCGAGTTCAAGGGAGACTCCTAAGTTGATGGGTTCTTTTTCGGTTGTGTTTGGTTTCCGAGGATCAGATTGACCCAGTGAAACGGACGTATTAGAAAATGATAAATTGCGAATGTGATTCCGAAAACCAAAAGGAGATGCAGAGAGAATTTCGCCGCGAGACTCAAGGAAGTGTGAACCACGAAGTAGCCGACCAAAAGGGAAACGGGATGATGGACGAGGTAGATCGGCAAACTCGCCGTTCTCATATATTCGGTTTGATCGTTTTTGAAATCGCAGAACTTCTGAAAAAGTCCGATCAAAAGACGGATCATCAACCAACCCGTAGCGCATTTGGCGAGAATGTGAAGGATTCTTCTCCAGTTTCCCGTATAACCGAAGTAAGACCAGAACGGATCGATCCTGCTGATTTCGTAAAACGCCGCAAAGGCGACTAACGCGAGAGGGGCCCAGATCCAAAATCGATCCGATTGCGGTTCCAAAAGAAGATTCTCCTTTGAGATCAAAAGACTTCCGCAAAGAAAAAACGTGTAGTTATATACGAAGTTCACGGGTTCGATCGCGAACCAGGAATCGTCCTTCATAAAGTAGAAGTTGATCAGACATGTTCCGACAAAGCTGATCGATGTGAAAACGAGGATCGTTTTCCATTCCTGCGCGAATCCTTTTTGCGAAGGGTCCTTTTTTAAAAGCACGGTCAAAGGAAGCGTGACTCCCCGTATGAGGATATGCAACACGGTGAAAAGAATCAGGAAGTATAAAAACCAGAGATGCGACGGACGTATATTCCCATTTAAGAATATTCTAAAATAGAAATCGAGATACGACATTTTTTCCCCGGATTGAAGGATCGAAATGTAGGATTGCATCGGCGCAAAAAGAAGAATCCCGATCACGGTGGGAATGAAGATCCGAAAGATTCTCATCCTCAAAAAATCCTTCAGGGCCTTGGCGCGGAAAATCGCCTCGGTGAAATAACCCGAAAGAAAAAAGAATAAGGGCATTCTGAATATATGAACCCATTCTCCGAACACGTCGAAGAACTCCGATCGTTCCTCGTTTCGGAGAGGATATTTAATTTCAGCGGCGTAAACGATCGCCACGTGAAATACGAGTCCGAGTAAGAGAGCGAATGAACGAAGGTTGTCTAAGTAAAAAAGTCTCTTTCGGTTTTTTGTCAAGGTCGGCTTAGTAAGGCTCAAGCATCCACCGTATATTTGAAAAGCGACTCCCGGATGATTAAGGTCGAAGGATCCTCTTTTCTCTGTTCCACCATTTTATCTTTTACTAATAGACTGATCGAACTCACCAAGTCTTGGTGTTCCAACCCGACCCTAAGGATCGCCCACTTGATAAAATGACTGAGATGAATCCGGTAATTGTTTCCGTCTTTTTGTCCGTTCGTTTGTGAAAAACTGATCAAGGCGGAAGTCACTAAATTCTTTTTGTCGGCTTTTAAAAGCGATGCGATCGTCTTATTGGTTTCCCGAAGTCTGGAAGAAAGAATTTTTACGATCTTCATGGAGAATCCGGGATTCGTTTGGATGAGATTGAAAAAGGCGCCTTCGTTGATTGCGATAAGCGAAACATCCGTTCTTGCTACGGCTCGCGCGCTTCGAGGCGTCTTATCGATCAGTGCCATTTCGCCGAACATATCGCCCTCTTTTAATTCTACGAGGAGTTTATAGGCTTCCTTTACTTTTTTGTGAATTCCGACTTTTCCCCGGACGATGAGATACATCACTTCCGCTTCCTGATTTTCTTCGAAGATGATATCGGATTCTTTGAACTCAACGCCCAGCCTGTGGACCATGGATTCGGTTATTTTCATAGTTCTTAACGGACCTTAATTATAATTTCGCAATCAACTTTGTCGCTTTTTAGAATTTGAATTCTTTCAGAGAGGTCTGCACCAGCTTGGAAGGCTTCGGAACCGGAATCAACTAAAATCCTGGACCGATTTCGCTTAGGCGATTTATAGAAAGCGAAAGTGGAGAAGGGTGTAGTTCCGACTTTTTCGAAACGGCTTTCTCGAAATGGACGAGGCTTCATTCTCCGTAAAGAATGGAAATTGCTGTTGACTCTTACCCCGTCTCCCATAATTTTTTGGGGTCTTAGAACTTAAACGGAGGTTGCATGAACCGGAATCGGATTCTTGCCGTTGTTTTTATTCTTATTTTATTCGGGATCGTATTTTATATCGTTAAACCTTCTCCGATCGATCCTCTTGTATATCTTCCGCCGGAACCTCCTGCGATGGAGGGAGTTTACGCGCCCAATACATTCTTATCCGAAGCGGAACTGATCGGATTAGGAAAATTGCAAGGCCCCGAAGATATGGAAGTGGACGATCTTGGAAACGTCTTCGCTTCCTGCGAGAATGGAAAGGTGATTCATATTTCTCCCGAAGGAAACGTGAAAGCGCACGCCGCCACAACGGGTAGGCCGCTCGGAAGTAAGTTGCTTCCCGACGGACGTTTGATCGTCGCCGACGCGGACAAGGGACTTTTACAAATCGGGACCAAGGGAGAAGTGAAGGTTCTCACAACCGAAGCCGAAGGAATTCCGTTTCGATTTACGGACGACCTCGACGTGGCCAAGGACGGAACCGTTTATTTTTCGGACGCATCGGACAAATACGGAAGCCAAGAATATCTTTACGATCTGATGGAGGCTCGTCCGCGAGGCCGTCTTTTGAAATACGATCCTTCCACGGGTAAGACGACCGTATTGTTAAAAGAATTATACTTTGCTAATGGAGTTGCGCTTTCCAAAAACGAGGATTTTGTTTTGGTCAACGAAACCTATCGTTATCGAATCAGAAGATATTGGCTCAAAGGACCGAAGGCGGGGGAGAATGATTTTTTCATCGATAATCTTCCCGGTTTTCCGGATAACATTTCCGCGGACGGAAATGGAACCTTTTATCTCGCTCTTTTTACGGTGAGAAATTCTTTGATGGACAACGTTCTTCATCCTCGTCCCGCATTGAAGTCCTTTATCGCGAAACTTCCGAAGTTTCTTTGGCCCAAGGCTCAGCCTTACGGTTTTGTTTTGCTTTTGGACGAGAATGGAACCCCGCTCCGCAGTTTTCAGGAACCTACCGGAAAACATCTGAAAGCGATCACGTCCGTGAAGTATAAGAACGGATTTTTGTATTTGGGAAGTCTTCACAACGATCGGATCGGAAAGTTTAAGTTCGATCCCTCCTCGTTGAACGCGGGAACATTAGAAAACTCTAAACCGATCGAATGAAAAAGAAGAAGAAATTCCCTTTCGAAACCGAAGCGACGCTTCAGCTTATGTCCGCGATCTCCGATCCGGTAAAGCTGAAGATCGCGAAAATTCTTTCCTGTCATCGGGAGGTGAAGGCGGGCGATATCGCGAAAGAATTCGACATATCGAGAACCACGATCTCGCATCATCTCAATAAGATGAAACTTCTGAACCTCGTTTCGTCCCGAAAAGAAGGAAAGGAAATCTATTACTCGGTGGACAAAAGCCTGATTGTGGACACTCTAAAAGAGGTTGTAAAATTTTTGGAATCCTAAAGGATTCGTAATATGTCGATGAGTGTGAACATATCGATATATAGAATCGCACGTTTGTCTTTTAAGGAGTTGGAGAATGGATTTTACGATACCTAAGGAAGTCGAAGAGATCAAAAAGAAAATTCGGGATTTTGTCGAGACTTACGCGATTCCCGCCGAGGTTCATTACGATTACGATCACGGGAGAATGCCCGAAAAAATCACCGAAGAACTCAGAAAAAAAGTCAAGGAACTCGGTCTTTGGACTCCGCATCTTCCTAAGTCCGAAGGTGGTCTCGGTTTGGACATGGTCGGAACCGCGATCATCTTTTCCGAACTCGGACGTTCTCCGATCGCTCCTTATCTTTGCAACTGCGACGCGCCCGACGAAGGCAATATGCATCTTCTTCACATAGCGGCCAACGATGAACAAAAGAAAAAATACTATTATCCTCTTGTGGAAGGAAAGATTCGTTCCGCATTCGCGATGACCGAACCTCCGCCGGGCGCGGGAGCCGATCCGCAAACGTTGACGACCAATGCGGTGAAAGACGGAACCGATTATATCATCAACGGGCACAAGTGGTATTGCACAGGCGCGAACGGCGCGGGTTTTCTCATCGTGATGTCCAAGGTCGCGGATTCTTTTCGAAGAACCACGATGTTTCTCGTTCCGACCGACGCTCCGGGTTATACGATGGTGCGTGAAATCGGGGTGATGGGTTCGCACGGACCGGGCGGTCACTGCGAATTAAAATTCGAAAACGTTCGCGTTCCCGAATCCGCAATTTTAGGAAGAGTGGGAGAAGGTTTTAAATGGTCTCAGGAACGTCTGGGCCCGGCTCGTCTAACACACTGTATGCGATGGATCGGTCTCGCAAGAAGATCGATGGAAATCGCGAGAGAATACGCGATCAAACGGGAAGTTTTCGGCCAAAGAATCGCGGATCATCAGGGAATTCAATGGATGTTTGCGGAATCCGCTCTCGAAATCGAATCGGGTTATATGCTTACCTTAAAGGCGGCTCACACTTTGAGATCGGGAGAAGACGCAAGACAAATCATCTCGATGGCCAAGTGGCAGGTTTCGGAAACTCTTTGTAAGGTGATCGATCGCGCGATTCAGATCTGCGGATCGCACGGTTACGGAAGGGATATGAAACTCGAACTCTTTTACAGGGACGCGAGAGCCGCGAGAATTGCGGACGGACCGAGCGAGGTTCACAAGATGGTGATCGGAAGAAATCTGGTCAGCGGCAAAAGCGATTTTTAATATTAGAATTAAAGCATATTATGAACGACACCGAATTAAAAAACGTTCTGGAAGGTTATCTTTCCGGAAGATTGAAGGGAAAAACGGAGATCCATTCCATGGTTTCTCTGAGCGGCGGAGCTTGTCAGGAAAATTTTTCCGCGCAGGTCCAGGTATTGGACGGACCCGAAAAGGGTTCGTATGACACCGTGTTTCGAACGGACAAGGGCGCGGCCTTACTCGCTTCCTTAAGCAGGGAAGACGAGTTCGGCGTTTGCGATCTTGCGTATAAGGCGGGCGTAAACACTCCCCGTCCTTTTTGGTTGGAGACGGATCGAGGCGTTACCGGAAGTCCGTTCTATTTTATGCAGAAAATTTCCGGAAAGGCTACGGGGAGATACGTCGTTAAGGATCCTTCGCTTAACAAAATGCGTAAGTCGCTTACGACGGATCTTGCGGAAAATCTCGCCAAACTTCATTCCGTAAAACCTTCGGATTGTAAGGATGAAAAACTCCGCAAAACTCTTTGGATGGGTCAGGACCCGAACGACAAGATCGTCGCGACCGGATCGATCCGTTCTCTTCGATTGGAGTTGGACAGAATGACGGAAGCTTATCCCGCTATGGAGATGATTCTCAACTGGCTCGAGAAAAAAGCGAAACCTTCGGACGATGTCGTATTAATACACGGAGATTTTAGAACCGGAAACTTTATGGTAACCCCGGACGGTCTTCAGGGAATCGTGGACTGGGAGTTTGCGCATTGGGGAGATCGTCACGAAGATCTTACCTGGCTTTGTATGCGCGACTGGAGATTCGGAAAACTCAACAAAGAAGCGGGCGGCTTTGCGGATCGTACGGAATTTTACGAAGCTTATGAAAAGGCTTCCGGCGTAACTCTGGATCCCGCGATGGTCACGTATTGGGAAGTGATGGGAAATCTCCGTTGGGCGATCGGATGTATCGGTCAGGCGGAAAGACATCTTTCGGGAAAGGATAAGGGAATCGAACTCGCAGCGATCGGAAGAAGAGCGTGCGAAATGGAATACGAAGCGATGAGGATCATAGAAAATGCAGGATAAACCGACGTCCACGGACTTACTCGAAGCGATTCAGGATTTTCTAATGAAGGAAGTTCTTCCCCAATTCAAGGACAAGGATCTTTTATCCTATAAAACATTAGTAAGTTGGAATATGCTCGGGGTCGTATCGAGGGAAATCCGTTCCGGCGAGGAATTGCTGGATAAGGAACTAACGCGTCTCGTTCGATTGTTGAAGAAGAATTCTTCCCTGCCGTCCACGTTAAACGAAAAGAAAAATCTCGCACACGGCTGGAATGTGGAACTTCGGGATAAGATCCGTAAGGAAAAACTTTCCATCGAAGACGTCGAAACCTGGAATCACGTAAAGGAAACCGTTCGGGAAAAGGTGGAAGTTACCAATCCTAGATTCACCACGGAAAGTTAGTCGCTCATGTCGGTCATTCATCTGATCCGTCACGGTCAGGCAAATTCTCAAGGCGAAAACTACGACCTTCTTACTCCGCACGGAAAGAAACAGGCTTACGAACTCGGAAAATTCATGGCGCGTAACGGAGACGTTCCCGATCGAATCGTTACGGGAACTCTTCGCAGACATTTGGAAACCGCCGATTCTTTTCTGGAAGGCGCGATTTCCGTGATCGGACCACGCGATCAGTTTCAATCCGATTCTTTTATAAATCGAGACGCGGGTTGGAACGAATTCTCTCCCGAACTTTGGAGCTCCTATTCCAAACTTCTCGCTTCGAGAAAACCGGAGTTCGCAAAAACTCTTTCCCAATTTTCAAAAGTGAGACTCAAAGGCGGGATCCGTTCCGCCGCGGTGTTCTTTAAACTTACGGAAGAGATTCTCCGATTTTGGAGAGAAGGAACCGAAACTCCCGAAGGAATCGAAACGTATAAAAACTTCGAAACAAGAGTATTCCATTCTTCTAATGTATGGTTCTCTCCTGCGGATCAGGAAAGAACTTTTATCTTTACTTCGGGAACTCCGATTTCTCTCGTACTCCATCGTTTATTACGTCAGGACGAGGACAACTTTTCCTGGATGCCTTGGATCTGGAACACTTCCTTAAGTACCTTTCGGTGGGTTAGAGGTAAATATCTTCCCGTTTCGATCAACGGCGCGCCGCATCTTCCCGATAAATCCGATAGAACGCTGTTTTAAAACGAATTCCGAAGAATATTTACGTAAGATTCCGTTTTTGAGAGTCTTATAACGAGAAAAGAGATCGACGGTGCGACCGCTTAACGTCTATACTGTCCGTCGTTCACGAGCGATTGATGACAAGTTTAAAAAGTCATTCTCGATCCTCTTCCCTAACCAAAATCGGGTTATGGATTTTCTGGATCAGTACGATCTTGGTATTCGTATCCTTCTTCGCAAATTATCATTACGAAGAAAGAAACGTGGACAGACTTATAGACAACGTTCACTGGACGATTTCGTATCTCTGCGCGGCGATTCTCGCTTGGCTCGGTTATTTCGCGGTCGAAGGTGGAATCCACCGTTTCCGACTTTGGTTCGCACTCGGTCTTACCGCAAACGCGCTCGGTCAACTTTCTTGGGCGATTCAGGTTTATCTCGACTACTACGTGACTCCCACTCCGAGCGATTATCTTTTCCCCTGGGTCGCTCCTAGTTTCGTCATCGGATACTCTATTATAGTTATTGAATGTGATCGAACGAGAATCCGCGCCGCGGTTCTCGACGCTTTGGGTCTTGTCACCGCCATTCTTACCTTTTCACTCGCGTTGTATCTTCCGCAAAGGGAAGGCGTGGGAATTCCGCAACTTCTTCCTTTGATCAATCATCCGGTTTCGTTTTTGACCGCGTCCGCTTTGGGAATTCTTCTCATACCTCTTTTGAGATTACAACCGGATATGTCTTGGCTTACGTTCATTCTCGGAATGGGAGGAACCGGACTTTGTTGGTTGTTGTGGAACGCTTTTTTTATCGTGGAGATTCCTCCGGACGGAACGATTCTCAACGCCGGTTTTTCCGTCGCGGCTTTGATCTTGGGTTACGGAGCTTTGACCTGGGTTCCGAAATTCAACGATCATCCCGTTTGGGGAAGAAGGTTCGAGGCCGCTCTTCGTTTATTACCTTTGTTTGAAATCGTTGCGAGTTCGATTACGATCGTTCTTGCGGGAACTCTCGCCGGTTTACCGGAAGGGGTTCGAATCGTTGCGTGGACGGGAACCACGATCGTAGTCGTGATCGCAAGCGTGAGACAAACCTTTCTCGTAAAAGAGATGACCGACGCGGAACAAAAGGTCCGTTTAATCAACGAGGGACTCGAAGGAATCGTCACCAAAAGAACGGAAGAATTAAGAACCGTAAATCAATACCTCGTCGCCAAAAACGAACAAGTCGTTCGAGCGATCGAAGATCTAAGAAGCGCGCAAAAACAACTCATACGATCCGAAAAAATGGCGGTGCTCGGACAACTCGTCGCGGGGATCGCGCACGAACTCAACACTCCGTTAGGCGCCATCGTGTCTTCGAACGAAGGAATCCGATCCGTGTTGTCCAATTCCTGGGAAACCCTTTTGAGAAATTATTCCAAGTTCAGCGAAGAGGAAAAAACGATTTGGGAAAAACTTTTTTCCAAAGGAATTTCACAAAGGGAATTTTACGATACGAAAGAGGAGAGGGCAAAGAGAAAAAGAATCGCCGGTTTGTTAAACGAACTCGGAATTCCGGAAGTGTTGCGTCTCGCAGATATTCTCACGGATCTCGGATTGGATTCCGACGAGGTTTCCGAAATTTTTAAGAACGTCTCGCATAAGGATAAATTCTTAACCATCGCACAAAACGCTTTTTCCTTATCTGGGATCGCGCGCGCGAGTTTTACGATCGAAAAGGCCGCCGAAAAAGCTTCGCTCGTGATCCAAGCTCTCAAAGAATACACGTATAAGGATCGAACCGGGACCACGATGGGTTCGGTCGACGTTCGTAAACAATTGGAAACGGTTCTCACGTTGTATTATTCCAAATATAAAAACCAAGTCGAGATCGTTCGCGATATGCCCGATACGGCCGAGGTTTGGGGAAACACGGAAGCGCTCACTCAGGTATGGACGAATCTGATCGGCAACGCGTTGTATGCGATGAGTTATAAGGGAAGAATGTCGATCTCTTGTAAAAAAAGACCGACCGGCTGGGAGATCGCGATCGAAGACAGCGGAACCGGAATCGAAGACACGATTCGGGATCGGATCTTCGAACCTTTCTTCACCACAAAACCTTCTGGAGCGGGAACCGGATTGGGATTGGATATATGCAGAAGAATCATAGAGGATCACAACGGAAGAATCTTCTTCGAAACTTCGGAAAAGGGGACGACCTTCTACGTGATTCTTCCCTTCTCGGAACCGATCTCCGAACGTCAATCGGAGAATCAGGTTCCATAAGAATATTAGAAAATTCTACTTTCCTAACATAGCTTGGGCTTTCTTTTTGATTTCCTCGGCGTCGGCCTTGTGATCCACCTTGTTCGGAATGTTCATTCCTTTGGCGAACGCGGGACGTTTGGAAAGTTCCTCTTCCCATCGTTTTAAGTTGGGAAACTCATCCAAAGAAACTTCCACGTAGTCGTGAACGTTCACCCAAGGCCAGGTCGCGATGTCCGCGATGGATAATTCTTTTCCGCCTAAGAATTTACTTTCGGCGAGCCTTCTATCCAAAACGGAATACAATCGTTTTGTTTCGTTTTGATAACGAGCGATCGCGAACGGAATTTTTTCGGGAGCGTACTTCAAAAACACTCCGGCTTGGCCCTGCATCGGACCGACCCCGCCCATTTGAAACATAAGCCATTGAAGAACGATACTTTTTTCCTTCACGTCTTTCGGTAAAAGTTTGCCGGTTTTTTCGGCGAGATAAATCAGAATCGCGCCCGATTCGAAAACGGCAAAGTCGTCGTTGTCCTTGTCGATGATTGCGGGAATTCTTCCGTTCGGATTGATTTTTAAAAACCAATCTTGTTTTTGTTCCAGTTTACCGAGATCGATCGGATGAACCGTATAAGGAATTCCTAATTCTTCCAGCATGATGGAAACTTTTCTTCCGTTGGGAGTGGAAGCCGAATATAACTCGATCAATTTTTTTTCTCCTAAACGCCGACCTAAGGAAAGCGTTTAGCCAAAAGGCAGCGGAGCGTCGCCGTTGGCTCCAACGAAATTGGATTTCAAGGTTCCCTCAAAGATTGAAAGACCTGCTTTCAAAACCTTGCCTATCTCCAACGAAGTCGGGTCAGATACCGCAGCCAAATGGCTATTGAAACTTAGACCTATATACCACGAGACCGCGAATTAAAAAGTAAGAATTCTTTCCTGGATAGAATTTTTTACCCCATCCTTTTTCCTCGTTCCGAAAGATAAAACAGGGAAGGAATATAAATCAAAGTAACGAGAAGTTCCAAACTCAGCCCGCCCACGATGACGGTCGCGAGAGGTCTTTGTACGTCCGAACCGATTCCGCTTGCAATCGTCGCGGGTATCAACCCCAAAAGCGCGAGAAGAATGGTCATGATTCTCGGTCTGAGTTGGATCACGGCAGCTTCGAGCACGGAAGTTTTCAGGTCCTTGTTGTTGCCCCGCTTTTCAATCATATGCAATAATCTTGATATAAAAAGAACCCCGGTCATCGTGGAAATTCCGAAAAGGGAAATAAAGCCCACACCCGCCGAAACGGAAAAGTTCATTCCCCTTAAAAGCAGGGCCAACAACCCGCCGCTGATCGAAATCGGAATGCCGGACATCGCCAATAAAACCATACGAGGACTGCGGAACATCGTGTAGAGTATTATAAAAATTGCAAGTAAGGTTAACGGGATCACAAAACGCAGACGCAAAACGGCTCTGTGAAGATTTTCGAACTGACCTCCCCAATGGATGTCGATTCCTTCGGGGATCTTGATCTTTTCCGCGACCTTGTCCTTTGCCTCCGCGACAAAACTTCCTTGGTCTCTTCCTCGAACGTTGGTCCTCACGGAGATTTGTCTTTTGCCGTCCTGTCTTTGGATGATCGTGGGACCGTCCTTGAATTCGATCTTCGCGATTTCCGCAAGAGGAATTCTCGCGCCTCCGGGTCCGGTGACGAGTAACGTGTGCACCGAGTCGATCGAAGAACGATAGTCGTTCGTATATCGTACGATGATTTCGAACCGTCTCGAACCGTCGTAAAGAATTCCCACACCTTTGCCTCCGATCGCGGCTTCCATCGTATCCAAAATTTCGGAAGCGTTGATTCCGTAACGAGCGGCTTGTTTGCGATCGACTTCGATCGTAAGTTGGGCCTGATCTCCTTCCTGTTCGATTCCCGATTCGGTCGCGCCGGGAATTTCGGAAACGACGGAAAGAATTTCTTTCCCTAAGTTTCTCAGAGAGTTCAAGTCCTCTCCGTTGATGAGAATCGCGAGATCCGAAACGCTTCCCGTAACCGACTCGGTGACGTTGTCCAAAATCGGTTGTGAAAAAAGAAAACTCACGCCCGGAAGAGTTTCCTGAAGATCCTTTTTGATCTTATGAAGAAGTTCAGCTTTGGAAATATTTTCTTTCCAAGTCGAATAATCTTTTAAACCGATCAGAATTTCCAAACGGTTCGGACCGTAAGGATCGGTTCCTTCGTCGTTTCTACCGAGTTGGGTCAAAACGGAAGCCACTTGTTCGTGTTTTAGAATGGAACTTCTGAGAATCGGAACGTATTTTTCCGAAGTTCTCAAAGAGACGCCGACCGGAAGAAAACAACGGATGTTGATCGAACCCTCGTCCAGTTCGGGAAGAAACTCGGTTCCCAATTTAAAATACGAAAAACCTCCGATTCCGAAAACGAGAATCAAAGCGAAGGCCGCAACCCGTTTCGGGTTCGCCAACCGTTCGGTCAGAAACCTCGAGTAAAAATCCCGAATACGAAGAAAGATCGGATTCTGCCGTTCCAAAGAATCGTTTCCCTTACTTTCCAATTTCGTTCGATAAAGATAAGTCATCAAAACCGGAATCAAAGTCAATGCGATGAGCATACTTCCCAAGATCGCATACGCGAGAGTGAACGCCATAGGCGAGAATAGCTTTCCTTCGATTCTCTGAAAGGTGAAGATCGGCAAATATGCAAGAATAATAATGGAGATGGAAAAGAAAATTTCCGTTCCGACCTCTTTCGTGGAATCGATCGTAAGGGTTTCGATTTCGCGGAACGAAAGGCCGGAATTCTTTTTTTCCTTCGCTTCCTTGTATCTTCGCGAGATATTATCCACGATCACGACCGCGCCGTCTACGATGATCCCGAAGTCGATCGCACCCAAGGAAAGAAGATTGGCCGGTATGTTGGTGATCTTCATCATGGAAAACGCGAACAAAAGAGAAAGAGGAATCGTACAAGCGACGACTAACGCGGATCTTACGCTTCCTATAAAAAAGATCAGAACGAGAACTACTATGCTCACACCTTCGAAAAGGGTTCTGGAAATCGTTCTTACCGTATAGTTGACGAGATCGCTTCGGTCATACGTCGTTGTTAAGCGAATTCCTTCGGGTAGATAATTTCGGTTGATCTCTTCGATCTTCGTTTTGACCCGCGCGACTACTTCGGACGGATTTTCTCCCCTTCGCATCGCGATCAAACCCTGAACCCCGGATTCCCTCAGTTTGATTTTGGAGGAGTCCGCGTCTCGGATCGCGTAACTGAAAACTCCGTCGGGCCGTTTCGGATATTCTTCCACGGAAGCGAGATTACCGATATAAATCGGAGTTCCGCCCGAAGACGCGACCACCGTGTTTCGAATGTCCTCCGCGTTCTGAATCGCACCTAACCCGCGTACGGCGAAACTCTGATCCCCTCTCGTAAGAGTATGACCTCCCGTATTTCTGTTGTTCGAAGAAACGGCTTCGATGACGTCCTGCAAAGAAAGATTATAACGATAGATCCGATTCGGGGAAGTGATGATATGATATTGTTTGACAAGACCTCCGAAATTGATCACGTCGGCCACACCGCCTACTTGGCGTAAGGCGGGAACGACGACCCAATCCTGAAGCGTTCTTAAATCCATGCCGGTCCATTCTTCCCCGGCCTCGATCGTATAACGAAAGACTTCACCCACGGGACCCGTAAGAGGAGCCAGAGAAAGATCGGCTTCCGGCGGAAGATCAGCGTCCCTGATTTTTTCCAAGACGAGTTGTCTCGCCGTAAAATCGCTGACCCCGTCTTCGAAGATCATCTGTAAAACGCTCAATCCGAAAATCGTCTTCGATCTTCTCGTTAAAACGTAAGGAACCGTGTTGAGTTCTCGTTCCAAAGGAAGGGTCACCTGTCTTTCGACTTCGAGCGCTGCCTTGCCCGGAAGTAAGGCGATGACCGTAACCTGCGTGTCCCCCACGTCGGGATACGCTTCCTTTTTCAACGTGGTCCAAGACCAGATTCCTACCGCAAGAACGCCTAACGCGAGTAAGACGGTCGGAATTCTTTTGGTAAGGGAGAATTCTATAATTCTATCGATCATCGTTTAAAACCCGAAACTGATTCCTTTGAGGAGAATGGCGCCGTCGATCACGATTTCGTCGCCTTCGGACAAACCGTCCTTGACGATCGTCCTTTCGTCGCCGGAAGAACCGAGCACGACCTGTCTTCTTCGGAATGAATATTCGTCTTCCTTTAGAAAAACGTAATGTTTTTCGTCCACGGTAACGATTGCGTGGTTCGGGATCGCAAGGACCGAGGAGCGCGGATCTCCGAAGTCCACTCTCGCAAACATGCCGGGAAGAATTCTTTCCTTCGTGTTTTTTAACGTTACGCGCACTTTGACGGCTCTTAAGACGGGATCGATCACTTCGCCCACGGCCTCCGCTTTACCAAGAAATATCTTTCCCGGAAAAGACGAGAATTGAATCTTCACTTCTTCTCCATTCTCCACTTCGCTGAGTTGGGATTCCGGAACGTCGCAGATGATCCAATACGAAGAACCGGAAACGGAATCGAGTTCCTTCGGATTAAAACCGATCGTTCTCAATTTGGATTCGGCTTCCGCGGATTCCGCCTTTGCAACCGTGAAGTTCGATTCCGCTTCGGTCACGTCCCTTCTCGTCGCGGCTTGGTTGACATACATGTCCTTGATTCTCGCCAAGTCCTTATACGCTTTCGAAGCGACTGCGCGCGTGCGTTTGTATTCGGAATAAAGATGAGTCGTTTCTCCCGAATCGAAAAGGATCAATTTTTCTCCGGAGTTCACGGATGTATTGATGCTTGCGATCACTCTTGCGGAAGCGATCACGGAGAATGCGGCGTTTCCTTTTCCAATTTTTTGATAAACGAGTCGCGCAAGTCCCGGATGATCTTTTGGAAATTCGATTCTCGCTCCGCTTTCGGTGACGCGAGGACTTCTCGCCTTTTCCAACTTCCAGTGTTCCTGCGCCTTTCTGGAAGCGTTCCAGTTTTGAAGAAAGACCGCGAGCGTAAGAAGGAGAATCGAACCGGCCAAAACGATTTTAGGTCTTCTTTGATAAAACGAAACGAACGAAGAGAATCCATTCTTAAAAATCATTTACCGATCTCCAACACGGTACTTCCTAACGTGTAGTTTACCGATTCCATTGTTTCCACCCGGTCCGATTGAAGACGGATCATTTTTAAAAAGCTGTCGCTGTAAGCCTCGAAAAAATCCGCAAATTCCAAAATCGTTAAATACTTCTTTCTATAATTTTCAACCATTAAACCCGCCAAATTCTGATAATCCTTCGTAAAGGAATCCTTATATTCCGAAAGAAGTCTTTCCTTCTCTTTCGCTTTTCCCACCGCCGAAAGAACTTCCGCTCTGATCTTGATTCTTTTTTCCTCGTATTTCGTTTTTTTCGCCGCGAGAATCAATTCAGATTCTCTAATATTCCCTTGATTGCGGTCGAAGGTCGGAATCGCCATGGAAACCGTTACCCCGTAGTAGTTGTTGATATAGTTCCCCGCGCGGTCCCAACTTCCTCCCAGTTTTAAATCGGGAATTGCAAGGGATCGTTGCAACGCGAGATTCGTTTGTTCGGCTTTGATTCCGAATTCCAACGCCTTTAGATCCGGTCTTTTATCGAATGCGATCGAAAGAAGTTCTTGGCCGCTTTTGGAAAGAATGGGATTTCTTTTTTCTTCGGGTTCGATCGTTTCGATTTCGAATACTACGTCCGCGTATTCGGGTTCGTTGAGTAACAATTTTAGAATATTCTCTTTTTCTATAATACCGCTTACGATTTCGGAACGATCCGTTTCCAAACGGAAAAGAATGGATTTGAGACGAAGCACCTCGGAAAGAAGAATGTCCCGATTTTTATAAACCGCTTCCGAACTTTGAATCGTCTTCCGGATCGATCGGATGTTCTCGTCGAAAAATTCCAAGGACTTCTTGAGATAAAAAAGTTTATAAAAGGTGACCCTGAGTTCCAATTTGAGAGTTCGTAAAAGATCGTAGAAGTCCTGTTCTCCCGTGTTCGCGTTCCACTGCGCGAGTCGAATTCGTTTATCACGTTTCCCTGCTAATACGAAGAGCTGTTCGATTTGAATCTGGGTCTGACCGTTTTTGGTAGTGTCCAGATATTGTCCCGTGTTTTGGTTGTATGCGTTCTGATCCACGGAAACAACCGGGTTGTCCCAGAGACGGGTTTGGATGATTTCCGCTTTCGAGGCTTCCACTTCGAGACGTTTTGCCAAAAGCGAAAGATTGTTTCGTAGAAAAGTTTCTTCCGCTTTTTTCAGATCGATTCTCACTTTAACGGAAGAATTGGATTCCTCCTTCGGAACGGAAAGAGGATCGCCGAACAAAGCCAAGGGACTTTCTCTCCCTTGGGAAAAAGTATCGAACGTAAAAAAGAATAACATAATAAACTGAAGAATACGAATAAAAACGACGCGTTGTGTCGATGCGCACATAATCGGCTCCGAAATAACTTTTTGAAAGAGAGCAGATTCTATCAAAAAAGAAGAAGTCTGCGAGTCATAAATTTCAGGAAATCGGAGGCGGAAGATTGATTAGAAAATGTGAAAGTCTGAAGTCGGAACCGATCGCGAGGATAAGATCCGCGGACTCGGTTTTAAATTCGGATCGAACCGGAAGCGATTCTGTTTTTGCGGTTTCGGATTCTACCGTATCCTCAAGCCAAAAAGGGGAGGTTTCGTTTTCTTCTCCTTCGAAAGAACGGGAAGGAAGTTTGCTTTTTCCGGCTTGAACCGCTCTGAGTTTCGAGGAAACGCCAGAGTATTCCGCGTTTTCGGAATCGGTAAACGTAAACGAGAATAGATATAAAAAGAAAACCGGCAATAAGAATCGCGCGCAATAGCGTGTCCATCCGGTTCGTTTCATACGGAACGATTTGAATAAAAGGTTCTATTTTGAAAAGAACTTTGCGGTTCGTTTCGATCCGAAAGTCGGAAAGACGCGTAGTCTTTGGAAAGGATAATGAGTTGATGTCTTACTAACGTAAAAAAGCGTGGAGTTATGGCTTGGATCTATCTCATCATCGCTTCCGCATTCGAGATCGGATTTACGACTTGTCTGAAGTTGTCCGATAACTTTTCTAAACCGACATGGACCGGAGGCTTTTTGGTTTCCGCCGTGCTCAGTTTGGTTTTTTTGAATAAGGCGATTCAAACGATTCCTATGGGAACCGGTTACGCGATCTGGACGGGCTTAGGCGCGGTGGGAACCGTTCTTGTGGGAATTTTTTTTCACGGAGAACCGATCGATTTTTGGAGAGGATTTTTTCTTTCCACTTTGATTTTGTCAGTTTTAGGTCTTAAGTTCCTGGTTTCCGAATAAAAGCGATCGTTATGCGCGTCGCGATTGTAGATAGAGGACGCGCGCTTTTTATTATTTTAGTAAATTCAAATATTCTAATTAACAAATATTCTACTTTTAGGACGCGGATCGAGTGTTTTGTCCGCGTTTTTGTTTTCAGGCTTCCGTTTTGATTCCTTCTTTGCGAATCTGAATCGATCATAGGATCGAGGTTCCATTCTTTCTTTTTGGAAACAATTTTTTAACCGATCGAATTAATGAGAACGTTTTAGGAGAATAAGTCTTAGTGTATAGTCCGTTTCAATAAGAATCGTTTGTAAAAAAAGCCTTGTTTCATAATCCGTTCATATAGAGGGAAAATGATTTTCGTTCTCTTTAGAACGATTTTAATCCTATCTAATCCGAACGGTTTATCGTCGTGGTTCAGGAGTTATGTTGGAAATGCTGGAGAAGACAGAAACGAATCGATCGGAAATGGACAAAGTAAAACGAGAATATTTATACAGACAAATCACCAAACAATTCCCAAACGGAGGAGTGGCCGTTTTCGATCGCAATCTTCGTTACATCATCTTCGAAGGACGAGGTCTTACTCTCGTGGAACTTACATCTGAGTTCGTTCAGGGAAAAACGATGCGGGAAGTTTTTCCGAAAGACATCTGCGATTTGAGCGAACCCTTATACCACGCGGCTTTGGAAGGAAGATCGACTACGATCGAAATTCCTTATATGGGAAGAATTTTCAAACTCGAACACGCGCCGATCGAAAGTGAAAACGGAGAAATCGATTACGGACTCGTGATGGCGCAGGATATCACCGCGCGTAAAAAAGCGGAAGACGCTTTGAAGGATTCCGAGTTGGATCTACGAGCTCTTTTTTCCGCGATGACCGATATCATTCTCGTTATGGATTCCACCGGAAGATATTTAAAGATCGCTCCCACAAAAGCGAAATTCTTAACCGCTTCCCCCAAAGAACTGCTCGGCAATCGAGTACGCGATTTTTTCGCTTCGGATAAAGCCGATCTCGCCGAGAATACGATCCGCAAAACCTTACAAACGGGTAAAACGCAAAACATTGAATACGATTTGGAGATTCACGGAGAAACTCTTTGGTTCGAAGCGAGCGTTTCGTATCGTTCCGAAAATACGGTCTACTGGGTTGCAAGAAACATAACGCAGTTTAAACAGATCGAAAACGCGGAGAAAAAAAGTCAGAAACATCTCCGAGACATCATAGACGGTCTTCTTCCGAACATGTTCGTAGGTTTGATTCAACCCGACGGAGTTTTGATCGAAGTCAACAAAGCGCCTTTGACCGCGGCCAAACTTAGATTCGAAGACGTACTCGGAAAACCTTTCGATCAAACGTATTGGTGGTCCTTCTCCGATCGAAGCAGGGAACTTCTGAGAGAATCCATACGAAGAGCTTGTATGGGAGAAACTCTTCGATACGATACGGAGATTCGAGTCGCTGAGGAAGAAATTATCGTGATCGACTTCGCGCTCAAACCCATGAGGGACGAATCCGGAGTCATTAAATTCTTGATCGCGTCCGGAACGGTGATCACGGATCGAAAAAAAGCGGAAGCCGCGCTTCAAGAATCCCAGCAAAAATACAAGGAACTCGTCGAGAATATCAACGACGTCATCTTTTCGGCGAATGTGCTCTGTAACGTGACGTATATCAGTCCGATCATTCAATCTCTTACTGGATATTCTTCCGAAACGATCACCGGAAGCGGTTTTAAGGATTTGATTCTCGAAGAGGATCGGGAGTTTTCCAGAAGACTGATCTCGTCCGCGCTTTCCGGAAGCAGGGACATGTGCGAATGTAGAATGAAACTCAAAGACGGAGGTTCCGTTTGGGTTCAAATCTCCGTCCGACCAATATTCAGAGACGGTACCATTGTAGGATTTGCGGGTGTGATTATGGACATCACAAAACGCAGACAACTCGAACAAAGATTGCTCCGAGGTCAAAAGCTGGAAAGTTTGGGAACTCTCGCCGGAGGAATCGCGCACGACTTCAACAATCTTTTGGGAATCATGTCCTGTCATCTTTCCATTCTTCAGGACGAGGGTTCGGATATTTTAAAACACTTCAAAAGCAGGGAAGCCATTTCTAAAACGATCCAAAGAGGCGCGGACTTGGTTGGACAACTTCTTACGATCGCAAGAAAGGGAGACATGACCCTCGAGCCGGTGCATTTGAATTCCGTAATATTCGAAGTTGTGAATCTGATGGACGAAACCTTTCCGAAGCTGATCGAAGTCGATCTGACGATGAACTGCGATCTTCCGCAAGTGTTGGCCGATCATTCTCAGATTCATCAAGTGCTTTTGAATCTTTGCGTGAACGCAAGAGACGCGATGGAACCGGGCGGAGGAAAGATCATCATCGGAACCAAAACCGTCAAAGGCGAGGATATACGAGGAAGACACGAAAAAGCGGAAGCTCCGCTTTATTTGGAACTGAGCGTAAGCGACACCGGAATCGGAATGGATTCTTTTACCAAAGCGAGAATTTTCGAACCCTTCTTTACGACGAAAGAATCCGGAAGAGGAACCGGACTCGGACTTGCGACAACATACGGAATCGTCGAAAGACATCGAGGTTTTATCGAAGTCGATACCGCTCTTGGAAAGGGAACCACGTTTAAGATCTTTCTTCCCGCGCAGACTCATTCTTATGAAACCGTCGTCAAAGAAACGAAGCAAGAAATCGTAAACGGAACTTCCAGACGCGGTTCCGGAAATATTCTTCTCGTGGAAGACGAGGACATGTTAAGGGAAGTTTTGACTTCCATTCTCGAGCAGGAAGGATATAACGTTACGGTCGCGGGGAACGGATTGGACGCGGTCGAAATTTATAGAGCTCAATGGAATCGAATCGATCTCGTTCTTTCCGACGTGGGACTTCCCGGAATCGAAGGGGATCGAATGTATTACGAGATGAAACGGATCAATCCGGAGGTTCGCGCGATTCTTGCGAGCGGTTTTATAGAACCGAGTAAAAAATCGGAGTTATTAAAGGCCGGAGTTCTGGATATATTACAAAAACCTTATTTAACTGTGGAGATTCTCAACAGAATCAAAACGATGATTCATCCCGGAACTTGGAGCGTTTGATAAGAATTCGAAAAAAACCGGGCGCACGTTCGACTTGTTTACCCGGTTGTAAGCGTTCCAAGAAACCGAATTTTTCTTTCTTAACGATTGGCAACGTCGAAAGAAGAAGTATCTTCGTAAAAGTTATATTCTAAAATTTTACCGTCCTTAACGACACACTTCAAAGCCCAATCGCTTTCGTATGTTTTTCCGGTGGATTTCAATTCGTGTTTGAAACGTCCGTTGGCAAACACCACTTCCTTTTTTCCGATCACGTTCTCGACCACGAATTCCTTCGTGTTGAAGATTTTTCCCAGGTTGGAAACGAATTCTTCCGCGCCTTTTTTACCGAAATACGATCCGTAGAGTTCTCCGGATTTTCTGGAGGACTTGCGGACCGCCGTGATGGTCGCGTTTTCGTGAAAACTTCCGATCACACCGGAAAGATCTCCTTTTCCGAAAGCGGAAAAGAAACCGTTCACCACGTCGACGGGAGCGTTCGATTTTTTTTCGGCGCTCAGGGCGAAGGCAAAGAGGCCGGAAAGGATCAGTGTCGATATCGCTATACGCATTGTGATTCTCCTTGAATTAATTACGATACTGGTAGTTTCGTATATTCGATACCAGCAGTATCGTAAATGTCTTGACCGTCAAGAGTTTTTTTAGGAAAAGAAGATATGGCCGCAAAAAAGAAGTCCCGGAAAAAAGAAGAGAATTCTCCCGTTCGTGGAAGACCCAGAACCCAGGATTACGAAGAATCCATCTTAAAGGCGACTTTCGAACTATTGGCTTCGAAAGGATTTTACGGTTTTTCCATAGACGACATCGTCGAAAAAACGGGGGTCGCAAGAACTACGATCTACAGAAGATGGCCGAGTAAAGCGACCTTGGCGATGAACACCATTCTTACCTTGATCAGTCCTTACTTGGATTTTCCGGAAGGAACCTCTTTGGAAGAAGGAATCGTAAAGCAGATGAAGGGTTTGGCAGGGGTCTTCCAAGGAGATTACGGAAAGGTAATCTCTTCCGTGATCGGGGCCGCGCAGGACGACGCGGAATTGGCGAAGGCGATCAAGGACGATTATCTCAAACCGAGAAGAAAGATCGCGGCGGAATACATCAAACAAGCGAGACATACGGGAGAATTTCCCGATGTAAGCGATTCGGAAGTGGAAGGGTTTATCGATTTCTTATACGGGGGTTTGTATTTCCGTCTTCTTTTGAAACATAAAAAGCCCGGTTTGGACGGTTTGGAACCTTGGATCCGCCAGGTTTTCCGAATGATTCGGACGAAATGAAAGCCTTGCGCGACGCCCAAAAAGAATGAAACGATCGTCGACCGTGAACGACAACGACCGAATCCAAGTCGGGTCGTTGTATTAGTATTTTATGTATTAGTAAAAATGAATATATGGGGCCGCTTTTAAGAAGCGGCCTTTTGCAGCTTGAGGCGTTTTCGGATTTCCTTGCCTCGTCTTTGATTGACTTCCAAAACCTGAAGAAGCGTGTCGATCGGGAATACGGTTCCCTGGAACATTCTTCTCATCGTTCTTTCGGACATATCATACCAACGCGCTTTGGAGGACACGAGCAATTCTCCCGTTTTGGAAAGATGAATCGTCGCTTTCGTATAAAGTCTTCTTCTACGAACCATCGTAACCCAACAACGCACTTCCACTTCCTCGTTGAGAGGAACCGCTTTGTGATATCGCATATAAAGCTGATCCGTCATCACGAAATGTCCGAGATGAAAACAAAGAACTCCTTGAGCCTCGTCGAGAAGAGTCGCAAGAACTCCTCCGTGCGCGTAACCCGGAGCGCCTTCGAAGGCCTTTTCGATTTTAAACGGAAATCGAACCTCGCCGCTTTCTTCGTGAAAGGGAAAACTTGCGTGAATGCCTTTCGCATTCTCGGGACCGCAACCGAAACAATTCTTATGATGCCAATCTTGGCCGTTCTGGCTGGCTTTGATCTCCCGGTAGATAGTCTCTGGTTCCATGGGGTTCCTCCGGAAGGAGTTTTATCGATCGAATCGTTCGATTTTACATCGGGAACGATTCTTCTTCCATGAAAAAACCCGAGGTTCTGGATTCAAGTGCGAAACCCGTAAAAACTCTCGGGTTCCAACGCGTTTTTTGCGATCGGAATTTTTTAAATTTCGACGGAGCGGGCGCTAATTCCCGTTCAAATCACCTTGACTGAGACGAGATCGATCTTAATCTACGTTGCGTCTCGTTAGGGAGAATCGAAAATGAAAGCCGCTGTTTTAGAATCCGGTAAAAAAATTTTAGACATCAGAGAAGTTCCCGTTCCGTCTCTCGGACCCGAACAAGTAAAAGTAAAAATCAAAGCCTGCGGAATCTGCGGCTCGGACGTTCATCTTGTCGTTCACGGTACGCTTAAGTGTAAACATTTTCCGAGAGTTCCCGGTCACGAATCTTCCGGAGTTGTGGAAGAGATCGGTGAAAAAGTAAGTCGTTTTAAAAAAGGGGATCGTGTCGTGATCGCCGCGGGAACTTCCTGCGGAGTCTGTAATTACTGTAAGGCGGGTCACGAGAATCTTTGTAAGGACCTGGGCGTTTTCGGATTCGATCGGGACGGAAGTTTTGCGGAATACAACGTCGTCGAAGAACGTTATTTGTATTCTCTGCCGGATGCGATTCCGTTTGACCAAGGTGCGATTCTGGCCGACGCGGTTTCCACTCCGTATCACGCGATTCGTTATCGAGGAAACATCAAGGACGGAGATACCGTCGCGATTTTCGGTTGCGGCGGACTTGGAATTCACGCGGTCGCCGTGGCAAGGGCTTTGACGAGCGGTCGAGTGATCGCGCTCGACGTGGATAAGGGGCCGCTCGAGAATGCGGCGAAATACGGAGCCGACGAGGTTATCAATTTGAAAGAGGTTCGAAATCCGGGAAAGGCTTTGAAAGAAGTTTCCAACGGCGTGGATCTTCTCGCGGACTTTTCGGGTTATATGTCCAACGTGGAAGAATCTCTTCGTGCGATGAATCCGGGAGGGAGAATCGTTCTTGTCGGAATCGGAAGGCAACCGTTGAAGTTTCAGATTCCTTTTATTCTGATCGAAAAGATGATTTCCGTTTCCGGTTCGTACGGTTCCGATCGAAGGGCGATTCCGGAATTGATCGATCTTTATCTGAAAGGAAAAATCAATCTTACTCATTCCATCACTTCTCATCATCCATTAGAAGAATTGAATGAATGTCTCGAAGCTCTCGACGAAAGAAAGGGAAATCCGATTCGATTTATCATCGAACCTTGATTTTGATTTTCTTTCCGAGGAAGAATGGAAAGAAAAAAGGAAGCCATACGGTTCTGCGTTAGGACTGCTCTTGCTCGCGCGAGAATTTGTCTCGTCCCGGCTTGCGTAGCTTACAAAACATGAGATGAGAATCCATCGTCTTGCAAACTACGCATCGCATCCGATTTTGTTAAGCGAACTCTTCCACGAGCGCCTTACCAACTTCGGTCGCTTCCGGCACCGGAAGAAGTTTACCCGTTTTTACGTCGTAAACATAACCGTAGATCGGAATGTTCTTCGGAACAAGTGGATGATTTCGGATTCGTTTCACGTCGTCGACCACGCTCGAAAATTCATTCTCAAACGTAAGCCAATCCACGAACTCCGCTTCTCTGGAACCGGGACCTTTTCCGATATCTTTCCAACCCGCTTCGCCAACGGTCGCGGTCTCCAAACTGTTTGCTAAAAGACGACGAATGATCACGTCCGTAAAGAGCGCCATTCCGCAATCGGTGTGGTGGATTACGAACCATTCTTTTGTGCCGAGCAGTTTATAAGAAATTACTAATGAACGAATCGCATCGTCGGAGGCCCGACCGCCCGCGTTTCGGATCACGTGCGCGTCTCCTTCCGAAAGGCCCGCGTATTTTGCGGGATCCAATCTTGCGTCCATACAAGTTAGAATGGCGAACCTTCTTCCCGGCGGAAGAGCTAACTTTCCCTTGTCACCAAAATCGTTTGCATACTGCTCGTTTGCAGTTTCTACTTCTCGAACCAATTCAGACATGCTGGAGCCTCCTGTGATTGAGCTTATTCGTTATAGTAAAATTTAATATGCTATAATGGACTATAGTCAAATAAAAAGGAAAAAATTTTGAGATATTAGGATGGATTTAGATTCTTATCTTGGAATTTTGAATCATGGATTGGGCGTATGTGGGAACTCTTGCGATCATGTTTGAACCCAGTGGATTTTTATTTTTTGGGGAGAATGTAGGATCTCCTTCGATTTTGTCTTGTCCGAACCTCGACGGTTTTCTTCGGAAAATGTAGGAACTATTACGAACGGTTGAATCACAAAGCTTTTATCGATTCTCTAAAATGTAGGAACTACCACGGGCGTTGATTTCAGGTCAGCAGAGAATGAATTCTCCCTCAAACTTTTTCGAGAAGTTTGATAAGAACGAATGAAATCTTAAGTAAACCAAGGTTGGTCGTTCAATGCTTTGATCTTTAACTTTTCCAAAGTTCTTTTCGTAGTTCCGTCTTCCGAAAGGGAAGAAGGACTTCCGTCGGGGAAAAAATAGCAGTTCCCGTTCGCTCGATCGTAGAATAACGGTCCGGGTGTGCTTGCGATTTTGATGAGTCCCGACAGACCCTTTTTTAAGGCCTTGGTTACCAATTCCGGTTCTTCTTGCGTATCCTCGTAATCATACCATTCTTCGTCCGAAACGGTGATTCCGAAAATGACCGCGTTGGCCGATTCTATATTCAATTCTTCTAAAATAGAATTCCAGTATTTCCGGTTTCCGATTACGTCGTCCACTAAGGCGTCGCTGATTTTCTTTTCTTTCTCTCCGTCGAAGGCGTAAAAATACAGACCGCTTTCGTAGGTGAATGCGTTTTTAATTCTGCACAGTTTTCCGAAATATGGTTCTAAGATCGTTTTGAATTTGTCGTTGGAATTCATGATGGGGAGATTATAAAGAATCGAACTTGGGGATTCTTGGCAGTTGATAGGTTGCGATTCTTTTTTTCAGGAAATGTAGGAACTACCACGAACTGCGACAGAGACGAGATCGAGGATTTTCGGTTCTCGTTGCAAGTGTGGGAACTCCTGCGATCCAGTTCGAAACGACGAATTTCCTGAGAAGAATGTAGGAACTACCACAAACACTGAATTCTCGGAATTTGAGCGGTTCTCCAAAAATGTAGGAACTCCTCCTTTTTCCGATTTTTCATGCGAATCCGCGCAATCAATTTCTTGTAGCGATCGTTATAAAAAATCTTGCAATTTAAAAATCAGGAATTAGGTTTGGGGGAATACTTCAGTAATATATATCAATTGTTATATAAAGGTGGGTTGGTTTGAAAGCTCAGATGCAAAAATTGATTTTTCGGGGTGCGATCGTATTCTCCATTGTTCTTGTTTTTCCGGTATTAGGAGCGTTATCACTCAAGGACATCCCGCCTTCGCTCGGACCGGACGGAAGGGAAATCTCAAAACAATTCCTCGGTTTTTTGAGAGGGGTCGCCAAGAAGGTTCAATACGACGGAAGAGCATTAGAATTTCATAAATACATCGAGGCATCTCTCGAAAAGTTCGAACTCAAGAAACTCTATCATTCCGAGTTCTTACAAAAGGAAGAGGACGGAACTCATTGGGTTTCTTATAAGGGAAAATTCTCCTCCGAAGGATATAAAATCAGTCTCGAAGAAAAAAGAATGAAGACGATCGCCGTTCCTTCTTTCGGAGATTTCAGCGCGGAGTTCGATCTCAAACACAATCCGAAACCTCTTTACAGCGGAACTTCTTATTCCGGGAATCTGGATTTGGTCACACATCTCGGACCTTTTACGCATAAGCACGCGGTGATTGCGATGGAATCTTCCTTGAAATTTTTGGATCCGCATAACGTGAAACAAATCGACGCGCCGAATACTCTGATTTTCAAAAAGATCAACAATCCGGAAGCGCGAAAAGTTTTGAACGATCTTTCCAAGTCGTTTCCCGATCTCGGTAAATTCTTAAATTATTATTTCGGATTGGATTCTCTTTTGGTTCTTTCGGAGGAAAAAGAAGGCAAGGGAGAATCCGCAGTCACACGATTCAACTTTAAAGGATCGATTTCCAGAAATCTTTCGGACGACTACGAGGAGTTAGGCGATTATCTCGATACGATCAAGTATTTGGGTTGGGTGAATATCAAGATCGAAAATCAAAAGGGAAAAACTCTCGCGGAAATTCGTTTAAATTCCAAAACCCCGGATATCACGTTTAAGTTTTTGACTTCGCACGGGAAAATTCTTCCTTACGATTCCAAAAATCATTTTCCGGAAGACGCGATTTCGATTCCTTCTTTGAATCATTTTCCGTTCCAAGTGCGTGTTTCTCTCGAAGCGAATCTCTACGGTCTTTTATTAGAGAATCCGGAAATTCTTCTTTCGGGCGTTTTTGTAAATCATCCCGATAACGGTTCGCTTTCTTTTAAAATTCAGAAGATAGAGAAGTTCGACGTTTCCGGCGGTTTTTCGTATGTGATTCCGACTTGGGCGATCAATCTTGTGATTCCGGGAAATCTCGAATCGATCATTCATGAATTCACGGAAACGCTCGTTCACGCGAACGGCGATAAGGGAACCAAGGTCGCGCTTAGCTGGAGTCGAGATTCGGGCAAAACCTTGCTGAAAACGCACGTGGAATCGGAGTTTCTGGATAATTTTTTCATTCGTTTCGGATTGAAAATCTGGAATCATAAGGTTCTTCCTTCCGAAGAGGCCCGCGACGATATCCGTAAGGTTTTTATCCGTATGATGGATTTGATCATTAAGGATATTTAATACGTTTTAGGGCCGGAAAGGATTGGCCCGGCCTTACTTGAGGGATCTCTCGGGCGAAGTTTCTACGTTAGGCTGGGTTCGACGCGAGGTTTTCGATGATCATTTTTAGCGAATTCGCTTATCAAAATTTTTTCGTTCTTCCCCAAATTTAGAATTAAAATATTAAATTCTCATATTTTATGCGAGGTAGATGGCTGTTTTTTGAAGCGGAGTAAATAGAATGAATTACTAATACTTCAAATAAGGATCTGTTTCTTGAAAAAATCTATTTTTGCGCTGTTGCTTTTTTCTTTGGTTTTCGTTTCTTGCGATGATGAAAAGAAAAAACAAGACGACAACGTATCACTTCTTCTTTTGCAACAATTGTCCACTCTTTGTCCATCGAATATTACGATGATCTCAAGTAATACCACGCTCAATGCTCAGGTTGGAAGCGCGATTCCCGCGATAGGAATTCATTTTACTTCTCCGTCCGCGAATGAAAATCAGCTTTTAGCGAATAAGAACTGCAAGTTCGAAAATTTTACCCTTACTTCTGTTTTGCCTGCCGGTCTTAGTTTTAATTCTTCCACCGGGAATGTGACCGGGACGCCGACCGCTCAGGGAGGTCCGACTACGATTTCCTTTACGGCTTCCGTAACCGCAAATGGCGGATCGCCGGTAACCGTTGCAGGGGTGAAATCGATTAAGGTTTTTGCGGCTGGCGCTCTCACTTGTAGTGCCGTTGGTTTTGCCGGAGGGTGCACAACGAAGCCTTATTCCTGTACGAATTCCTCCTTCTGTTATAGTACAATGTCCGGATGTCTTGCCGCTTCCGAATGCGGGTATTGATTCTTTTTTTACGAGGGCATTGACCGTGCTACTCTTTGAAAAGATATAAACGTTAAACACCCTTTAAAGGAAAATAGAAATGAAGGAATTCAATAAAGTTAGTTGCTCAAATACGTTCAAAGGAGGTTTGCTCGGGTTTCATAAGATTTCTAGAGGTTTAATTTTAGGTCTTTTGATTGTAACAATCGCAGTTTCTTGTAAACCGAAAGAAACCGACGAGGAAAAGTCCGATAAACTTTTTCAGAATCTCATCTTCGCGACCGTTCTCTTAAATCCCTGCAACGGAGCGAATCGTTTCAGCGTTAGTCCGACGGGCTTCACCGTTCCCGCGGGTCAGAGTATGACGATCTGTGCGGATCAAAACGGAACACCGACGTTGACTTTTACGCAAGCCGGCAGTTATAAACTCACTGCAATCAACGGAACTCAAACGCATAGCTCGAGCAAGTGTACTTCGAATTATTCCGATTTTACGCTGACCGTGAAAGATCCGGGTAACACTTTGATTCTGACAAGCTCTACAACGGGAACTTCTTTGGATATCAACGCCGCGGCCAATAGCCAATATACGCTTACTGTGAGCGGAATCGCTTCCTCTTCTCCTTACACATGCCAAGGTTTGAGAGCGTCCATTTCCACAACAGCGGCTCGTTTGACTGTAACCCCGAATTGATTTTTTTTGAATTTAGAAAAGAAAAACGATAAGGAAAATCCGCACGATCGAAAGGCCGTGCGGATTTTTTTATATTAGAGACCTGTAATGGTCCCACAAGTGGTCGCTAAATTCTTAGAACTCGGATACGATTGATCCGAGGTCGCGGCGCTTAAAGCGAGATTGATCTTGCTCTTGATCAGATTCGAAGTCGCGCAGTTTCCTCCGTTGTTCGTACACTTAACGTTCCCCGGTTTCACACCCGTGGAAAGAGTCGTAAGCCAAGTGACGAAGTTGGTTCCGCCCGAGTTCACGCCGTACATATCCTCCGAAGTGGTGATCGTATGAACGTCTCCCGGAGCGATGTAATACGAATAGTTCGTAGCTCCACCCGAGATTCCGTTCATCGAAGTCACCGCTTGTTGCGTCCAACCGCAAGTCGAACCGTCCGTGGAAGCGGGGGTTCCGTCGGGAACCGAACTTCCGTCCGTATCTCCGAATAAGGAAGAATAGGTTTTGGAAGAATCATAAGGGTCCGTGGTTTTCGAATCCGTATAAGTCGGAGCCGCGTTGATGATGGTCATCACCTTGTAAAAGAATCTTTGATTTCCGTCGAAGGTCGCGGTGTATTGTCCGGTCTTATCGCCGGAAGCCGTGTAATACGTGGAAACCTTCGTAAAGAAATCCTGAATCGAAGGAGTACCGGTTGTGAGATAGTTGCCCGCGATCCCGGTCACCCAAGTCGGAAGGTTCGGATCGGCTCCCCACTGAGTGCTCAAAAGGTTAAAGAAACCGTTCGGCACGACACCGTTAGATGCATCGGAAAGCATGTTGATTTTTACGGAAGCGTTCAAACCTTTCACCGTTTCTCTGACGATCGGATAATTCAAAAGCGCCCCGTAACCGCCCGCGCTTTGTCCGGTCACGAACACGGTTTCCACTCCGGTATATTCGGATTGTATAAACTTCAAAGTCGCAAGAACGTTATCGTAACCTCTGTGTTTTACGACCGTCGCGGTTCCCGTGTTCGGATTCGTGTAAGTCGTATCCTTGGAACCGACATGAAGATCGCCCGTACAATACGGAATAAAAACCACGTCGTAATCCTTGAAAGGATTGGAAGCGTTCTTCTCGTTCATCACACCTTGAAAAGCGACCTTGACGAAAAGATCGGGAACGGAATTGAGCTGATTGAAATACGTGGTAGTGCTCGATCCGAAACAGTTGTAGCTGCTCCAACAAGCGCCGCCGCCCATAAAGTTGATGAGAAGTTTTTTATTCGATGCGCTCACCTTCTTTCTGTAAATGGAGAATGTAGTATTACCGTCCGCTCCCGTACATGCCGGAGAATAAGCCCGGTTCGTATAACTCGCGCCCGCGACCGTGATCGTACCCGCGGAAGGGGTGATCTTTTCGTAGGGATTGTATAAAAAGTCCGCCACAACCAATCCGAGAATCGTTTTGTCGGTATCGTCTTCGTGTTTTTTACAATCCGCAGACGACAGAATCAGACAAACAGCCATGAAGTATATTGCCCATCGTTTCATTATTTTTGAACTCCTCACTCGTTCGTTTCTCTTTTGAACTCGCCAATTATAGGATTCCGCGTAAGGAAAGTCAACCGATACCGCAGAAATCGAAAATCAAGCGGAACGAACTGCGGGAACTCCCGATCCGGCCCGGCTTTTTTAGATGGAAAACGGCTCGGATTTGATTTGAGAATCCCTTCCTATGTAGGAACCTGGACAAAATCCGGTCTTCACCGGTATTTTTTGCGAAAATTGAGGAGGCCTTTTGGAACCTTTAGAGGATTTGTCGGGAATTGAAGAGAATCCAATCATTCCATTGGACTCGATCTTACCACAGGAATTGTTTCTAATTCCGATCAAGTCCCGACCCGTGTTTCCGGGAATCATCACACCCTTGATCGTGCCGAGCGGAAAATTCGCAAAGGCGGTGGAAGAATCCATCAAAGGAAATTCTTTTCTGGGACTCGTACTTTTAAAGGACGAGGAGAACGAAAAGGAAACCTCCGAGAACGTCTATCAATACGGCGTAGTCGCAAAGATATTAAAAAAAGTGAATCTACCCGACGGCGCGGTCAACATTCTCATCAACACCGTACGTCGTTTTAAAATCGGATCGTATGCGACCATCGATCCGTTGATCGCAAAGGTTTCTTATCCGGAAGAGGAACCGGGCGCGCCAAAGAATACGATCAAAGCGATGATGAGAACCCTTCTCGTCATGACGCGCGAACTCGCGCAAAACAATCCGTTGTTTACCGAAGAGATGAAACTCACGATGCTCAACGTAAACGAGCCTGGAAAGATGGCGGATTTCGTGTGTTCCATTCTCAACCTGGAAAAGGAAGAATATCAATCCGTAATCGAATCCAACGTGCTCAAGGAAAGAATCGAAAAGGTTCTTCTCTTTTTGAAAAAAGAAATCGAACTCGTATCCATACAAAGGGAAATCTCCGATCAGATCCAGGACAAGATCGACAAACAACAAAGACAATTCTTCCTAAGGGAACAACTCAAGGCGATTCAAAACGAACTCGGAATCAAGGACGATAAGTTCGAAAAGAAATACGAGAAATTTTTGGAGCGTCTAAAGTCGATCGGAGCCGATCCCGAAGTCATCGAAGAAGTGACGAGAGAATTGGATAAATTCTCATACGCGGATCCGAACACCGGAGATTACAACGTTATCCGAAATTACTTGGACATTCTCGAGTCGCTTCCATGGGAACCCGCGGTCAACCGCGAGATCGATCTCGACAAGGCCAAACGAACCTTGGACCGAGATCACTACAAACTCGAAGACGTAAAGGATAGAATTTTAGAATTCCTCGCCGTAAAAAAACTGAAAAGCGACGAGAAGGGAACGATTCTTCTTTTAGTCGGACCTCCCGGAGTCGGAAAAACCTCGATCGCAAAGTCCATCGCGGAAGCGATGGGAAGAAAATTTTTCAGATTCTCCGTGGGAGGAATGAGGGACGAGGCCGAGATCAAAGGACATAGAAGAACGTATATCGGATCCATGCCGGGGAAAATCATCTCCGCACTTCGCATAACAAAAGAAAGGGATTGTGTCATTCTTCTCGACGAGATCGACAAACTTGCGGTCGGCATACAAGGCGATCCTGCTTCGGCCTTGCTCGAAGTGTTGGATCCGGAGCAGAATAAGAATTTCAGGGATCATTATCTGGATCTTCCATTCGATATTTCGAATGTGTTTTTTATCGCGACCGCGAACACGCTCGATTCCATCTCGAGAATTCTTTTGGATAGAATGGAAATCATCAATCTTTCCGGTTATATCACGGACGAAAAGGTTCAGATCTTTCAGAAATATCTTTGGAAAAAAGTTCTTAACAAAAACGGAGTCGCTCCGTACGGAATCGATTTCGACAAAAAGGCGGTGGTCGCGCTCATCGATTCTTATTCGAGAGAATCGGGAGTTCGTGGTCTTGAAAAAGTCACCGATAAACTCGTGCGAAAGATCGCGATGAAGATCGTAAAAAAGGAACCGTTTCCGAAGGTCGTTCAGGAAAAGGATCTCGAAACGTTTTTGGGAGTTCCGAAGTTTACGGACGAAAGAATGGTTCGCGCTTCCGTTCCGGGAACCGCTCTCGGTCTTGCATGGACGTCGGTGGGCGGAGCGACCCTTCTCATCGAAGCTCTTTTCGTAAAAGGAAAGGGCGGAATTCTTCTTACCGGGATGATCGGAAAGACGATGGAAGAATCCTCCAGTATCGCTTTGAGTTATATTAAGAATTTCTTAAGTAATGACGGATTGTTTTCGGAGAGAATGGTGCATTTGCACGTTCCGGACGGAGCGACTCCCAAGGACGGTCCTTCCGCGGGAATTACGATGGCGACCGCCATTCTTTCCCTTGCGTTGAACACGAAGATCAAAGCGGGTTACGGAATGACAGGAGAAATCACGTTGACCGGAGAGGTTCTTGCGATCGGCGGTTTGCGGGAAAAGATCGTCGCGGCCAAACGCGTCGGAATCCATAAGATCATCTATCCGAAGGACAATCTGCAACATCTGGAAGAGATTCCGGATTACGTCAAAAAGGGAATGTCCTTTTTTCCGGTAAGTCGTTACGAGGAAGTCGCGGCTTTGATGTTCGACGAGAAGATTCTTCTGAAGGCCAATCCTTCCTTTCGCGAAAAGTTGAAGGCGCTTGAAGTTCCCGTAAAAAAAGCCGCTTCGAAAAAGAAGATCGTTTCCAAAAAGAAAACGGCTCCTTCCAAGAAGAAGGCCGCGAAAAAAAGTAAGAAGTAGTATTTTAGAATATTCTTAAATATAAATTTAAAAAAATATAGGAGAGCCAAATGGGCGTTCCATTTATCGATATCAAAAGGTTTGAACCGGGACTACTGGAAGAATGGGAAGAGAAGGTTAAGATTCTCAGCAAAAACGCGAGTTTTATCGGAGGGGAAGAAGTTTCCCTATTGGAAAAAAATCTGGCGGCTCAAGCCGCGGTAAAGTATGCGGTCGCTTGCGCGAACGGAACGGACGCTCTTCAGCTCGCATTGCGCGCGTTAGGCGTTGGAAAAGGCGACGCGGTTCTTCTTCCCGATTCAACATTCTGGGCGACTTTCGAAGCGGTAGTAAACGTAGGCGCCGACCCTTATACGATCGATACCGACCCGGACGATCTTCAAATGGATTTCGCCGAATTCGAAAAGGCCGTGGACAAAGTGAAGCCGAAGGCCGCGATGATCGTTCATCTTTACGGTTGGGGTTCTTCCCGTTTGGAGGACTTCCGCAAACTCTGCAAGTCGAAAGGAATTCCTTTGTTGGAAGACGGAGCTCAGTGTTACGGAGTGAAATACAAAGGCGCTTCGATTTACAAAGACGCGTTGATCACGACGACTTCTTTTTATCCCGCGAAAGTTTTGGGCGGAGCCGGAGACGGCGGCGCGGTTTTTACGAACGACGAAGAACTCGCGAACAAAGTAAGAATGCTTTCCAATCACGGAAGAATTTCCCATTATGCGTACGGCGACGTGGGTTGGAACTCGAGGCTCGATACTTTACAGGCCGCGTTTCTCAACATCAATCTGAAACACCTCGACGCGAGAATCGCTTCTCGTAAAAAAGCCGCACAAAAATATTATGATATACTCCCAAGCTTAGGCGTTCAGGTAATTCAACCGCCTAAGGACTACGAGGAGAACGGTTATTGCAACGTGACCCTTTCCACTCCGGAAGAACGTCCTTTGATTCAGGATGTTCTCAAAGAAAAAGGAATCGGTTTCGGTAATATTTATCCCGGCGCGATGAGCGATCAACCCGGAGCAAAACCTTATATCAAAGGAAAGTTCGGGGATAAACATACGACGGGGAGAATCTGCGCTTCCGTTCTCAACTATCCTTTGTTTCCTTATATGAAAGACGAGGAGCTGGAGGAAGTTTTCTCCGCGATCCGCGCCTACAATTCCAACAAAAAATAATTCAAAACGAGCGGAGTGGAAATTCTTCCGCTCCGTTTCATTCTATAACTTTTTTCTTGTTCTTTTATTCCCTCGGTCTAAAATGAAACGAGGGGGATCTGAATATGGCTGACATAGATATAGGAATATCCGAAAAAAATAGAGAGACCATCAACACGGGGTTGCAAAAACTTCTAGCCGATACTTACATTCTTTACTTCAAAACGCACAGTTATCACTGGAACGTAACCGGTCCGTTGTTCAACACTTTGCATCTGATGTTCCAAACACAGTATAACGAGCTCTGGCTTTCCATCGATCTGATCGCGGAAAGAATTCGTTCCTTGGGTTTTTACGCGCCCAGTTCTTCGCATCAATTGGGCAAACTCACCTCGATTCACGAAGAGGGAGGAGTTCCAGTTGCGGAAGATATGATCCGTCACTTGGTGAGCGGACACGAAACCGTGATTAAAACGGCTCGCGCTCTTCTTCCCGCAGCGGACGAAGGTGGCGACGAAGTGACTTTGGATTTACTTACGCAGAGATTGGAAATCCACGAAAAAACAGCGTGGATGCTCCGTAGTATGCTCGTCGTCGAAAAAAGTACCTGAAAATTAAACCGAATTCGTTTATCAAAACGGGCGTTTTCTTTAAACGGAAATCGCCCGTTTTTTTTCGGCGATTCGGGCGGATTCCTTTTGGATCTTCGTTTCGTTCTGGCAATAATTTCTTGAAAAGAACGTAAAATCGGTTCCACTCTTTTACTTCAAGGACCGAAAATCGTGATCAGAAAAATCTATAACCTTTCCCTTCTTAAAAAACTTTCTCTCGTCATTCTTCCCACTCTGATTCCCCTTTTGTTCGCCAGTTTTTTCTTTTTAAAGGAGTTTATGGATAAGAGCGAGTTTACGAGAAAAGAATTGCTCGGTATCGATTTTTTCTTCGGTGCGAACGAACTCTATTCCGAACTCGTGGATCGCCGCAGGGATTTCTTTTACGTTATGAAAGGAAAAATCCCTATCGAGACGCTTAGGGAAAGCGATAAAAAACTGGAAGCGAAACTGGTTTATCTCGAGAATCTCGAAAAGGAATCGGGATTTATGAAACGTTCTCCCGAGTTCGTCTCCGCAATGCGGAAGGAATGGGAGAATCTTCCCAAAACTCCGGACCCTTCGCTCGGTCTGGAAGGATCGAGAAAAACTCACGAACCTTTTTTTAAACTTCTCCTGGACTATCAGGATTACGTTGCGGCGGATTCTCATTTGTTGCTGGACTCCGATCCCGAGACTTTCTACGTTCTATCGGCCAATATATTACTAATTCCGAATATATTAAGCGACATCGCGAACATTCGAGGTTCGGGCTATCAGGTTTTGGAACAGGGGGACGGGAATCTTTTTTCCAAGGAGGCCGTTCTCATATCCAATAAGATCCATCGAGTGGAGGAAAGTCAAAAACAGGTGACCACTCTTTTGCGGAGTTCGGTCGCACAAAACGGAACGGTCAAATCCAATTTCGAAGTTCGAATCGCCGATATAGACAGGTTGGTCTCGGAGAATTTGGATCTTTGCAAACGGGTTTTTTCGGGACAATCCTCCGAAAGCCCGGACGCTTTTTTAAAAAGAATGGTTTTGTTCGTGCAGAAGTATCAGGATTTTGAAAAGGATCTGTTGGCGACAACGCAGTCGATTCTTCGGGAAAGACTTCGTGCCGATCGTTTTAGGATCGCTCTCGCGGCTTCGGGGCTCGCGCTCTTTCTTCTTACGACCACTCTTTTCTGTTTTATCGTCATTCGTTCCATCATCGATCCGGTTCATAAGATCACACTCGGTTTGAAACAAGCGATGGGAGAAAGGGATCTTACGATTCAAATCGACGCCGTTTACAAAAACGAAATCGGAGACATTACGGTTACCGCAAACGAATTCTTAAAATATCTTTCCGATCTTTTTCAAACTCTTTCTAAGATGGCGCATAACTCGAATCAAATCGTAAATCAACTAACGGACTCCATACGAAGTCTCAATCAATCGGCGCAGTCGCAGGCCGCGGGGACCGAAGAATCTTCCGCGGCCTTGGAAGAGATCGCGGCTTCGTTGCAAAACGTTCTTCAATCCGTGGAAGGCGAAGCGAGAGACGCTCAGGATTTGAAGGTAAGATCGGGCGAGTTGAAAACTTCCATGGGTCAAGCGGGCGAAAAATTGATAAGCCTCAGCGATTCGGTTCGTAAGACGGCGACGGCCGCGGTGGAAGGAAAGGAAACGATTCTGCAAGCGACCAAGGCGATCGACGAGATTCGCGAGATGGCGAAACAGATCAACTCGATCACGACCCTAATCACCGGAATTTCGGATCAAACGAATTTACTTTCGTTGAACGCGGCCATCGAAGCGGCTCGCGCGGGAGAAGCGGGGAGAGGGTTTGCGGTCGTCGCGGAAGAAATTTCCAAGTTGGCGGATCGTTCCGTTACGAGCGTAAGAAACATCGAACGTCTCGTCTCCAACACACACGAGGCCGTAACCAAAGGATCGAACGACGTGAACACGGTGGTCGCATTTCTTTTGGAGCTGATTGAAAACACGAATCGTTATCAACAAGAGGTCGTCGATCTCGTGAACAACGTAAGGGAGAATACACAACGTGTGGACGGAATCACCGAAACCATCGTAAAGGTTTCTTCCGAATCGCTACAGATCGAAACTGCGACGAAGGAACAAAAACTTTCCACGGATCAGATTGCGGATACGATTCAGTTGATTACGACCGAATCCCAATCCATCGCTTCGAATTCGGACGAGGTTTCGAGAGTCGCGGAAAAAATCCAGCGCCAGGCGAACGAACTCAATTCGATTCTTTCCCAGTTTAAGTTTTGAAACGGATTCTTCTTTACAAACGCGTCTAACGTTACGGGGCGGATTTGATCGAAATTATTTCCTATTCATCGAACGGTTTTCCAAAAATTTTACGATCAATGCTTGTCTCGCGGATTCTTGCGTAAAGTCGTCCGATCCGATCGTATCGTCCGGATCGGAAAAAGGCGTTCCAAATCGAATTCTTTCCGTCGGTCTAAATATCCAAATCGGCCATAAAAAATAATTCCAAACCGATTTTCTAATCCTTCCCTTATAGCGCATGACGTACGTTTCATTTTCACTTACGACTTCTGATTCGGTTTTGAATGTAAAACCGGCGTAAACGGTGGCATCCAAGCTCATAAAACCGAGTGAAAGGACGTTCAGCATCCATCCCAGGCCGTAACCTAAACTTCGAGTTGTATAATGAATGTTAAATCGTATTTTCCCTTCCGCCAACAAATCAGCCTCTTGACGGCTAATATCTATGGTCATTTCAGATTTAGGAATTCGAATACAAGTTTCCGAAAATCTAGAACGTATTATATTTATGGAATGTTCCTTCCGAATCTTATGACATAGATGCGGGTTCTCTTTTTGCATTTCCGCATATTTTTCAAGTTGGGATTTCCATTTGTTGTCGTCGAGATAAACGTTTTCTTTGGTTTCGACGGTAGAACAGTAATCGAATTTGAAAAGAACGTTCGGAATCGCGTTTTTGATCAAAGTCCTGAGTTTGTCCGTAGGTTTTCCGTTGTACATTTCGTTTCGATCGTAAACATCAAACGCGGGGATTTTGCGTTGACCGTTTTCACTAACGCATTCCAAAGAGCCTAATGGATCTCCGACGATGAGAGGGGCTCCTTCGGAAATTCGGATCAGGATCGGCTTGTAGATTACATCGTCTTCCGTCTGAAAAATTCTTTTCTTGAGAGGAACTTGTTGCGTATCCGTAGTAAGCCAAATGCAGGAAAAAAACGGTAACAAGCTTAAGAATAGAAACAAACGTAAGGACGATCTCAAAAAAAATCTCAACGGCATTGGGTTTTCCCCTTTTCGATATGTCGATCGTAACCCACGATTTTTTTCTTAAACTTTCCGTTAGGAATCGATCATTTGCAAAGATAAAGACAAGACACTTCTTTCTAGGAAGAAATCTTGTTAACCGGGGATCAGTTCCTGCACCACTTCCTTTTCCACTCTGAAGTTTCGAACGAGTGAATTGAGAATGCCCGCGAGTTGTTTTAAAAAATCGCCCGTTGCGGTCAATTCTTCCGATTGAGCGGATATCTCGTGAAACGCGCCGCTGATAAATTCGACCGATTCGTACAAACCTCCGATTTCGGAAACTCGTTGTGCGATGTCGGTCATGATGATCTCGCTTTGATCGGTGATGGAAACGTTGAGGCGATTGAGATTATCGATCAGATCGGAATAGCGCGCGCTGTTTTGACGAATCGCAATCTGAGTTTGAGCGATGGATCTGAATTCATCGGTTAGATTTTTGAAAAACTCAACGGTGTTGAACACGGTCGTTTTACCTCGGGAAACGGAGGATTGAATCTCTCCCAAAATTTCGGTCGCTTTCTTCGTGCTTTCCTGAGTTCCCGATGCGAGCTTATTGATTTCTTCCGCGACGACTCCGAAACCTTTCCCCGATGTTCCGGAACGAGCGGCTTCGATCGAAGCGTTGATGGAAAGCATTCCCAGTTTTGTGGAGATGTCGTTTAACAATTTTACGAGACCTTCCACCTTCTTCGCCGAGGAGCCGATGTCGTTGATATCGGATTCGAGATTGCCGAGTTCCTTTCTACTGGAGTCGATCGTTTTTACGGAGGCTTCGGATTTTTGAGAACCGATTTCCAAATCGATATTAAAACGTTGAAAGCCCGAGACGAGTTCGTTTAACATTTTCTTGGCGTTTTGTTCGATCTCTTTTTGTTCCGAAGCGGAAGCGGAAATTCTTCGAAACGATTCTCGAAAAGAATCGAAAACGGAAGTGACTTCCTCGAGACTTGCGGCTTGTTCCTGAATCCCTTGGCTCATGTGTCCCCAAGCCGTTGAAATTTCGGAAGCGGAATGTTCCAATTCACCCGATTTTTCTTTGATCGTGTAGATCATCTTTCCGAGATTACCGAGATATTGATTCATCAGAAACGCGATCGCACCCGCTTCGGTTCCGGTGTCCACGTGGATCTTTCTCGTAAGATCTCCTCCGCCCTTGGAAAGATCTTTGAGAGAATGGATCAGATCGATCCAACTCGAACCCGCTCCGTGTTCCGCGACGTTCAAACCTTTTTCCTCGTATTCTTCGTTGACTCGTATTCCGATCGAAACTTTTAAGATCCAGAAAAGAATGAGACCGAGACCGAAGGACCAAACGGCGCAGGTAACGACGCCGATCAACTGTGAGTATATTTGAATATTAGAATTTTTTGATAGAACGGGAAGGAGAAGAGTTCCTATAATCCCGCAAACTCCGTGAACCGGAAACGCTCCCACGACGTCGTCCAATCGGAATACTTTCTCCAAAACCCAAGCGGCGATCACGACGGACGCGCCCGCGATCGCTCCGAGCAACAAGGCGGAGGAGGGTTGAATCTCGTGACAACCCGCGGTAACCGCCACGAGCCCGCCGAGAACTCCGTTCATACATTCTTCCACGGAAGCGATTCTATAAAAGAGCCACGAAATAAAAATGGCGGACAAACCGCCGGCGCTTCCCGCCAAACTCGTGTTGAGAATGATCAACGGAACCTGATCCGTGAAAGAAAGCGCGCTTCCTCCGTTGAACCCGAACCAACCGAACCAAAGAATAAAAACGCCTAAAACGGAAAACGTAAGATTGTGTCCTTGGATTTTCCGCGGAGTTCCGTCCTCTTTGAACTTGTCCTTTCTCGCACCGAGAAGAATCACACCTGCCAAAGAAATCCAACCGCCTAACGAATGTACTACGGTCGAGCCCGCAAAATCCACGAAACCGAGTTTTGCGATCCAACCTCCGCCCCAGGTCCAGTGACCGAAAACCGGATAGATAAAAATCGAAACTGCGACCGAAACGATTAAATATGCAGAAAACTTAATGCGTTCAGCGACGGCTCCGGACACGATGGTGGCCGCCGTTCCCATAAACGCCACTTGAAAAAGGAAGAATGCGAATTCTTTGCCGTCCTTTAAACCTTCCAAAAAGAATAAGTCCGTTCCGATCCAACCTTCGTTGGAAAGTCCGAACATAAGACCGAAGCCCACGAAGAAGAACGCGATCGTTCCGACGATATAATCCATCAGATTTTTAACGGCGACGTTGATCGTATTTTTTAAACGGGACAAACCAGTTTCCAACATAAGAAATCCGGCCTGCATAAAGAAGACTAACGCGGCGCAGACGATGATCCAGATCGGATCCACGGATTTGGAAAGTTCCTGCGCGGGAGATTCGGATGAAAGAGGTTCCGCGAATCCGAATAGAAGAAAAAGGAAAACCGGAGTCGCGGCAAAAATGTTTTGAATGTGTTTTTTCATATCGTTCTAACTGAGTCGAAATTCAATTTTTAGAACCGGATTTTTTCGGTCCTTCTTCGATCGAATTTGCGGTTGATTATTATGGAAAGAATTTTTAAAGAAAGGGCATCAACGAATAATTGAAAGGAATGAAAATTTTTATTCCGTTTCGGTAAAATCCGTTAGGCGGAATTCAATCGATGCTGTTTAACGTTCTTTGTTCGGAGAAAATCAAAAGCTAATTATAAATCAGAGCGAAGAAGCGTTGCAAAGCGCAAACGTTTACGGTTGAAATGCGGTGAAGAGAAGAATCCAATCGTTGCTTTGTCTTTCATACCAGTTTTCTTCCGGATAAAAAGTTCCGCCTGCTTGTTCCAAAACTTCTTTCATATACGGTTCGCCCGGATCGAAATCCTTTCCGTCGAGATAAATCGAACCGCCCCATTTTTTCTTGGCTTGTGTATGAGAATAAACCCCGCGTAAGGATTCGACGCGTTCGTTGTTCAAAGGAATTTTATACTTTTCGGAAAGTTCTTTTACGAGACGAACGACTGCCTTGGTCTGTTCTTTGTTGGCAAGAAGCATGTCCGTATCCTTGCCGACGATCTCCACTTGAAAACAATTCGCGTTTGTCCCGGTCGCCGCGGCGGCCGTATCGAAGATGGAATCCAAAAGCTGATATGTTTTTCCGTCCTGATCGGCGAGAAAGGTCGCTGATAGATTCCGTTTTTCTAATACTTCCAAAGTCTTTTGATAATCCGGAATCGCGGTATAATGAAGAACGATACAATCGGGACGGATCGTTCCGCGATGATTGTAACGAAGTCTTTTTTCTTCGGGAGCTTTTCCGTTTCCATCCTTTTCGATCGATTCCAAGTTTACGACCGGAGCCTGGGTGGTTCCTCTTCCGTGGCTATAGGTCTGGACGATTTTTTTACCGGAAGAATCCGTGAACTTTTCCTTGCGAAGAACCCAACCCGGAACGAATCGATCCTTCCATTCGGATTCGGGAAAGAATTTTCCCTGGACTTTGGAAAGAACCGTGGAAAGAACTTTCTCGCTTCCGCATTCTCCCGTATCGAGAAAACGCCCGAACTTCTTTTTGCTCTGCGTATGCGTAAAAATTCCTTTACCGGAAGCGATGTCGAAGTTGTTTAGAGAAATTGAATATTCTTTGGAAAGGGATTGGATCAATTCGGTGAGCGCCTTGAGTTGCGCCTCGTTTTTCAACACGGAATCGTTTGCGCCTTCCCAAGAAACGTGGATCGTCGTTTCGTCCATTCCCGGCGCGGCCCTATAAAGAATTTTGGAAGGATCTTCCACTCCGTATACGCTTCCGTTTTCCAAAACGATAAAGTGAACCATCCATCCGCCGGATTTGCTTTTCTCCAAATATTCTTCCGCTTTCAAACCGGAAGTGTGATGTAAAAGAATCGATTTAACTCGGAACGACCATCTGCTTTTCCCGATCGTGTCCAGAGAATCCTTTCCGATTCCCAATGTTAAAAAGGGGAGAATTCCGTTCGGTTGTGAAGCGGAAACTTCCTTCGTTTGCGTCGAACAATTTAAAAGTAAAACGAACGTTAAGAAAAGAACGGAAAAAAAATATTTCATACGTTGGAAACCTTGTCTCGGAGACGGGTCAGATCCTCCCGCAGTTTTTCGAGGGTTCTGGAAAGTTTTCTATGACGGTTGATTAAATCTGAATATTCGGAAATTCTAAAGTTCTTTCCGTTTTTCTTTTTGTCCTCGTCCTCTTCGGGAGCGAGCGGAATTTCCCGGAACAGATCCGAGGAGGAATCGAATTCCCGAGTGAGTTTTAAGAATTCGGCGGAACAAGCCGAAAAGAATTCGGGGGAAAGTTTCGATTTGGAGGATTCGATCTGTTTTTCGAGTCCGTCCTTTGCGGTTTTTAAAAAGGAGAATAAGGATTGGTTGTCTTGCACCACTTCATTGAGGGATTCCTGGAGATGAAGTTCGGTTTTGCTTTTGGAATGTAGAATTCCCCGTTTGGCCTTTAAATAGATCAGATAGATCAATACGACCGATACGATAAAAATCGCCGAAAAAAGAAAGAAGGTCCTTTTTTCGTAGATCCATTCCACGGTTTCCCATTGAAACAGATCGGGCGCGTAAGCCGCTAACGCTAAACCTCCCAGAACGATAAAAATTGCGGTGTAAAAAAAGACGCGAAATGCCATTCGATTTCATAACAGATTCCCCGCTTACGCTTGTCAAGGAACCTTCTTTCGTTAAAGAAATCGCGTTCGGGATTTAAGATCGGCCTTACCGGTTTCCGATATAAAAAGGGATGGAAGAACCCACTCCAAAACCGGTTTCAAGCTCTAAAGTCGTCAATCTTGGAATGTATAAAATCAAAAAGACTCTGAGAGAAGAGGGCTTTGAAGTCGTGGAAAGACCCGACGGCAAGATTTCTCTCGTGATCCGGGTCGGAAAAGAAAAGCGGAACTGATTTCGTTTTTCGAATTCGGTTTAAAAAACCGGGGATTTCGAATGCGTTTTTTCCGGATCGGCCGCGTCCGCGGCGATTACGAAACGTTCAAAACGAGTTGTTTAGAAAATCCTAATTTAGAAAATTCTTAACTGATTTACAAATATAAACAAAGTAAAAAACGATTCTCATCGTCGGATGACGTTTGCGTTCTACAGCGCATCCGGATCCGCATCGGGAAGTTCCACTTCCTCACGTTTCGGTTCGGGTTTTAAAAATTCCCCGCACTTTTCCGTGAGTTGATCGTGGATCTTCCATTTGTCTCCGGCAAGAGGCATAACTCTCAGATACAATCTGTAATTGCGAATCGATCCTTTGCAGTAACCGCCTTTGAGATAGAGTTGTCCTAAAAGTTTTCGCGCCGCGGGATGCGCGGGTTCCAACTCGATGACTTGATTGGCAAGTCGTACGGCCTTGTCCGGATTGTTCGCCGCGAGTTTTCTCGCTTCTTCCCAAACCGGAAGAGTTTCCTTTTCATACTTTCTATAAAGATCGGTGTTGCCCATTTGAAAAAGACGAAAGATGATCGCGTCTTCTTTTCCGTTCTGACAGATTCCATACCAAACGTCTTCTTCTCTTTCCGTGATTCGATTGGCTCTGATTCCGGCCAATCTCGAACCGTCGATACAACCCGTTGCTTCGAAAAGATCCTTCATGGCTTGCGGAGAAGTCGCTAAAATTCTTCTCGCTCTGTTCTCAAAACTTGCGATCTCGTCTTCGGGTAAAGAATCCTCCGGATTCGGAAGGTCTTGCAAACCGGACAAAACTCGGAGCTTTACGTTGGATTCCAAAACCCATTCGGGAAGGTTGAGCGATTTTAAAAACGGATCTTCTTTGGGGAAGATTCTTCTATAAACGGAACAATTCGATAAAGCGAGAATGATGCAGAAAAATAAAACGAAACGTCGAGAAGAGGAGAAAAACGATCCTGAGAGGACTTTTTGATTTGCCACAATAGGTAACATGTGATTTCTCAACAATAGAATCAATCAGGAATCTATGATCCAAGAACTCAAAGCAGATCTAAACGGAAAGGGACAAAAACACTGTGTGATCGTCTCCCGTTTCAACGAATTTATCACCGAAAGCCTTTTGAAAGGCGCTCTTGAATCCTTCCGTATGCACGGAGTTAAGGAAGAAGACGTGACCGTGGTTCGAGTTCCCGGCGCATACGAAATGCCCGTGGTGGTCGCGAAAGCGGCGGCTTCTAAAAAATACAATTCCATCATTTGTCTCGGCGCGGTCATCCGAGGCGCGACCGCCCATTTCGATTTCGTCGCGGGTGAATCCGCGAAGATCGGTTCCATCGGAGTTCAACATTCCATTCCCGTCGTGTTCGGGGTGTTGACCACCGATACGATCGAACAAGCGATCGAAAGAGCGGGGACCAAGGCCGGTAACAAAGGCGCCGAATCGGCGGCCACGGCGATCGAAATGGTCAATCTGCTTTCCCTTCTTTAAATGTCAGCCAGACGCACATCCAGAGAAATCGCCGTAATGGCACTTTACCAATTGGAACTTACCGGACCTCCGCTCAAAGAGGTTCTTAAGTTCAAGTGGTATGACAAAAAAACAGAACCCGAAGAAAGGGATTTCGCCATTTCCATCGTAAATGGGGTTGTGAAAAACCAGGAACAGATCGATACTCTGATCAAGAAGTATTCCAAAAATTGGGACTTTTCCAGAATCAGCGTCGTGAATAAGGCGATTCTTCGTTTGTCCGTATACGCTTTGTTGTTTACTTGGGAAGTTCCGAAGAACGTTACGATCGACGAGGCGGTGGAGCTTACGAAAGAATTCGAAAGCGAAGAATCCTCGCGGTTCATAAACGGAATACTCGACGCAATTCTCAAAAACGAAATCAAATCCGATGGATAAAGAGATCCGAAAAAACAGGTTGTTCTTGGAGGGAATGGAGGAGAAAGAACTCTATTTTCCCGAAGACAGGGAACCCGTTCGGATTCGCAGATCATACAATAAACTTCTAATATTCTGGATTTTGATGGGAGTTCTCGTTCTGGGAGGACTCGGTTTCGCGGTTTACTATCAATTCTTCCGTTCTTCTTCTCCGGGTTCCGAGTTTGCGGGCGCATTCAACAAGGATCTGATCCAAAACAAGTCGGATATCAATCGTTTATTAGAAAGACCTTATCTTCCCGACGGAAACGCGAACCCACAACTGACGAAGTGTATCAATCTTTATAAGGAAAGATTCACGAGACAGGCGTTCGATTATTGCAACGAATTTTTGGATTCCACGGGAACTCAGGAAGAGAAGTCGATCGCCTTGACCGTGTTAGGCGTCATTCACGACGAAAGCGGACGTTATCCGCAAGCGATCGAACGTCTTCAAAAAGCGGTTCAATACGATCCTAAGAATTTTTACGCGTACTACAATCTCACGCTCGCTTACAAACACGCCGGAAGATTTGCGGACGCGAGAATGGCCGCGCTCAAAGCGAAGGAAATCGCTCCGAACGATCCGAGGGTTTCCCTTCTTGCGGGAAATCTTTTCAACGAACTGAACGATCCGGACGCGGCCATCGACGCGTATAAGGAAGGACTTTCCGCCGCGCCGGACGATATGTATCTGACCTACAATCTCGCGGTCAGTTATTTTAAAAAAGGCGATATCCCTCAAGCCGAGGAAGAATTTAAGAAAGTCGTAATGAAAACTCCTTCGGGAAGACTCGCGGCGTTATCGCATTCTTATCTCGGAAACATCGCCTACAACAAACAGGATTATAAAAGCGCGGAATATCATTTTCGTCAGGCGAGCAATCTTTCTCCGAACGAAGCGAAGTATCTCTACAATCTCGCGGTGGTTCTTCAGAAAAACGGAAACAAGGAAGAGGCTCTCAAATATCTTGAACTCGCGCGTGACGCGGGTGCGAACGATCCCGAAATTTATAGGCTGATCGCGGAAGGATTCTCCAATTTAAACCAAGGAGAAATGTCCATCTCCGCGCTTCAGAAAAGTTTAAAATACAATCCGACCGATATCGATTCACTCTTTCAACTCGCGGAAGCGTATTACAACAAAGGCGATCTTTTATCCGCAGAAGAAACCTATCGTAGAATCGTTTCTTCCACGCCCGGAGACAGTTTTACCGAGACGGCTCTCATCAATTTGGGAGTGGTTCTCGATCAGATGGAACGTTATTCCGAAGCGATCACCGCGTTAAACCGAGTGCTGGAACTCAATCCGAAAAGCGCAAAGGCCTATCATACATTAGGACTTGTTTATAAACATTCCGGCAACGGAACTCTCGCCATCGAAAACTGGAGAAAGTCAACGGCGATCGAACCGGAGAACGTTCAGAGTCGCGAAGCGCTTGGAGATTATCTTCTCGAAAATAAATTTTTTCGCGAAGCCGTGGAAGAATACATCGGAGTCGTAAAACACAAAAACGACGCGTATAAGGTTTATCTCAAAATGGCGGAAGCCTATATGGGAATGCAGGACGATTCCAACGCGGAAAAGATTCTTTTGAAAGTGTTGAATACTTCCCGCGACGGAGCCGATCTGAAAAACGCTCATAAAAAACTCGCGCTTCTATACAACAAGTCCAAGGACCCGGATCTGAAGAACCGAGCCAAGGACGAGGCGTTCCGTTCCGCGCACATGGACCCGGACGATATGGAAGGTCGTTTGGTACTTGCAAAAATTCTAATAGACTCCAATTCGATTTTGGATCGTGAAAAGGCGATCGACGAATTGACCGCGATCGTTCGTTCCGACGTAAGACCGAAAACCGCGGCGACCGCGTATAACTATCTCGGAATTTGTTATTATAAAAACGGAGAATTCAAGAGGGCCGTTCGCGCGTTTCAAAGTTCGATCGACCTCGATCCTTCCTTGTCCGAAGCGTATGAGAACAAACGCGCCGCTTCCGCCGCTCTGGAAGAATCCACGCGCAGGGAGGGATTTTTCTGAAGATTTTTTTCCGGAGCGTTCCTACCGTTTTTCTTTCATTCTTTCTCATCACGATTTCGATCTCCGCCGCGGAAACTCCCAAGGATGAATTTAAGGAAAAGGTAATGGGCTTTTCCAAAACGCAGGCTGCGGCGATTTCCGAAATCCGTTCCAGAAACCGTTTGGATCTCGTAAAGGAACTGCCCGCGATCTTTCAAAACGAATCCGCGGAAGAACGCACTCAGATCGCGGTTCTAAAACTTTTTTCGGAGTTGGACGATCTTGATTCTTTGGCGCCGAACTGGGTCAACGCATTGGACGCGGTCTTTCAAAAGACGACTAACGTGACTTTGAAAAAGGAGATTCTCCTTTTAGCGGAAAAGAAAAAGGAAAAAAGACTGATCTATTCCGTAATCGCCGCGTTCAGCGATCCAGAAACCCCGGTCAGAACCCTCAGTTATCGTTTGATGCATCTTTTGAAGGACGACCGCGCGCTTCCGATCCTGCTCGATATGTCCTTGTCCAAGGATCCGGTACAAAGAATGTATTTTCTCGAATCTTCTTTGATCATCAAGGACGAAAGGATTCAAAATCAGATTCATAAACTTGCAAACGACGAAAGTTCGGGTGTTCGTAAAAAATATCTGATCGCGATCAATCGGCTCGGGATGACCGAAAAATTCTCTCAGTTTCAAAAGTCCGCGACGAGCGATCCGGACGACGACGTGAAGATGGTCGCGTTGGAAATTCTCAAAAACAAAAAGAACCGCCAGTATATCTCGTTGTTTTATAAGGGACTTACGGATTCCAATCCCGATCTCAGAAGAATTTCTTTGGAAGCGCTTTTGATCTTTCAGGATAAACAAGGAGCCAAGGCGATCTCGGATCAACTCGCAAAGGAAGACACTTTGTTTCTTAAGGCGAGAATGATCGATCTTCTTTTGGATCTGGGAAACAACGGCGGAGGTCAGGGAATTCTCGCGGTATTGACGAACGGAGAGGAACCCGAACTCAGAACCAAGGCCGCGTATGCCGTGGGAAAACTCGGAGCGAACACGAGCGCGGTCGAACTTACGAAAATTCTTTCCGAAGAAAAAGAGAACATGGTCAAGTGGCAACTCATTCATTCCTTGGGAGAATTGAAAGAGAAGAACGCCGTTCCTGCGTTACTCGTTCTTGCCAGAAACTCTAGGGAAAAGTTGAACCTTCGCATCGAAGCGGTGGCTACGATCCGAGCGATCAACGATCCCGATAGCCTTCCTTCCATTTTTGAAGCGTACGTTTCGGAAAACGAAAAAACTCTTCGCGTAGAACTTGAAAACACGATGCGCGAAATTCTCAATTTAAAATTTCCTCCGAAACTTCCTTAAGAATTTTTGAATCCTTCTCGCTTTGTGTAGAATTTTCTTCTTCAAGTTCGGGAAACCTCGAACTCTCGACAAGCCGCGTCTTCAAAAAAAAGGGTCGGACCCGGGCGGGGAGCCCGAGTCCGACCGAATACTCTTCAATGTTCGTGGATGGAGTAAAAGGCTTCCGAGATCGAACGGATCGATATAAAATAATATGTTTAGAATATTCTAACTTTATAATTCGTTTTGCGTCCTCGTTTTTATTCCAGACGTTTGTAGTAACCGATCGAAACGTTTACGAACAGACCTTGATCGTGAGCTTTGTGAAGACCCAAAACCCCGTATTGATTTTCGAAAGCGACGGGACTGGGAGAATCGGTCCAGACGTTCGGCCAAAAACGAATCGAAGGCTCGATCATCAAACCTTCTTTGCCGCCTAACGGAAAAATGCGATAGTAAAGACCGAGACCCGCGGATCTGGTTCTGTAACGATGTGTCGTACCGGGCATGACGTAATGCGCGTTGTAAAGAAATTCGGATTCGACCGCTTTCCGAAGAGTCACGTCCATAAAGTTTTCGTTTTGAGAAAGGGGAGGCACCCAATTCTCCGCGCCGTTTCCGCTCACGGGAAGATCGGATCGAATGCCCAGAGCCTGAGAAAGATAGAGTTCGTCCGGCGAAGTATTGGATTGAACTCTGTAAAAATGTTCCTTGAATTCGAGACGAAGATCGAAGTTGGGAGTGAAAAGATAACCGATCCCGAAACCCGTCGTATAAGGGACGTGCACTTTGAGATCCTGTTTTCTTTCAGCCTCGCTTAAACCCGCGCCGCCCATACGATCGAAGTGCAGATCCGTGCCGTGAGAATATTCGAATAAGAATTTCTTACCGTAATACGTGCCCGCCACATTCCAACCGCCTAAAAGAGGTTGGGAAAGACCGCCTTGGATCGAAACCGCTTCCGCGTTTAAGGAGAATGCGGTAAAAAAGAGAAGAAGGGAAATAATTGTTTTCTTTAACATTGTTGACATTGGGTTCCTCCGAACGATTCTACTTTAGCGTGTTTCAAGGAACCGGTCGCCCCGCCCCATGGGGTGGAACCCGTTTTTTAGGAGAATTTTTTGTTCGGTTTAGATTTTGGCTCCTTTGTGATCGCCTCCGGATTGGTTCAATCCGTGTTGCTCGGATTCTTTTTCAAACGATCGAATCGATCCGGGAGAAACTCGTCCTTATTGGGTTGGGCGTTTTTGCTTTTGTCCGTTCTTTTGGCGCTCGGGCTTGCGTTTCAAACCGGTCTTGTGCTGGAGTTCCCGCATTTATCCAGGGTCGGACATCCTTTGGGCGCGTTGGCGGCGCCGCTTTTCGCGATCGCACTTCAGAAGTATTTCGGATATCCCAAAGAAAGAAGAATTTGGATTCTTCTGTTCTTCGCGGTTCCGACTCTCATATTCTTATATTCGATACCGCATTACGCGATGGGTTGGGACGAAAAACTCGCGTACATATTGGAAGATCGTAAATCCCCGCATTTGGAATGTACGGTGATCGGGGCGGTCACGTTGTTGTTCAATATTCTGATCTTTACGAGAATCTATTACAGATTGGGAGGATTCGAGGAAGAATTCTCCCGCGCCGCGATCCGGGAAGTTTCCGTTTTTCGAAAGTTCGTATTGGTGTGCGTGTTTTTATTGGCGGTTTCGATTTTATTCTTCGTTTTGTTTCCCGGACTTCGATCGGAAACGATTTCGAACGCCGCGCTCGGAATTTGGATCATCGTGTTCGCTTGGTCCCGAGTTTATTCCGAAAACGCGGAATCCGCATCCGAGGAAAAGGAAGAATCGAAATACAAAAAAGCGTATTTGAGCGAGGACACAGTAACGGAGAATGGAAAACGAATATTCCAAATCTTGAATGAAGAAAAATCCTATCTGGACCCGGATTTCGATTTGGGAACTCTTTCCCGGATCTTGGGGATTTCCACGCACGCGACGTCTCAAGTGATCGGAAGATATTTCGGAAAAGGATTTTTGGAACTCTGCCGGGAATTTAAAATCGCAAAGGCCGAAGAACTTTTAAAAGAAACCGATCTTCCGATTTTAAGAATCGGATTGGACGCGGGTTTCAATTCGAAGACGAGTTTTTTAAGAGCCTTCAAAGAAGAAAAGGGAATGACCCCGAGCGAGTTTCGAGAACAAAAGAAATAGTTTGATATAAAAATTATTTGTGCGACACGACGTTCGATCGCATTCGATTTATATCGAATTTTATTTCGATAGGAAGATTGAGTCTTACTTTATGCGGTATCCTCCGATTCTTACGGAGTTTATTCCTGAAAACATATTTTAGAGATCGATCCTACAAAAAAAGAATTCTCCATTCCGTAGGATGAAATCCAATTGTGCTATGTCAGAAACGATCTTAACAACTTCGGAAGAACATTATAGAAAACTGGAAAAAATGTACAACGGCGCTCCGGTGAACGAATATTTTAAACCGACACTCACCATATCCAAAGGCGCTTGCGAACTTAGGATTCAAATCCGAGAAGATTTCTTTCACGCGGCGGGTGCGACCCACGGTGTAGTTTACTTCAAGGCGGCGGATGACGCGGCGTTCTTTGCGGCCAATTCTCTCGTAAAAGGAAGTTTTGTTCTTACTTCCACGTTCCATCTTACCTTGCTCCGGCCGATTCAATCCGGGATTTTATTGGCAAAGGGTTTGGTCGTTCAAAACGCGGCGCATCAAATCATCGCCGAATCCACACTTTGGGACGAAAGAGGTAGGGAAGTCGGAAGAGGAATCGGTAATTTTGCAAAGAGTTCGATTCCTTTGACGCCGGAAATGGGTTATAAGCTGTAAAAGATTTTACGTTTTCCGTTCCAAGCTGTGTCGCATAACGTTGTTTTTGTTTGGTCCGATCTGTCGTCTTTGCTTTAGTTTGCGGTAACACAACGGACCGAAAGAGAACTGCTTTTGTCGTTCCATCCCAGTTGTCCGCTTGTAAAGTCGAAAAGAAGAGCTCCCGTTTTTATATTGTCAAAGGTTGTCGAAGTCCAATGAGAACCGGGACTGTTCGGAAAGATCGGATGGATCAAGGGAGCCAACGGTTGCGTATAATCCGCGATACTTAAAAGTTCGTTTGGATTCGGAAGCCTCCAATTGTTTCTTCCCGCAAAATTCGAAAATTCGCACGTATTGCGGGCGCCGTTCCAATCAAGCAGGTTCGCAGCGCCCGCGCATCCGGGTGTGGCCGTTCCATCCACACATTTCATCCAAAGAAGATTCGTATTCGAATCGGTGACCGTTCCGTCTCCGTTGTCTACAAAGGCGAAAGGAGAGATCGTATTTCCGGAAACACAACGAAGATTGATGATCGATCCTTGCAGGTTTGAATAGAATCCGAGATTCGGAGCGTCGAAACGAATTACGAAATTGTTTCCTAGGTTCAGCGGATCGATCGTATTGCTCCAATAGCTGACGCCCGAAAACGTATTCGGAAATTGACCGTCAATGTGCGGATTGTTCGTGTAGTGCAACAAAGAAGCGAGTTCTCGCACGGTCGGAATTCTCCAATTCGTTTTTCCCGCGTATCCCTTTCCCGCATTGAGAGTATTCAATTCCGTGCAACTTCCGGGAAGACCCGCGTTTGCAGCCGTCCAAGTGATCGCAGTCGGAACTCCGATCCCGCAATTCGAACCGGATTGTCCCTGAACACAAGACTTCCAAGTGAGACCGTGAAGCGTGTCGAGAGTCGTGTAGTCGGTCGGGTATTTGCAATATTGCGTAGGTCCTACGAAACTTCTCGCGTTGGGAACGTTATTGTAATCCGCATCTTCTCCGTTCGCGGCGCAAGGAATACTAACCCCGCCCCCTCCGCCGCCGTAACAATTGACTTGTCCCGTATCGGAGATCGCGTTTGCGTTGAAGTTGGAAAATCCGGTCGGACATTCTTCCGCGGGCGGCTGATTGTTTTGATTTTGAGAAGAATTCTGCCCGTTTAAATACTGCAAAACTACGTAAGGAGGATCGGGTTTGTCCGGTGGTTTTACGCAGAAGACGAGTTGCAACATCGTTAAGAAAATAAGTATGAATCTCATAGGCCGTTCTCAAAGTTCTATTTCACAATAGATTCAAAGATTAGAATATACGGATGTTCTAATGATTTCCGGATTTCAGAATCCAATATCCGTTTTAGAATCCGATCTATGAATCTAACGTTTTTGTACATACGATATTCTCGGGTTTTTGAGAATCAAATTTTAAGAACAAGCGAGTTCAGGTTATATTCTGAACATACTCTTCTTTGTTTCTGCGAATCAATCGGTGACACAATGGGCAAAACGATTGCAGCGATCGCAGAGATTCCCGGTTTTGTGGATCAATTCGTTACACAAATCGCTCGAGCTCCGACCCACTTTGAAGTTCCAACTACGGTTCCGTTTGTGAAATCAATCGTTAAGTTTTCGTTCAGAACGTTTGGATTTGTCGTGGAGGACCAAAAAACCGCCCCTGGAAAATTGGGAAAGGTCGCCGTCGGGATGACGGGCGCGACCGCAATCGAATGATCTACCAGGCTGAGCAGTTCGTTGATGTTCGGCAATCTCCAGTCGCTTCTTCCGGCATAAACCAAGTTGTTGCAGTTGGTATAAGCCGAATTCACATTCCCTACGAAGAGAACTCCAACCGCGCAAGTTGTGGAGGATTTTCCGAATGGACATTTTACCCATAAAAGATTGGTGTTTCGATCCGTTACGGTTCCCAACAAGGCTCCCGTATTCACTTGATAAGAGGGTGCGGGCGGCGGATTTCCGGAAACACATCGAAGTATGCCGTTCGTATTCTTTGCGAACGTTCTTGTGTTCGTCATATTTAAAAAATCGAACTGCCAAGCTTGGGCCGCGTTTGTCGCGTCGTCCGTGTTTGCAACATACAACGCACTCATATCGGGATTCGGAAACTGAGTCGTTTCCATGTGAGTAGGAACGTTCGTATAAAGATACAGAGGAAAAAATTCTCGGATGAGTGGAATTCTCCAGTTGGTTTTTCCCGCGTATCCGTTTCCTCCGTTCATCGCGTTGAGAGTTTGGCAAGAACCGGGAGCGCCTAACAAAGCATTGGTGATGGAAATTTGATTCGCAAGTCCGGTGCATGTCCCGCCGGTTTGACCTTCCGGACAAGTTTTCCATATGAGACCGCGAAGATTGTCCAAGGTCGTATAATCGTTTGTATATTGAGAATGTTGTGTTGGTCCGGTAAACGAACGTACATTGGGGACGTCGGAAAATTCTCCATCTTGTCCCGTTCCCGCGCAGGCGATCGCGGCGCCCGCATTGTTGTAGCATAGGGTTTGTCCCGTATCGCTGATCGTGCTCGGGTTGTAAGAAGGCGATGGCGTGGGGGTAGGCGTGTTATTATTATTCGATCCGGAAGGATTGATCAGATAATTGAGAAGAGTGTAGGGCGGGTCCGGTTTGTCCGGCGGATGTGCTATACAATCAAAATGGAATAGAATGAAAAGAATGTAAATGTAATTTCTGCTCATACCCAACCTCGTGCAACTCGAACAAAATGGAAATTCCGAATTTATTTTGTTCTGAGATCTTTGTTTTTATTTCGAATTCGTGTTCGGTTTTTTTCGTAAACGGAACATGTCTAAGTATGTCGTTCCTACGACTGATTCTTCTTTTGGGGAATCTCAATTCTTCTTTGAAAGTTTGCAGGTTATATCTTGGGTTGTGAATATGGGATTGGGTTGGGTATTTGAATGGAAAAGAATGGTGACCCAAGGCGAGAGGACCTTTTTCAGTTGGATGAGTTGTAAAGTTTTATGATTAAACTGATGGGGTAAGCATTGGGAATATTGATTTTTCGTTTTTTGGGTATGGTTCGTTTCTTTGATTATGTAAAAGAATTAAAATATTCTAATGTTATTTATGGGTTGGTTGATTTCTTCTTTTTGTCGTTTTTTTGTTCGTTCGTGAAATCGGAGGTTTTGTGGTAGTTCCTACAAAGCTTTGATTTCTAAATTTTATGGATTGTAGCAGTTCCACCCTTGTTTTGATTCCATGACTTTCCCTGTGCATTCGATCATTCATAGGAGTTCCTACATTTTCCCGTGGAAATCGACAAAATCCCACAGCCCATAAGGGATCCGTAAGAGTTCCCACATTTCCTCAAATAAACTCGGGATCACCGAACCGATAACTAAACGTTCGTTATACATAAGCCTCCGAAAACCATCCGCAAACCGAATTCTCAAAAAAGGGATTGAACTTTCCGATCAATTCGTATAAAACAATGGGGATTTTGAGTTCTTACAAAGTTTACTAAGGCGAATGCTTTCTATATAGTAGAGCGGGTTCGGGATTTATTTATAAATCATTGGAAAGTTCTGATTCAAAGGGTGAGAAAAGAAGAAGAGACCGAATGAAAAACGTAGCGCGACCCGGCTCAAACGAATCTTTTGGAGTGCGGAAAGCGGGACATACAACGGGTTTTTTATTTCGACTACTTCGATTCTTCTCAAACGCAATGAATCGCTCGAGAGAAAACTCAGCATCTCGCACCAGAGGTGCTCGAAAAGAACTCAGCATCTCGCACCAGAGGTGCTCGATAGGAGAAACGAGTATGAAGAATAAATGGGTGGTGGTCGCAAACCGATCCGAAGCGAAAATCTTCGAGTATAAAGGAACACGGAATGGACTCGAACTTCTTGAAAGTATCGAAAATCCGAAAGGAAGAAAGAAAAATCGAGAACTGATTCTCGAGTCTTCCGGTCCGGGCAAAAGCGCAAAGGCACAGAGAGTTGCATTCGACACGGAATCCGTACAAGAACCGAAACGAAGAGTTGCGGAATCTTTTGCGAGTCAGATCTCCGACGTGATTTCTCAAGGAAGAAAATCCAATCGTTTTCTCAGTCTCGTTCTCGTTTCCGAACCTCGGTTCCTTGGAATGATTTTGGATAAGATGGATCGTAAGTCCCAGTCCATGATCTTTCATAAGATGGGAAAGGACCTCGCCGCGACGAACAACCGCGAGATACTATCGCATCTCAGAGGGATTCTCGTTTAGAAAAGAATCCACATTCTAACTTGAATCCGTTTTGCAAGGAATGCCTTCCGAAGATCGGAGGGCATTTTTTTTGGGAAATCAATGGACAGAATCCAAGACCTTCGATTTTATAATTTCTGATTTCTTTTTAAATAAATCGATATTCGGAGATACTGGAATGGCCAATTCGCAGGGCAAATACGTGCTTTCCATCGACAGCGGTGGAAGTGGAATCCGAGCGTTCTTACTGGATCGCAAAGGAAAGATCGTCGAAAGACAATACGAAAAAACTCCTCCGAACATTCCCACGGCCGGGGCTTTGGAACACGATCCCGAAGTTTTGTGGAAGGCCCTTCTTTCCTTATTGAAAAAAATCCAAAAGAACAAACAAGTCGCGAAAGAAATCGCCGCATTAGGAATTTGTAATCAACGAGGTTCCTTTCTTCTCTGGGAAAAATCCTCGGGCAAACCTCTGACTCCCTTGATCAGCTGGGCGGACGTTCGTTCCCACAAAACCGCCGAAGCGATGAACCGCAATTTGATATGGAACCTGATTCGTTTCGTTTCCACGATCATCGGAAGATTGACCAATCACCCGATGATGATCGCGACTTCTATGTTGAGATTCACAACCGATCACGCGACCTGCAGATTGAAATGGGTTTTGGACGAGAATCCGGAACTCAAAAAAAGATGTAAAAAGGGAGAAGTTCTGTTCGGAACCCTGGACACTTGGTTCATTTATAAACTCACGGGCGGCAAACAACACCTAACGGATTCGTCTAACGCGGTCGCTACGGGAATGTTCAATCCGTTTCAGTTGATCTGGAACCAACCGATCTTCAGCATCTTCGGAATTCCTTCGAATCTGTTTCCGGAAGTAAGGGACAGCAACGGGGACTTCGGACATTCTTTGCCGGAATTTCTCGGAGGAAATTCGATTCCGATCCGCGCTTCCATCGGAGATCAGATGGCCGCTCTGTTCGGACAATGTTGTTTCGAACCCGGCGAAGTAAAAATCTCCCAAGGTTCGGGAGCGTTCGTCGACATCAACATAGGACCGAAAGCGAAACTTTCCAGACGCGGTCTTTTTCCGATGATCGCTTGGAGAATCGACGGTAAAACGACTTATATGCTCGAAGGTTTTGTCGCAACCGCGGGAACTCTGATCGATTGGCTCGGTAAGGGAATCGGACTTTCCGATACTCCGAAGGTTTTGAACGAACTCGCATCCCAAGCCGAAGATACCGAAGGAATCGTTTTTATTCCGACTCCGACCGGCGCTCGTTTTCCTTACTTCAATCCCCGCGCCAAGGCTTCGGTCATCGGACTTTCTTTGGCAAGTCACAGAAGACACGTCGCAAGGGCCGTCTTGGAAGGAATCTCCTTGAGCCTTTACGAAATTTTGGAAGGGATTCAACAAGACACGAAGGTAAAGATCAAAGAGATCAAAGTGGACGGAGGAGTTTCCCAGTCCGATATTCTACTTCAGTGTTTATCAGATTTTTCGAATGTACGAGTGGACCGCGCGCCCGAACCGGATATGACCGCGACCGGAGCCGCTTATCTCGCGGGACTTGCGATCGGTTTTTGGAAGAATTTGGACGAACTGAAAAGTCTTCAAAAAGGTTATAAGTCTTTCGAGCCGAAGATGGACCCAACAAAAAGAACGCAGAAGATTCAAAGATGGAAGAAAGCCGTCGCGGCGACTCTTTCGATCGAGTAGAATTCGATTAAAGGTAAGAATCGATTCGTTTAACTAAAACGAATCGAACTGATAACGGTGGTGAGTTCGCTGACTAAATAACTCGGGGGCATCTCATCGCTGTTGTAAGTGAGTAACGTCATTCGTTTTTGATTGGCGATCATATAAACCATCCAGAAACGATCCTCCTTTACGAACTCACAGGCCATGATCTTACTTCCTTCTTCGTTTTCAAACGCGGCGATCTTGTCCTCTTCGAAGTCGATCTCGTGGGTTTTTAAATACCGTTCCAATTCTTCCCGAAGATTGTAATTTCCGGCCTTGTTTTCAAACGCGTAGACTTGCAAGGCGCCGCTTCCGTTTTCCTCGAAAAAAGCGGGAATTCCTTCTATGACCATGTGAACCCAATGCGCCGGGATCACCATCGAATACCAACCGTTGGGCGAAGTGTAGAGTTTGTATTCCGGAGTTTGAGACATGAATTCTTACAGTCCTTCCTACCAGATTCTTTTCATGGATTTTTCGGGCAAGCAGCTTCTAATTCTTGACAATTCCCAATTTGTATTATTTTTTATTCTGTGATCGCCATTCTTAAGAATCGTAGAAGTCCTTTCTACTTAGCGACTACGTTTTTAATTCTTTTGTTATTCGCGTTGTTCGCTTCCACGCTCGCATTCATTTTCACCGGCGTTCTGATTTTAATTCTTCTCATACATCCGCTTCTATTGAACTGGATCGGAAAATTATACGGACAAGAAGACATCGCCGACGAGGTTCATTTCGCGAAGACAAAAGACGGATGGAACCTCGCGCTTCACAGACATATTCCTCCCCAACCCAACCGTCAACTCGCGCCCGTGTTGGTCGTTCACGGAATCGCGACGAATAAGTTCGTGGTCGATCTGGATCGAAGACATTCCCTTCCGTATTATCTCAAACTCAGAGGTTACGAGGTTTACGCGGTTTCTCTGAGAGGATGCGGACGTTCTTATCACGAAAGCCCGACGCGTTACGAGGACTTTACGTTCGACGATATCGTGAAATACGACGTTCCGGCGATGATCGACAAGGTGAAAAAAATTTCCGGTTCCGATCGTGTTTCGTATGTGGGACATTCGATGGGGGCGATGATTCTATATTCTCATTTTTGCATGTCCGAACACAAAAAGGACACCAAGGATATCGCCGCCTTTGTGTCGTTAGGCGGTCCGGGAAATCTGAATCATATCGGAATCACTTTGATCGGTCTTCTTTCCCGCTTTCCGCGCGCGAGAAAAATGTTGGATCTGAAATTCGGAGCTTCCATTCTTGCGCCCTTAGCCGGAGAATTGTATACGCCGATCGACGAAATTCTCTACAACCCGAAAGTGACTTCCTCCAAAACCGTGAAGAAGATCATGAAGAACGCGATCGAAAACATCAGCGACGGAGTCACCGAGCAGTTTATGCACTGGATCGAAACCAAACGGATGCATTCCCTCAACGGCTTTTACGATTACGTGGAACTTCAAAAAAATATTTCCGTTCCCGCTTTGTTTATCGCGGGGGAAAAGGACGTGATCGCGACTCCCGAGGCGGTTCGTTCCGTTTATGAAAACGCGGGTTCCAAGAAAAAAGAATTCAGAGTGATCTCCAAGGCGAACGGTTCTTCGGACGATTACGGTCACGCTTGTCTCGTGATGGGCGACCGCGCCGAAGACGACGTCTTTCAATACGTGGAATCCTTTTTGAAAAAACACGGACTTCGTTCCCAACCCGGAATCGCGGCCAAGATCAAGGAAGGGATTCTTTCTACGTTTTCCAGATTTCGTCGCTAAACTTCCGTAAATTTCGATCCATTCTCACCTAATATCTGCTAAATTTTTAGAAGATCTGATTTTCCAATGCCTGTTTTACGAGCATTTTATAATCCGAGGCTTTTAAAAACGTCTTTATTCTTAAAAAAAGGGCAGAATTCTCCGTATTTCTCCTGGTACGTTTCTTGCATTGTTGTAAGGGAAAGCAGAAGCGAATTCAAGGAGCCAATCCTTTCCTTGGAGTGCGGTATATGATAGATATAAAATTTGGTCAACGTAAGGTAGTCAGTTTTCGTGGGAGTCATAAGGTCGTCGGCGGCCTAACGGAGAAGAATAAAATCGATATTCTTCTCTATATCAGTAAGGAATTCTCTTCGGTCGACAAACACGAAGAACTTTATGAATCCGTAATTAACATTTGTAAGGACATCTTCGAGTGCGATAATACGACGCTTAGAATTTGGAAGGACGGTTTTCTCGTTCCGGTTCGTTATCTTTTGGAAACGACTCCGCCGAGAAGAAGCGTCACACAAGACGAAGGTTATTCCGGTCACACGTTTAAAACGAAGTCCTCTCTTCTCGTTCAAAATCTCGCGTATCATCCGGAATACATTGACGAGGGAGAATCCACCCTTTCCGTAATGTGCGTTCCCATCCTTTACAAGGACGAGGTTCTCGGTACGATCGCGGTCGAATCCGAACACAGCTTTTTTTACATCGAAGACGATGTCGAAATTCTCGAGGCGCTCGCGGCGCAACTCGCCCTCGCTTTGACTTCCGTTCGTTTGATCGAAGGTCTTGTGGAAGCGAATCAACGGGAAGCCGCGATTCTCAAACAACTCGAGTTCGATATGAAGATGGGTCGTAACGTTCAAAGTCAGATCATCAACACGAACATTTCTCCTTGGAACGGAATTCATTTCGGAACCTACTACGAACCGATGACCGAGGTTTCGGGGGATTACTTCGACGTTGTGCGTCACGGCAATGCGATCACGGTCATCATCGCGGACGTTTCGGGTCACGGGATTCCCGCGGCTCTGGTTACGATGTCGATCCACTACCAATTCAGAAGATGTACTTCTCTCGGTCTGGGTCTTACCGAAACGTTAACCGAACTCGGAGAATCGATTCGTCCTCAACTTCCGGACGGAACGTATTTCACCGCGTTTATCCTGAGAATTTACGGAGACTATTCGTATTCTTACGTGAACGGTGCGCATCAAAAGCTGATTCATTTTAGAAACGATACCGGCGTGATCGACGAACTCGATTCCAACGGAGTTCCTATGGGAATTTTCGAAGTCAGCAGAAGCAACTTCGAGGAAAAACACGGACGTATCAATCCCGGAGATATTCTCATTCTTACCTCGGACGGAATCGTGGAACAAAAAAATCCGGAACGTCAGGAGCTCGGCAACACTCGCTTTTTGGATTGGGTGCGTCAGGAAAAAAGAACGCTCGAAGAACAAAGGGATCGTATCTACGTCGCGGATCTTGTGGATTCTTTGATCTCGCGTTTCAAACGTTACAAAGGCGACGCGAGAAACGGGGACGACATTTCGATCATGGCTCTTCAGTGTAATCCGCTTTTGAACAAGGCCAAGTCGATGATGAACGTCGCAAAAACCGCCGCGCGCGAAAAGAACGATTCTCTCGCGTATGATAAGGCCTTGGACGTTTATTCTTTGGACGATTCGATCAAGGACAGTCTTCTTCTTTTGGGAAGAATGTACTACAGGGACCGCAACTTTCCGAAGGCGATTCAGTTCCTCGATAAGTTCGTAAAAACATCGGGAGAAGATTCGGCTTACATCCATTATCTGATCGGACGCGCCTACTACGAAACGGATAATATCAACGAAGCGAAACGTTCCCTCAAACGTTCTCTTGCGATCGATCACACGTATTCGAAGGCGAGTCTTCGTCTTGCAAGATGTTATCTCAAGGAAAACCAAAGTCCGAAGGCGATCAAGGTTCTTCAGCAGGGAATCAAAAGCGCGCCTACGAACGAATATCTAAAGATCTCTCTCAAGAAACTGGAAGATCTCATGCGTAAGAAAGAAGATTCTTCTCCCGATGGAGAGGAAGAAGCGAAATTAGCCGTTTAACCTCGGCTCGATCTAAACAAAAAAAGGAGATTAGCTCTGCATGCGTTGGTACTTTATATTAATCCTCGCCTTGTTGACCACGGGAATCTTTGCCCAAGAAACGCCCGTAACCGAATCCGTCGCTCCTACACCGGACCCCGCGATCACAGCGGTGAGCGCCGACATCGCAACTTTAAGGTCCGAGATCAATTGGCTCTGGACTTGTATCGCCGCATTTATGGTCTTTTTTATGCAGGCTGGATTCGCTTACGTGGAAGCCGGTTTTACCCGCGCAAAAAACGTGGTGAACATTTTGATGAAGAACTTCATAGACTTTTGTCTGGGTTCTATTTTCTTTTGGCTCGTCGGATTTTCGATCATGTTCGGTCCTCAACTTTTTCCGGGTTTCGGAATCGGTATGCCCGGTATTGCGGAGAATCTGATCGTTAAGGACGGAGTTCCGGATAGATGGGGATTCGCATTCTTTATCTTTCAGATGGTGTTTGCCGGAACGGCCGCGACCATCGTTTCGGGTGCGATGGCGGAAAGAACCAAGTTCGTTTCTTATATCGTCTTTTCGGTTTTGATGACCGCGCTCGTATATCCGTTCTTCGGTAGTCTTGCTTGGGCGGGACTTTGGGGACTCGGCAAGGGATTTTTGGAACAACAAGGTTTTATCGACTTTGCGGGTTCCACCGTGGTCCACTCGGTCGGCGGTTGGGCCGGTCTTGCGGGAGCTTTGATTCTCGGGCCTCGGATCGGCAAGTACCAAGACGGAAAATTATTTCCGATTCTCGGTCACAATATGTCGATGGCCGCGCTCGGAGTTTTTATTCTTTGGTTCGGTTGGTTCGGGTTTAACCCGGGTTCCACGACCTCGGTCAACGGAGGAAACTTCGCCGTGATCGCCGTAACTACGAACATGGCCGCGGTTTCCGGAGCGTTGGCTTCCATGATCGTCACTTGGATCATGTTCAAAAAACCTGATATAGGTCTTTCGTTAAACGGCGCGTTAGCCGGTCTTGTCGCGATCACGGCTCCTTGTGCGAACGTGAGCATCTCTTCTGCGGTCATCATCGGTTTTATCGCGGGAATTCTCGTGGTGCTCAGCGTATTGTTCTTCGATAGAATTCATATCGACGATCCCGTGGGAGCGGTTTCGGTGCACGGAGTTTGCGGCGCTTGGGGAACTCTTGCGGCGGGATTGTTCGCGCAGGAGAATTACGGCGGAATCAACGGTCTCTTTTTCGGAGGAGAATTGAGCGTCGTTCTGACTCAGTTGACCGGAATTGGAATCGCGTTCGTTTGGTCCTTCGGCGTAAGTTCGATCATCTTTCTGATCTTGAAATACACTCTGGGTCTTCGGGTTTCCGAGGATGAAGAAATTACCGGTTTGGATATTCTCGAACACGGAAACGAGGCGTATCCGATTTCTAAGTGAGAATGGAACTTTAAAAACCATTTCGTATTAGCGCCGGAAAGGGTTCGTTTCCGGCGTTTATAATTACGTTGACGGAATCCTTTTCGGTCTCAGATTTGATGCATGAGCCACTTCTGGGGCCGGGTTTCCAAATTCTTTCTTTTAGCGATCGTTCTTCTTTTCGTTTCGAACTGTTTCGATTACGAGGAAACGCTCACGATCAATCACGATTTTTCGGGAACATTAGAAGTTTCTTATGTGGTTCCGACCCGCAGAAATTCGGACGAATCTCTCATTAAATTCTTACCCACTCAAAAAGACGAAATTTTAGGAAGATTGAACAAGGGATTTTTTTCCAAAAACGTTTCCCTCAAAGATTACACGTATCAAAAAATCGTAACGCCCGAAACCGATCCGAGTTTGTTCCGAGAAAAAGCGAAGGTTTATTACAAGGTGGAATTTCAGGATCTTTCCCAGATCGAAGACGCGATGTTGGGTAAGGTGCAGATTCGTAAAAAAGGAAACACGGTTTACGTAAAACGGGAGATCCCGACGATCAGCCGCGGGCCGGAAACGTTGAAGAAGGACGGAGAAAAGAAAATTTATTCCGAAACGCTTCGATTGTTGAGAACGAGTTCCATTCTTTTTAAGGTGAACTTTCCGATTGCTTCCGTTTGCAGATCGAATCGGGGAGACGTGAATCTAGGAAAACTCAGTTATCGTCTTCCGTTAGCCGAAACGATCGAAAAGACCGGGAACAATTCCTGGGATTATAGAATCACCGTCATCTACTGATCGGATTAGGAAACGCCCTTTGTCCGATCCGATTTCGGTTCGAGCTTCAATAAAGACGCGAGCCGAGAATCGATTCTTTTTAAACTTCCCGTTTTCGTGTCGACCGCGGCGTAGATCAAAATCCCCGAACAGATTAAAGTAGTATCCCGAAAGACCGCGATGTCCCAAGAAATTTTCACGCTGCTATAAGAACCCTTAACGAAAATCTGAAGTTCTTCATCGAAACGAGCCTGCGCCTTATAGTCGATCGAAGTATGGATGACGTGAAAGTCGATTTCGTGTGTGGAAATCGAATCCCCGTAGGGAAGACCGTGCGCGCGGAAATATTCCGTGATCGCGACGTCGAAGTAGACGAGATAATTCGCGTTGAATACGATTCCTTGCGGGTCCGATTCCGCATAACGCACTCGGAGAGTGTGAAAAAATTCGAAATCTTCCTTTGAAATTTTAGAAGCCATGGATCGTCGTCCTTGATTGTTTCGTATCGTCGGTCTGATTTTCTTATCGATCTACAAAAGATTCAATTTTTTGCATTTATCGCCGAAGAGTAAGAATCCGTTTCGATCCTCTTCCGTCACTTTGTAGTGAAGTTCTCTTGTGAGATATTCTCGGACCACGGATTCGGGAAGCCTCGATTCGTGCGAAATGATTTCCTCTATGTGAGAAATTCCATATTCCAAAGATTGAATGAAGAGGGAATCTTCCGCTTCCAAAGGTTTTTTACTCGCCCAAAGCGCGAAGATAAATCCGAGACCGGTGATCTCGTTCCACCATTGCGCTAAGTCCTTGACCTCGTAAAAATCCGGATTCCATTTTGCGAGAAGCGCGTTGTCACCGAAAAGCATATGAGATCCGATTCCGTTTTCGATCTGTTCCTGAATCGTATTCGAATCCGTAGGTCGTACGTCCGGCACGACTCCGCTTTCTTCGTGAACGAGAACTCTCACTAAGGACATGCTCGTTTTCGAACCGTTGTCCGTAAGAATCAAACGCGGCGGAAATTCTTCCCTTTTGTTTTTAAAGAATAGAATGGATCTTACTTTTTCTCGCGCGCATACGCCGGTCGCGTAATACGTGTTGAGAATTTTTTCGTTGCGAAGACATTCGATGGAAGAGATCAAACCGAGATCGATTTCTCCGTTTAAAAGATAGTCTTTGAGTATTGCGGGATTGTCCGAAACGATTTCGTGTTTATTGTCTTGTTCGAATCCCCAGGTCAACGGTCTTGCGTTTAGATGTTTAACGATTCCTATTTTCAACGGTGCTCTCTTTCTAAAAACTCCAATAAGATCGGGTAATCCCGTTCTCCCATATAAAGGATCGCGGAGTGGTTTCCGGCGGGAACGGCGGCTCCTTCCAAAAAGAACAATTCTTCCCCGACTACGAAATAATGGATTTCCTGCGCGTCCAAAAACGATTTCACGATGGACAATAACATCGGATCGGAGGTTTCCCATCGGGCCGAAAAATCGTCTTCGTTTTCTTCTTGGTTTCTTTCAAAGGGTTCCATAGGGACTCGAAAATATTGCGGTTGAATTCTATTTTTTATACCGTCTAATTTTATCAATGGTTTTCAACGAGAAAGTTACCATCTCTCTGAAATTGAACGACCTAACTATGGAATACGAGGATCTACGAAACTATCTAAATTCGCATCTAGAAAAAAATCCTACTTGTATCGTATTGGATTTCTCCCAAATCGAAGTGATCTCCTCGGTCGCTCTCGGAATTCTGGTGGGATTTACCAATCGTGTTCGCGGTCTGGGAATCGAAGTGGAGACACAAAACGTTTCTCCTCGTCTGAAACAAATCCTAAGACTTGTATCTCTTGACAGAGTTTTCGGCTCTTTATAAACCATTCCATACTATGACAGAAAGCCAATTCGGGATGACGACGATTTCCGACGAGGAATTTCAATTTATCAAATCCCTCATGTATAAAGAAACCGGGATATTTCTCGCGGATCATAAAAAGATAATGGTTCAATCCAGACTCAACGGAAGGGCGAGGCATTTCGGATTAAAAACCGTATCCGAATACATCGGAAGATTGCGCGCGGATCACGGTTTTTTCAACAGCGAACTCACGGAACTCATCAATCGAATCACAACGAACAAAACGGATTTCTTCCGCGAGAATCATCACTTTGATTTTTTAAAAAGTACGTTCTTCCCTTCGGTGGAAGAAAAGGCCGCAAAGAGCGGAAAAAAAATCCTGAGAATTTGGTCCAGCGCCTGTTCGACGGGAGAAGAACCGTATACGATCGCGATCACTTGTCTCGAATATTTCGCGTTCAAACCCGGATGGGATATTAAGATTTATGCATCCGATATCGATACGAACGTAATCAACACGGCTAAGGAAGGAATTTATCGGGAGGATCGTCTTCAACCGGTGGACGACAAACTCAAAAATAAATATTTTACCAAACACAAGGATCCGGAAAGGGGAGAATTATCCTATCACGCCAAACCCGAATTGAAGGCGCTGATCGATTTTAGAAAAGTGAATCTTTTGGAAACCCCGTATCCGATTCCCGAAAAGATGGATTGTGTGTTTTGTAGAAACGTAATCATCTATTTCGACAAACAGACTCAGAAAAAAATATTTGAGAATTTTGAAAAGGTATTAAAGGATCGAGGTCTTCTTGTGATCGGTCATTCGGAAACCTTGTTCGGAATTTCGGAAAGTTATAAGTTTCTCGGACATACGATTTATTAGAAAAAACCCGTGATTTGATCTTGGCGATCTGTCGGAGTTCCGACAAGATTGTGCCATCGAAGTCGGCTTGACCGTATGCAGTTTTTCTGATATTAGGATTTTGCCGGAAATTTCCCACAAAGCCAAGAACTCAGCGCCTCGCTCTCTATGGATCGCTCGTCATCACCACCACCCAAACTCGGGTGGGGGCCGCCTTTCACGAAAAATCCGTCGGAACTACGACAAAGTCTCTCTGTTCGATTCTTCGCACGACTTACTTAAATTCTTCCCAGATACGAATCCATTCCTTCTGCATTTCGTAGGGTTCGTAGATTACAATTCTTGAATTTGCTAATACGTCCAAAAAACCGGCTTCGTTCGGAAATCTCGGAACGATATGCGCGTGGATATGAGGAATCGAACCGCCAGAATTCTTCCCGATGTTATAACCGAGATTGAAACCCTGAACGTTCCAAAGTTTTTTAAGAATCGAAATCGCCTTCACGCTACCTTCGTGAATTTCAAGAGCCTCTTCTCGAGTGAGTTCTTCGTAGGAAAGAATATGACGTTTCGGAAAAATGATCAGATGTCCTGGATTGTACGGATAAAGATTCACCGAAACGATCGTAAGAGGGGATTCCGAAATCGTGAGATTGGGAACGTCCGGATCCTTTCTGCAAATTCCGCAAAGGATACAATCCACTTCGGGTCTTTTCCCTCTCGCATAATCCAGCTTATGAATTGAAAAAAGATTTTTCCGAGGTTCGTCCCATTGCGTAGAATTCGATTCTTCCATTGACCCTAGAATAATCCCGCGCTCGTCCGTGTCAAAATAGAATCTCCTTGCAGGACCGGCACTTCGGAAAAGAATGGAACGAGATTGGAACCGGTTCACTATTCAGTTCAAGGAAACGATATTCTTCGAATATTTGCGGAGAATTTTTCCAAAGACGATTCCGTTTTATTCTTAGATGGAACCGCGGGAGAAGGCGGACATAGCCTTCTCTTCTTGAAAGAATTTCCCAAATCCAAAGTCATACTCTGCGACCTAGACCCGGTCATGTTGTCGAGGGCCCGCGCCCGTCTTTCCGATTTTGCGGAACGAGTGATTCCGATCGAAACGAATTTTTCGGACATCGATTCGGATCTTTTAAACAAACACGGAATCACCGAAGCGCCTCAGGGAATTCTTTTGGATCTCGGGATTTCCACATTTCATCTTTTTCATTCGGGAAGGGGATTCAGTTTTCGGGAAGCGGAACCGCTTGACATGCGACTTACTCCGGACGGTGGACTCAGCGCCGAAGACGTAATCAACACGTATTCCAAAGACAAGTTGATGCATATCTTTTATACGTACGGCGAGGAACGTTGGTCCAAGAAGATCGCCGAGGTCATCGTAGAAAGAAGAAAACAAAATTCGATCTCTTATACGTCCGATCTCGCGGATCTCATTTCCAAAATCATACCGCGTAAGTTTTGGCCTCCCGGAAGACATCCCGCGACTCGGATCTTTCAAGCGCTTCGCATCGAGGTCAATCAGGAGTTGGCCCATATCGAAAGAGGACTCGATTCTCTTTTGAATCTTTTGCGTTTGGGCGGGGTGATTCAAGTCATCTCGTTTCATTCTCTGGAAGATAGAATCGTAAAAAATTCCCTTCGCGATTATGCGAAACAAAACGGTTTTGAACTTCTCACCAAAAAACCGATTCTTCCCTCCGAAGAGGAAACAAGGGAGAATCCGGCTTCCCGTTCCGCAAAATTGAGAGTGCTTAGAAAAACGAAATCGGTCGATAAAAAATATAGAAAGGAAGATTTCGAGGAAGAGGAAGAATAGATGTCGTCGCTTTCCGCGTTTTTCAGTCGTCCCGTTTGGAAGGATCTCGGAATTTTATTTTGGAATCTGGGCAAGGTCGTTTTGTTCCTAAGTTTATTCTTTCTTTATGTTTGGCAGAACGTCCAGGTCGCAAGACTCAACCGCGAGATCGGAATCGCTACGGGCGAAAAAATCAAACAGATCAAAAAGAACGACGACTTAAAGATCGGAGTCGCCACTTATACGTCCGCAAGAAGAATCGAAACCCTTTATAGAAAAACATACAACTATCTTCCCATCACCGTGGGGGATAGAATCATCACGTTGAATTTACCTCCCGAAAAGAACGAAGACGAGAATGAAGTTAACCAGCCTTCTCCATAAATTTCCGGAACTCAAAATCAGATCGCTTCCTTCGGATAAGAATCCGGATTCGATCGAAGTCGATTATATCCAATCCGATTCGAGAAGGGCGAACGAATCCGATATCTTTTGCGTCGCCGATTCGATCGGTTCCAAAAGGGAAGAATTCATAACGAACACGAAGGCTTCCCTGATTTTGTTAAGCGAAGACGCGATGGTCGCGGTCGAAAAGGGCGCGGTTACGAATTCGAACTTGCAAAATGAAACTTCGACTGCGATCGCAGGTTCAAACGATTCCACTTCGTCCTTTAAGATTCCTTCTTCCAAAACCGTTTTGGAATACAAAGGCGATCCCGAACAACTCCAAGGTCCGATCGCATCTTTCTTGTTAGGCGATCCATCCAAGGATTTGGAAATCGTAGCCGTGACCGGAACAAACGGAAAAACGTCGCTTACGAACATTCTTTTCGCTTTGGCAACGGATCAGGGAAAAAACTGCGGACTCATCGGAACGATCGGAGTGAAGTTCGGAGATCGGTTGATCGACACGGGTTATACGACGCCCGACGCTTCTTCCTTAAATCTGATTTTGAAACAGATGAGGGATTCGGGCGTAACGACGGTATTTATGGAAGCGAGTTCTCACGGACTCAAACTCGGAAGAATGAACGGGATTGCGATCAAAGCCGGAGTTTTCACCAATCTCACTCAGGATCATCTCGACTTTCATTCCGATATGAACGATTACTTCGAAAGCAAGTTTCGTTTGTTCGAAATTCTGGACCGATCCAAATCTCCGTTTGCGGTTTTGGATTACGCTTCTCCGGGCGGTCAAGATTTATATGATAAAATTCTAAACAAGTTGGCGGGTTTGTCCGTAGACGCGTTAGACGGTCCTTCCAAGGAATGGAAGGTCGACGATCTTTCTTTGACGTTGCAGGGAACTTCTTACACGATCGTTTTGCCGAACGACGTAAAAGGACAAACCGAAGGCAGCGAATGTACGATCCATACCAATCTTTTGGGTTCGTTTAACGTGCGTAATACGGCTCTCGCGTTTATCACGGGCGCTCGGTTGGGTTTGGATCTTCAAAAGATGCTTTCTTCCTTGGAAAAAATTCCTCAGATCCCGGGGCGATTTCAGATCGTTTACAGCAAAGACCGTTCTCGGATGGCGGTCGTCGATTACGCGCATACTCCGGACGCGCTTGAAAATATAATCTCCAGCGTCAGGGATTCTCAGCCGAAACGTTTGATCACGTTGTTCGGATGCGGAGGCGATCGGGACAGAACCAAACGTCCTAAGATGGCGCGTATCGCGGAGGAACTTTCCGATCAGGTCATTCTCACTTCGGACAACCCGAGAACCGAACCGCCCGAATCGATTTTGGACGAGATTCAAACCGGGTTTTCTCCGGGTTTTAAACCTCTTTTACGCGAGGTCGATCGGGCCCGTGCGATCGCCGAAGGAGTGGCGGCTTTGCCGGAAGGCGGTTGTCTTCTTGTGGCAGGAAAGGGACACGAAGAATATCAAATCATCGGTAAGGAAAAACGCCGTTTCAGCGATGTGGAAGAAGTTCAAAAAGCGTTCGGTCTTTTTTAAAAATTCTCCGATACAAAAAAAGAACACTCCGTTTTTTTGAAAACAGGGCAGGCAAAATGTTTTATTATCTCTACGATCTTTACTTCAATCACTTGGATTCTCTTCGGATTTTCAGTTACGTTACCTTCCGCGCGTTGATGGCGGGTTTGACTTCCATGCTCGTTACGTTTTGGCTCGGACATAAGGTCATCGACTTTTTATACGGTTTGAAGTTTAGGGAATCGGTTCGGGACGACGGTCCTAAATCCCACGAAGCGAAGAAGGGAACGCCGACGATGGGCGGTCTTTTGATCATCGGTTCGCTTTTGCTTTCGGTTCTGCTCTGGGGTAATTTAAAGAATTTGAATGTTCTTATGCTCGCCGGTTTTTCTCTTTGTTTTTCCGCCTTGGGTTTTGCGGACGATTATATGAAGTCCGTCAAAAAGATCAAGGGGGGAATGCGCGCGAGAACCAAGTTCGTTCTTTCGATTCTGATCTCTCTGGCTTTTTGTATATTATTCTTTTATTATACGGGTGTGACCCCGTTCGGACATTCCGGTAAAATTCCTTTTCATCTGACGGATCTGTTTTTTCCGTTCGTAAAAGGCCCCGTGATCGCGTTAGGCGTTCTTGCAATTCCCTTTTCGATCATCGTGATCATCGGTTCTTCGCACGCCGTAAATCTTACGGACGGTTTGGACGGACTCGCGACCGGAACCGTCGCGATCGCAGTGGTAACTCTCGGAATCATCGCGTATTTTTCCGGAACTCCGATCGTCGCGAATTACTTGAACATTCCGTATCTTCCGGGCGCTCACGAATATTCCGTTTTTCTTTCCGCTCTTGCGGGAGCTCTTTTGGGTTTTCTTTGGTTCAACGCGCATCCGGCTCAGGTGTTTATGGGCGATACAGGTTCTCTCTTTTTGGGAGCGACTCTCGGGATGGTCGTCATTCTTTTGAAAAAGGAAATTCTTCTTTTGATCTTAGGTGCGATCTTTGTCAGCGAAGCGCTTTCTGTGATTCTTCAAGTCGGTTCGTTTAAACTCACCGGCAAAAGAATCTTTAAGATGGCTCCTTTGCACCATCACTTCGAGTTGGGCGGCGTGAAAGAAACCAAGATCGTGATCCGTTTCTGGATCATCGCGGTCATTCTCGCGATCATCTCCTTATCCACATTGAAAATTCAATGATCGATTTTCTCGCAAGAAAGTGGAGGGAGGTTTGGCTTCCGGGAAAGAATTCTCTGGACGTTCTTTTGATCGTTACGATATTCATTCTTCTTTTCACCGGACTTTGCGTGATGTATTCCTCTTCGAGTATAACCGCTTGGAGAGAATTTAAGGATTCCGAATATTTCCTAAAAAAACAGGCGATCTGGACCTGCATCGGTCTCGTATTTTTCTTTTTCTTTTCGGCGTTTCCGTATCAGAAGCTCGAAAAACTCGCGTTAGTCGGAATGATCGTCGCGATCGGTCTTTTGATTTTGGTTTTTATTCCCGGAGTCGGTAAGTCCGTTTCCACGTATTACGGAAGAAATTTCCACAGATGGATCGCGATCGGTCCGTATCAGCTACAACCTTCCGAGATGGCAAAGGTCGCGGTTCTCATTTATCTCGCTTCTCTGTTTCAAAAGTTGAAGTTGGAATCCACTCCCGATTACAAAAAGCTTCTGATTCCCACCGTGCTTTTGTTGACCGTCATCGTTTTGATTCTCGTGGAACCCGCGTTCGGAACCACTCTTGAAATTCTATTCGTCATTTTGGGTTTTATCTTTTTATTCGGATTTCCGTTTCGGAATCTATTGGTTGTGGGGATCGTTTCTCTTCCTTTGATCTACATTCTGATCGATCGGGTGGGTTATCGTAAAAAACGCGTGGAGGTCTGGCTCGATCCGTATCGTTATCGTTTCGACGAAGGCCATCAGCTCGTAACGTCTTTTCGCGCTTTTTTGGACGGAGGCTGGTTCGGAAATAAATTGGCCTCGGGTTACGCGCATCGATATCTAACATACAGCCATACGGACTTCGTATTAGCGACGTTTGTCGAAGATTTCGGTTTTTTAGGGTTTGCGACTTTTATTTTTCTCGTCCTTCTTTTGTTATTCCGAAGTTTTTATCTCGTCCAAAAGGTCAAAGATCCTTTCGGATTTTATTTGGGAGCGGGAATTCTGATCATCTTAGGAACGCAGTTCATCATCAACATGTTCGTAGTGACGGGAATCTTTCCGATCACGGGGATCAGTTTGCCGTTCGTGAGTTACGGAGGATCTTCCATTCTCATCGTGTTGATTTCTCTTGGAATTCTTGTCAATATTACGCGAAAGGAAAACCTGGGTCTATGAGATCGATCGTAATCGCGGCCGGCGGGACCGGCGGACATATTTCACCGGGCGTCGCCTTGGCGGAAGTATTGACCGAAATGAAGGAAAAAATCGGATTCGAAAATTTATATCTTTATTCTCTCGTAAGAAATCGGAACAACCCGGATCTGGAACAGGCTCCTTGTCCCGTTCTTTGGCACGACCTTCCGCCTCTTTCGAGCAACATTCTGCTGTTTCCTTTTCGTTATACGTATCAAATACTCAAGACTTTTCTTTTATTCAGAAGATTGAATGTGGATGTAGTCATCGGAATGGGCGGTTATTCCACGGTTTCCTCTATTCTTTATGGAATCGTTTTCGGAAAGAAGGTTTATCTCTGCGAACAGAACACGGTTCCCGGAAACGTAAACCGTTTGTTTTTCCGTTTTGCGAACAAGGCCGCCTTCAGTTTTCCACCGAAGAATTCGGCGATCCCGTGCGATTATCAAGTTCTCGGAAATCCTCTTCGAAAGAAGACGATTCCGAAGATGTCCTTAAAGTTCTCCGAAAAATACGATACAAAGAAGAAAAAACAATTCAACGTTCTTGTGATGGGCGGAAGCCAAGGCGCGAGACAGATCAACAACATCGTGGTCGCGTTGATGGGTCACGAAGAGATCAACACACAGTTTCGATTTCGCGTATTGACCGGCTCCGCGTTGTATGAGGAGGTTTCCCAAAAAACCAAAAAGGACGCCGAACTCATCTCTTATTCGGACAATATGAAAGAACACTACGAATGGGCCAACTTCGTGATCGCACGTTCCGGTTCGGGAGTTCTTTCCGAATGCGCCGCATTCGCATTGCCGATGATTCTGATTCCTTATCCGTACGCAAAGGACGATCATCAGATGGCCAACGCGAAGTACTTCGAAATGAACGGAGCCGCGGTCGTCATCGATCAAAAGGACGAGGACGAATCCCATCTTTTTCGGATTTTGGATCAAATGGCGAATAACGTGAATTTGTTAAACGACATGTCGATCAGTTCGCTTCAGTGTTCCCACGTCGAAGCGTCCAAAGACACCGCGAAATATTTTTTCTCCCTCGATTGAAGATGAACTCCGATTGGAAAAACTTTCAAAGACCGTTCTTTCTCGGAATCGGCGGTTCCGGAATGTCTTCGCTCGCATTTCTGCTTTTGAGCAAGGGATTGAAAGTGGGCGGCTACGATGGAAAACATTCTTCCGTTGTGGAAAAACTCGTATCGGACGGCGGGACCGTTCTGCATAAATCCGATACGCTTTCGGTGGAGAATTACGATCTCGCCGTTTATTCCTCCGCGATCCGATTGGATTCCCATCCGTTGGTCAAAAAATTTCGCGATCGGGGAATTCCTTTGGTGCACAGATCGGAATTGTTGCATCAAGTCATGTCCGAAAAAAAACAAATCTCCGTCGCGGGTTCGCACGGTAAAACGACGACGACCGCGATGACCGCGTTTCTTTTGGAACGATGCGGGATGTCCCCGTCCGTGATGGTGGGCGGAGAGGTCGCGTTTTTAAACGGAAAGGGCGGCTTTTGGGGCAAGGGAGAATGGGGCGTTTTCGAATCCGACGAGTCCGACGGAACATTCAACAATCATAATGCGGAAATCCGAATTCTTACGAACGTAGACGAGGATCATCTCGATTATTATCAGACAAGGGAGAATTTGTTAAGCGCATTCGCCCGTTATATGGATCGTACGACTCGGAGACTGATACTCAACTTGGACGATATCGGAATCGTGGATTCTTTGAATTTGATCGGGGATCGATCTAAAATCTTAGGATTCGCGAAGGAAGAAACGTCGAACGCGATCGTATCGACCCTCGAAGATTCTCGCGTGGCGAAATATACGATCCGAGACGGGATTTTGTTCTTTCGCTTTCAAAAAAAAGAATATTCGTTTTCTCTAAAATATCCCGGGGAACACTATCTGAAAAACGCGCTTGCCGCTGTTCTCGCAGGTCACGAGGCCGGAGCGGACATCGCGGAACTCGTATCGAAGATCCCGGATTATTCCGGCGTCAGCAGAAGACTCGAATACATGGGAAGTAAAAACGGAATCGAGGTCTACGACGACTACGGACATCATCCCACCGAGATCAAAGCGGTGATCCAATCCATGGAAGGTTTGAAAAAAGACGGAAGGGCCATCATTCTGTTTCAACCCCACCGTTATACGCGCACTCAAAATCTTTATCGGGAATTTGCGGAAAGCCTCGATACGGGAGAAACGGTTTATCTTTTGCCGATCTATTCCGCGGGGGAAGACCCGATCGACGGAGTCAAAACGGAACTCATCGCGGATGCGATGAAGGTTTCCGCGAAAATTCTTCCCAAAGAAATCGAAGAAGGGGTTTCCGTCCTGAAAAATTTTCTAAAACCGGGAGACAAGTTCGTGACTCTCGGAGCGGGAAACGTCCGGGATTGGGGACTTGCTTTTTTAAAAGATTAGAATATTCTAATTTAGAGATTCGATTCGGATCAGAAGATCCTTCTTCTCGTCCGGATCGGTAGTCATCTCCAAAACCTTTTTGTAGTCGGCCTTCGCTTCTTCCTTTTGGTTCAATTCTTCGTAGGCGTTCGCTCGAAAGAATAAAACCGAGGACAAATCTCCGCTCGGATATTTGGATACGTAGGCGTTGAACGTCGAAACGGCGGACTTGAAGTTTCCGGTTTCTAAATAAGAAATTCCTAAATTAAACAACGCGTCGTGTTTTTTATCTGCGTTTTTGGGATCGTTGGATTCGAGAGCCTTTTGAAAAAATTGGATCGCCTTCGGATATTCTCTCGCTTCGAAATAATAAACTCCGACTTGAAAGTTGGCTTTGATTCCGTTCGGGTCCTTGGATAAAACGTCGAGATATTCCTTTTCCAAGTTTCTACGTGCGTATGCTCCTCGAAGCAACTTGAGAATCATCTTCGTATCGGGCATCCCCGTGATCTTATCGATCAGACTTCCGTTCCGATCCAAAAAGAGAATCGAAGGATAACCTTTGATTCCGTATTTGCGTTTTAAATTCGGAAACGTATCTCCGTCCAAAGAAAGAGCGACGAACTTGGAGAGTTCGAGTTGAACTTCCTTTTTCGGATAGATTTCATTCTTCAGAGTTTTGCAGTAACTGCACCAATCGGCATAGACGTCGATGAAGATCGGTTTGCCGTCGGCCTTCGCTTTTGCAAACGCGGTCTTAACCGATTTTTCCCATTGGATTTCGGCGGCGACGGGGGAAACGAAAAGGATCAGCAAAAATACGGAAACTGGAAAACGTAGATTCTTCATTCTCAATCATCAGACTCTTTTGCGAACGCTTTAGCGAGCGTTTTCTTTTGGAAGAATCCCAAAAATACGGTTGTCGGAGAACATGAGTCCCGGAAAACTAGGGGCAGATTTTGTAAAGGAAACCCGGACTCATGGAATTTTTATTACAGTTGGAAAGCATTCTAAAAAAAAGAAAACAGGATCTTCCCGATAAATCTTATACCGCGGATTTATTCCGAGGCGGGGTGGATCGAATTCTCAAAAAAGTCGGGGAAGAGGCCGGTGAGGTCATCATCGCGGCTAAGAATTCCGACAAAAAAGAACTCACACACGAAGCCGCCGATCTTCTGTTTCATCTGCAAGTGTTGCTCGTCGAACAGGGAATTTCTCTGCAAGACATCGTGGAAGAACTTCGCAAACGCCATTCTTAAAATGGATCTTCCGGCGATCGTCTTTTTTAAAAGAATTTCCGGAAGAATCGTCCTTTCTCTTTTTTTCCTTTTACTTTATATCTTTCTTTTTTATCAAAGCGCTTGGCTGAGCGACGATTCGTTTATCACGTTTCGCGTAGTCGATAATTTTTTGAACGGTTTCGGTTTGCGTTGGAATCCTCTCGAAAGGGTTCAAGTCTTTACGCATCCGCTTTGGTTGTTTTTGTTGATTCCGATCGAGTGGGCGGTTCGAGAGATTTCTATTTCGGCGTATCTGCTTTCTTTTGTCTGTGGAATTCTTTTTTTATCCGTTTATTGGTTTACGTTTTTGAGGGTTAAGAACGGCCTTTTGTGGATCGTCTCGTCGTTCGGTGTATTTTTTTCTTCTCGAATATTCATAGATTATAATACTTCAGGGCTTGAGAATCCTCTTTCATTTTTACTTCTTTTGATTTTTCAGATTAAGTTTTATTCCTTGTATGCGGGTCGGGAATCGATCGAAACGGAAAAGGAATCGACGGAGTCGGAAAGGAAGCCGATTGAAACGATTCGAAAAGACTCGATAGAAATCGGATTTTTATCCGCGCTTTTGCTTTTGACCCGTTTGGATCTGGGTTTGTTTTTGATTCTTCCCGGTTTTGTTATTTTGGGGAGAATCTATCGGGGCAATCGCATTCCATTTTTGAAATATTCCTTTTTAGGAATATTCCCCTTGGTTTTTTATTTTGGATTTTCCCTCGTTTATTACGGTTCTTTTTTTCCGAACACCTTTTACGCAAAGACAAACGTTTTATCGAGTTTTTCGGAAAGAATCGGAGCGGGTTGGGATTATCTGCGGATCAGTTTGAAATGGGATCCGATCGTAATTTTCGTTTTCGGTCTTCATTTTTTTTGGATTTTCGCGGATCTTGCAAGTCCGGTTCTACGCCGATTTTTAAAGTTTCGATGGAAGTTATCGAAAGAAGAACGCGCGATTCTCGGTTTGAACGCGGGTTCGATCGCACTCGCGTTTTTGTATCTCCTTTGGGTCGGAGGGGATTTTATGGCGGGGAGATTTTTGGGAACCTGTTTGATTCTTTCCGTTTTTTCCCAATGTCTTTTCGGGGTTCTCCGTGTTGAACAATCGAATTTGAATATTCAAAAAATAACATTCGTTTTTTGCGCGTTTGTCGCGTTTTATTTTTTGGCGCACCCGGCGAGCCCGTTTCGTTATACATTTGTGAGATCTCCGGTTCGAGTGGAGAAGGGCGTGGTGGACGAAAGGGCTTCGTATCAGGACAATTCTTCCCTAAAACGTTGGTTACAAGGGGTGACTCCGGAAACACATCCCTGGGCCGTTTATGGTAAGAAGATCGGTTTCCCCGGTTCCGTCGCAGAAACAAACGAACACGAAGTAATGAACGAACTTACCGCAACAAACAAGCGAAGCGTAACAAACGAAAATGCGGAAACGATCGAGTCGATTCGAGTCCGACGAAATGCGGCGACGGAAGTGGAACCCGCACAACGTGTGCACGTTACGACCAATGTCGGTTTAGCGGGTTATTACGGAGGGCCGGGGGTTCATTGGATCGATCTTTTGGGAATCATCGATCCGTTTTTGGCGCGTCTGCCGGGTAAGGGTTTTCCGGGTCATTACGTTCGTCTGTTGCCTCAAGGTTATAAAGAATACATCGAGGAAACCGCGGCTTCGCTTCCGAACCCATTGCTTGATCATTTTTATTACGAAGTCCGATTGTTAAGCGAAGAGGAACTTTGGACGAAACAACGTTGGGCGACGATATTAAGCTTCGCTTTTTTAGGAAAAGGAAACTTCAAGGCAGTGGCCGAAACCGAAAAAGGTTTTTATTATCCGTTCGATTTAAAAGCGTATCGAAACACACTCTACGGTTTTCCTTATGCGAATAAGAACGACGAAGAATTGAAACAACTTTTGATTCGGGAATATTTCGGTCGAGTTCCGACAACTCTTCCGTGAAATCAAGCGCGCCCCGCCCGAAAACTCAATACATCGCTCCCTACGGGTCGCGACGTAAAGCGGTGGGTGACGAGCGACCATAGGAGCAAATCGCTGAGTTTAGGCGGCGGGAAGTTTTACGAAAAATCCAAATATCATAAAAAACATCCTCGATTCAACGAAAAAATAACCGCAAAAAACGTAGGAACTCCTGCGGAAAATGGAGTGCCTATATTTCATGGAATTCTAATATTCAAAAAGAAGAATGGACTTGGCAGGCGTGACGACCTGAAAGATGTTCTTGCTCGGCGAATTTTTGTTCAGCGCATCCTTCGGGAAACGCACCAAAAAACGATAGATATGTTCCGTTTCCGCGGTCACGTCGGAATCGTAAAGAATCGTTCCCGACGGATAAACGCCGGGCGGAACGGTGTGATACGGATATCCGAACGTTCCATAAACCGGAAGCGCGGAAAATCTGGAATTACGAACCCTCGCGGTAAACGTCTGCGCGTAATAACTCCAAATTCTTTCGGAAGCCTTATCGTTTAAGGAAAATTGAAACTCCAAAAACTCGGGCAAAACCCTCGTTTCGGGAACGATCTGAAACAGAATATAAATCCCTTCGTTTCCGTTGAGAGAGTTTACTTCTTTCCATCGATCCACTCGATCCTTGGGGATTCGAGAAGCCAGTTCATTTTTGAGGTCCTTACGAATTTCGTCCAAATCCTCTTTTTCGATTTTGGACGCGGAAACGTAAAAACCCGCGCCGTAGTAGGGAAGTTCGGCGAGACGGTTCGGTTCTCCCTTGAGCTTTAAGGTTTTGCCCGAACAGTCTAAAATAAAAATAAAATATAAGAATATTATAAAAAACGAAAGTTCTTTTCGCGCAAATTCGGCCTTCTCCGCCGGAATCGGATTTATACGATCAGTTTGGTTCCGCACGAAGGACAAAATTTCGCTCCGTAAATTTCGATTTTAAAACCGCATTCGTGACAGTATTTGGTGAGAATTTCTCCCGAACTCGGAGAAGAAGCCTGAATCGGTTTCGGAATGTTTTGCGCGATGACTCGGATCTTCTCGTCGAAATCTTCCAGATCCTTTACGATTCCGGAAGAGATGTTTTGAAATTCCGTTTCGGTAAGTTTGCCCGTATCGAATTCGATTTTGATGTCCCGTAAATTTTCGAGGATGACTTCGCGTCGATTGATGAGTTCCTGTTTTTCGGATTCCGTTTCGGAAGCCTTTGCGTTGATCGCAAAACGAACGTATAAAAACGGGGAAACTACGATTCCTAAAAGAACGATATAAAACGGAATGAGTAAAAGATCCATTACTTCTGTTTTTCCTGTATTTCGGAAAGATATCTATGAAAAGAATCTTCGCCTTGTTTGACGGTTTTGTCCGACTCGAGTTTGGCCGCGTTCGGGTTTTTACGTTTGATGTATAAGTAGATAAAAAGAATTCCGAGTAAACCCGCGAGTGCGAGGCTTAGGTTGATCCAAGTCGAATCGGGAGTCGCAAGAATATTCTCCCCAAAACCGAAAACGACCGAGTTCGCCATTCCGGTATTTCCTGCTTCCACGAACTTTTGAATCACCGGATCGGTCAGGGCTTCTTCTCCGAAACCGTTGACCATCTTGTTTACGATTACGTCCGCGCTTTCTCCCTTTTGAATCCGATTTTCGATAAACAGTTTCAGTTTTGCGGAAACGGTACAATTGTTAAAGGAACAACTTTTGATCGTAATCGAAGGAATACAAATACAACGGATTCTGGACGTGACTTCGTGAAAGGTTCGGATCTGATCCGGTTCGGTGAGATTGGTGAACGTGGAATCCGGGGAAACGTTCGAAAGTCCAAGCGCGGGAAGAACTCCAACCGCGCCCAAAACGGCCAAAAACATTATAAATTTAGAATATTCTTTTTTCATGATCTGGATTCTCCGATCGGAAGAAGAATCAAAAGACCCGAAAAGAAAAAGAGCAAAGATCCGGCCCAGATGAATTTTACGAGAGGGTTCACCCAAACTTCCAAGTTGGCCACGATCTGTCTCGGAAACCGGTTGAAGTTTTCGAGTTTGCGGACCGGTTGATTCTCGTTCGTAAAAAGATAATTCATAAACAAAAGAGGAAGATCCGGATTCTCATCCGAAAGATCGGAATGTTCGATCGCTCCGAGTTGTATATAAAGATCCTCTTTCGGCGTGGAAGTGATCGCGGGTTCGCTCGTGGGAATATGAGTTTCAAAGTCTCCGCTCAGGTGGGAGATCTGCGGATAAAATCTTCTTTCGGTAACCATCGTGGAAAATTCTTTCAGATGACGTTTTACCAAAAACGTAGCCTCGTGCGAAACGATCACGTTCTGAATGTTGAGTCCGTTCTTTGCGTCTCCGTTTACGAGAGGTTTGATCTTCAGCGTGTTCGCGGAGATTTGATAGTTTCCGAGAACCCCCGTGTCCTGGCTCGAATAAACGATCTCGTTTTTTTCGGGAGCGTTTAAGAAGTAGAAAAACTTAATGGACGTGTTTTGTTTAAACGCGTTTCCCGCAAAGCCGATAAAAAGAATCACCATCGCCAAGTGAACGAGATAACCGCCGTATCTTCTTTTGTTTTTCAAAAGCATTCTAAAACCGGCAAAGAAATAATTCTCACTCGGATAAGAAGCCTTTCTGGCGACGATCCCTCTGTGATATTCCTGCGCGATTCCCGCGATCGTAAAAATTCCGAGACCGACCGCGACGACCGAATATACTTCTCCCAAAACGTCTCCGAGGCTATAATCGCTGATCGTAAAGTTCTGCGTATAAAAAAGAATGTAAGCGCCCGCGCCCGCGATTCCGACTAACAACGGTTTGAAGAGAGTGGAAAAGAAAATCTTATCCGCGCCCTTTCTCCACGCAAGAAGCGGAGCAGAACCCATCAAAAGGATCAGAAGAATTCCCGAAGGAACCCCCCAAGAATTGAACCAAGGCGCTTTGAATTCTCTTCCGTAAAGAAGAGGAGAAAACACTCCGAGAAGAATCGCAAGGGTTGCGATCACAAGAAGGAAGTTGTTGAATAGAAAACTTCCTTCCTTGGAAGTCATCGCTTCGAGGTTGCGCTCCGGTTTGAGCGCGTCCCTGCGATAGATCAAAAATCCGAGAAAGAAAAAGAAGCTGACTCCGATGTAGATGATAAAAGGGGTTCCGATCGTGGATTTGGAAAAACTGTGGGGGCCTTCGAGAACTCCGCTTCGTGTGATCCACGTTCCCAATAAACAAAAATGGAACGCGAGAATGATCAAAAGCATATTCCAAAACTTTAACATTCCTCTTCTTTCCTGAATGATCATGGAATGAAGAAACGCGGTCGATAAAAGCCAAGGCATAAGCGATGCGTTTTCGACCGGATCCCAGGCCCAATAACCGCCCCAACCCAATTCTTCGTACGCCCATTTGGAACCGAGAAGAATTCCCGTTCCCAAAAAGAACCAAGAGAAGATCGTCCATCTTCTTACGAAACGAAACCAGTTTTCGGAAAGATGTCCCGTGATCAGAGCCGAAGCCGCGATCGCAAACGGAATCGCAAAACTGACGTAGCCGATGTACAAAATCGGAGGATGGATGACCATCGCCCAGTGTTGCAAAAGAGGATTGAGTCCTCTTCCCGCCACGGCCGCGGGTTGAAACTCGCGGAAAGGTTGCGCGTCCGGATAAAAAACGGCGAGATACGAAAAGAAAGCCGCGATTGCGGCTAACGTAAGATTCATGACGGGAATTCTATCCTGAACGAGTTCGCGGGTTTGCCACAAAACGATAAACGTGAACAGGGAAAGAAGAAGATTCCAAAAAATAAGCGAACCGGAGGAACCCGACCAGATTCCTGTAAGTCTGTAGAACAACGGAAGGTGTTCGTTCGAATGCATCACGACATAGTAGTTGGAAAGATCGGTTCTGAAAAGTTGAACGAGAAGAACTATAAACGCGAGAAGAATGACGGCGGTGTTGGCCATCAAAGTATATCGTCCGAGTTCGACGGCTTGTTTGTCGTCCTTCCAGATTCCGTACGAGGTTTGAACGATCGAAAAAAGAAGAATCGCGAAGGAGGTTATGATGCAAAGTGCGCCGAAATCATTCATATTAGAAAATTGGAATCCTTTTTACTTGTTTTCTTCCGAATAATCGGCTTCGTATTTGGAAGCGCATTTCGCTTCCACGTGATTGGAGACGAGAACCCCGTCCTTCATATAACCGTCGACTCGGGCTCTGGTTCCTTCCTTAAAGGCGTCGGGGAGGAGGGATTCTCCCGTAAAAAAAACGGGGATTTGTTTTTCGTTAAATTCTAAGATGAACTTCGCGGTTTTGCCTTCCCGAACCACGGAGCCCAACTTCACAAAACCTCTCACTCTCAAAAGGTCGTCGTTGTATTTGGCGGGGGAAGCGGCGAGTTCGGAAGCGTCGAGAAGTGTGTAAGAAGTTTCCTTGGAAGAGAAATACGCGATGGAGCCGAGGGATAAAAGGATGATCCCTGCGAGGACCGTAAATTTGATGTTCATCGTTAAAGTTCCGATCGATTGTTTTTGTTTTAGACCATGAAATCAGAACGGACGGACGGAGAAAAGTGGAAATATCCCCGTTTTATTCCATTCTAAACCCGAATCAGGAATTTCGGATCTTATGAACGAGAATTCCGATCCATTCCTTGATCGAGATCGTCGAGTTTTCGAGGCAGGAAGTGGATGGAAAAAAGTTATCCAAGGTCAGAACCGATTTCTGCGTTCTAAAGTCCGTGGGATACGGAATGATCGTGATTCCCTTTTCCTGAAAGATTTCCACGGATCGTTTCATATGAAAGGAAGAAGTGACCAAAATCACCGAGGTCCAACCGTGCTCTTTGAGTAACTCCACCGCAAAACTTTTGTTCTCCGCCGTGTTTCTACTCTTCGATTCCAGGATCAGGGAAGAATGGGGAATTCCCATCTGTTTTAAAAATCTTCCGGCCGGTTCCGACTCGGGGACTTCCTGATAAAAAAGATTTCCCGAACCTCCGGAGAATAGAATTCTCGGGGCCTTTTTGGCGTTGTAAAGTCGCACCGTTTCGGTGAGTCTTTCGGCGCTGTTGTAGAGTTCCACGGGTTCGTCGTGAACGCTCAATGTGGAAACCATTCCGCCTAACACGAGTATGACGTCCGCCTTCGGAACTTTTTCGAGCGAAACGGGCGGATAATAAATTTCCAAAGATCGGATGAGGGTTTGCGAAACCGTGCTCGTGGATAAGATCCAGAGAAACAAAACCGGAATCCAAACCGAGAATTTTTCCTTCCAGGTCCTAAGTTTGGCCCCGACGAAAAGAAGAATCACAAGAACCAAGGACAAAGGAAACAATACGAGCGTAACGAGTTTGGAAATCGAAAATAAGATTGTGGACATGAATGGATCGGGACGACCGTCCCGTTCTCCTTATTGGATTAACGAAACGATTCGGAGTTATTCGAGCAGTTTTCCGCCGACGGCCCAGTTTTCTTTGGCGACTTCTTCGATTACGATGTAGGTAACCGCGGGAGGTTTACCGGCGACTCTGTGTAAGGTTTCGGAAAATTCTTTTACGATTTCCTCTTTTTGTTGGCGCGTAAGAGGACCGGCGACTTGCAGATTTACGTAAGGCATGGGAAACGACTCCGTTTAGATTGAAGAGAAACGATTTGGAAGCGTCGCCGCTTTTACGCGGGCAACGAACGAGGCCGTTTGCTCTTTTCAAATCAAAGAAATCCTCGGCGAAATTGTAAATCGGTTTTCGGATTTCCGAGAATGTTCCGACAAGATCGTCGGAACTCCGACAAACTTACGATCCCGAGAAATTCAAATTCCGTCCGGAGTGAACGCGGCCCGATACGCTTCGGGAGGACAGGTCAAATAGGAACAGGATTTCGCACCGGAGTTTTCGGGGTCATCGGTCCAAACCCCTTTTGCAGTCAGATCCGCGCAGGAAACTTTCACCGAGTTCGATTTCTGACGTCCCGCAGAACGACCTTGACAACTCCAAACAGGAATGTTCGTAAAACAGGAACAGTTTCCTTGAAACGCCTGCGTGTCCGTGCAATAAACACAATCGGAACGGGTTTCGTTAAACGCACCCGCGAGAAGACGGACGGTTTGATCCTTTTCGTATTCTTCCTTGTCCTTTTGACAGAAAAGAATCGGAATCATTAAGAATATTAGAATATACTGTTTCATAAAATCTCCTATTGAACCATCGTAAACGGAAACGAAACCTTTAAGATCGCGTTTACACCCGGGTTGAGAGCGTAGTCCTTGTATCTGCTGAGATGATCCACATAAGAAACGTTGAATACGTTTTGAACGCTGAAGTCCAGGCTCGGTTTGGAGGTTCCGTCTCCGAAGTTGGGAAGTTCGAAACCGAATCCGATGTCCGTAAGATTGTAACCCTTCGTGGGGGTTTCCTTCGGATCGACCCTGTATTGAGAATCGTAGAATCTTCCGTTGACCGAAACGTAAAAGTTCTTTAACCCGAGAATGGAATCCTCCGTCCATCGAAGCCCGGCCCGTGCGCGGTTTGGTGTCGTTCGGGGAAGAGGATTCGTGTCGTTTTGATTTCTGGAATGAACGATATCGATCCCGCCGGACAACACGAGTTTACGGGTGAGTTCCGCTTGGATCGAAAATTCTCCCCCGCGTAAAACCGCGTCGCCTTGTTTGTATCTGTATTTGGGCAAACCGGAATCGACGTCGATCTCCGCGATGCTCGCGGCATATATGAAATTTTGAATGTGATTTTGAAAGACGCTGATTTCGGTTTGGATTCTCGAAGAGGCGTATCGAAACGAAAGATCCAGATTGTTCGAATATTCCGGTTTTAAGGAATCCTTTCCGATCTCGAATTTTCCGGTTCCTTCGTGGACTCCGTTGGAAAAAAGTTCGAAAGGAGTGGGAGCTCTAAACCCCCGTCCGTAGTTCAACACCGTAGAAAAGAATTTATCGATTCTCCAAACGAGCCCCGTCGAACCCGTTGTCGCATAATAGTTCTTCGTGCGTTCGGTTACGCCTAACGCGGCGTTGTTACGGATATCCGCGGATCGTTTATCCGCTCGAACTCCCGCGCTCAACGTGACGTTGCCGAGTTTGAGTTCCTCTAAAAAATAACCCGCTACGTTTACGATTCCGTAAGAAGGAATCAAAGGTTCGGTTCCGATCGTTCTGTTTTTTTGTTCCAAACCCGAAACTCCGAAGGTTCCTTTCAAAAGATTGAATATGGGTTTGTGATGAAACTTCGCGTCGGCCGTCGCCGTGTCGAGAAAAAGATTCAGGCCTTGATTCTTCGCTCTGGAAGTTACCTGATAAAACTGAAAGGACTTATCGAAAACGTCCACGCTTTCGTCCAAAAGAACGTCCTTGATCGGAAGAAGTTTGTTTTTGGATTCGATCTCTCTTCGATTGTTTCTTTGATACGAGAGATCGATCTCCAAGTTTCCCGGGGAAAAGATAAAGAAAGAATGGAAATGCGATTTTTCGTGAAGCAGTTTTTGAAACACGGTCGCGCCCGGATTTTCGTTCGGGTTGTCCAAAAGATCCTGGGTTTGTTCTCTACGAAACGAATCCACATAGAAGTTTCCCCATTTGCCGTCCGAGCCGATCGAAGCGCTTTGATTTTTTTCGATCATGCCGGTATTGCGCATCGTTCCGTTCGGAGTCGTGATTCTTCCCGCCTTTCTCGTGTTCGAACTCGCACGATAACCGAAGCCGTCGATGTTCCCGTAGATCGCAAAGTTACCCGCGTCCTGTTTGTTGTTGGAATAACTGTTGGAGTTGAAGATTCCCGCCATTTTGGGAACGCCCTCTCCGCTGAGAGGAGCCTTGTCCCGAATCACGTTGACAACACCGCCTAACGCGTCAGAACCGTAGAGAAGACTTCCCGGTCCCCGAATGATTTCAATTTTTTGAATATTAAAAGCGTCTAATTCCACCGTGTGATCGTCGCCGAACTGTTGTTCTTCCTGACGGATTCCGTCGGTCATCACAAGAACTCTTTGTCCGGTCAAACCCCGGATGATCGGTTTGGAAGTTCCCGCGCCCGTGGTCAGGTTCGAAACGCCGGGAGTGTTGTTGATCGCGGACATCGCGTTCTCGCCCCTTTGACGATCGAGTTGTCTTCCCGAAAGAACCGTAATCGGTTGCGGAGAAGTGAGAAAGTCCGAGATCGTGGATTTTGCGGTGACGTTGATCGCGGATTCGTCCAAAGAACTTTTGGAAAGAACGAATTGGATTTTTTGATCCTTGTCGTTTATCTGAACCCCAATGGTTTCGGATTGATAACCCCTTGCGATCGTAATCACGGTGTATTTGCCGGGAGGAACGTGATCTAAGACGAATTCTCCCTTGTCGTCCGTGATCGCGCCTTTTCTGGATTCCTGGATGAGAATCCTTGCGTTAGAAATCGGATTTCCGTCCTTGTCCTTGACAACGCCCGTTAATGCGACATCTAAAGCGAACAAAGAAAACGGTGAAATAAAAATCGAAAATAAGAATATTCTAATATATAAAAATGATTGCCTTTTCAAGCGAAACTCCCGGACAAAAGTCCATTTTAAAACGAAATCGGATAAAACGATTTTGGATTTTAGGAGTTCAGAGGAGGGGCTCTGCCGAGACGGATCGGATCGAAGCTGAAAGTAAGAACGATGATTGCGGAAGTAAAAAATTCTTCCCTTTGCGAAACGGGAAACCAAGTGGTGGATTGAAAATCCGGATTCCAAAAAGAATGCGCGCTTCTTTGGAACTGACAGATCGGACAAGTCTGCGTACGCTGAGAATCCTGATCGACCGAAAACGTAGCTTTGTTAAAGGTCCGATTCTCCCTTTCCGAGTGGATATGAAGGCCCGTGCTTACAAAAAGCGTAAGCAGAATGGCGAGAAATCCGGATTTGAGACCTTTTGCGATCATTTCGTTTTAATGCTAATGATAAGCCAATATTAATAAGGGGCGAAAGAATGTAAAATCATAATTCCCGAATTTTTACGGTTTGTTTCTTTTCGATTGATTCACTTGACTTGGAAAAAAGTTTTTATTTCCCTCGTTCCGGAGGGATCATGTTAGAATTAAGACCCAGTTGCGAAAATTGCGATAAACCATTGCCTCCGGAATCCACCGAAGCGATGATCTGTACGTTCGAGTGTACGTTTTGTGTTTCCTGTTACGAACAATTTCTTTTCGGGATCTGCCCGAACTGCGGAGGAAATTTCGTTCCGCGTCCGATTCGTCCCGTACATAACTGGAACGATGATAATTACTTGGGAAAATATCCGGCGAGCACGAAGAAAAAATTTCGGCCGATCAATACGGAAGCGCATCTCGAGTTCGTAAAAAAACTTTCTTCGATTCCGCCCGAAAAAAGATAAACGAACCCGATAAGAACAAATGGAAAGAGTTATTGTCGAAGCGTGGACATTTCGACGATCGAGGATTTGGGAATTCGGATCAATCCCGAGTCGATCGTATAAATCGAATAGAAGTCCCCGATTTCGGTAAGATATCCTTCTTTAGTTTTTCCGTCGTTCGTCGTGATCTGAACATAGGGTCTCGAAGACCAACTTTCGGAATTTCTAATATTCTCGATCGAATCCAGATCGGCTTTGTCGTATTCTTTCGGAGAATTTCCTTCGCGGATTCTTCCTACGGAATCCAGTTGGGACTGTAGAGCGGATTCTTCCTTGGGGGACATTTTGTTTATGGAAATCCGATAGGTTTGGGAAGGATCGTTCGCCTCGGCGATGTTCGTCGCTTCCGCGATAAAGCCGGGTTCGACCGCGATCGGTTTTTCGGAAGCATTCAAAGAATTTAATATTTGTACTTCGATACGTCCTTCTATCAAAACGATTTTTTCCTTATCCGGATTTGCGGAAACCAACAAGGAGGTTCCGAGCAGAACGGAGCGGATATGAGGACTGTTCACTTCCACGACGGAACCTTCGCGTTTTGATACGGAAGAAAAAAGAACTGAACCTTCCCGAACTTCGATTTTCAGAGTTTGAGAATCGGATTTTACCGTGAAGCGCGTTTTGGGAAACGCACGTATGGAGAATTCTCCTTGTCCGTTTAATCCGAGATCGCAGGTTGAATTTTCCTGCGTCTGCAATTGAATCTCGTTTCCGATTTGAATTTGTTCGCAGATTCCTTGAGACGCTTTTTTGTTTAAGACGATTTTGTAAGAATCCTCTCGCATTTGATAATATAAGAACGTTCCAAAAACGATTAAAAGTGAAGCGGCGGCCAGAAGAAAGGCGCCGGTTTTCTTTTGCCAAGAAATCGCAGAAACTTTTTGCGGAATCGGAAAGTCTTTCGGATCTAAGGAACTTAAAAGGGTTTTGACCCGGATCAAATCGAAATATTCTCTGAGGGCCTCCGGATCGTTTTTCAATTCCTCCGGAAGTTCTTTGGATCGATCGCCGTCCGAAAATAAGTGAAGTAGATTTTCTTTCGAACGATCTTTCATTCCTTCACTCCTTCCAACCAGGTTTTATCGATTCCCAACATTTTTAATTCTTCTCTAAGAAGAGTGAGCGCGGAGACCAATCTTCTGCTTACGGTTCTTTGCGCGACTCCGGTTTGCTCGGAAGTTTCCGCGATCGATTTCCCGTGTATACAATGAAGAATAACGATTGATCGTTCCGGTTCTTTCAATAGTGAAATCGATTTCTTCAATTTCTCCATTAAAATTTTTTGTTCTTCTAATTTATAAACTGAGGATTCATATGAGGAAACTAAGTTCTCCCATGATGAAAATTCCACTAAATTCTTTTCTTTATGGCTCCTGCGGTAAAAGTCGATCAACTCATTCCTTGCGATCGAATACACCCACGTACTTTCCGATCCTTTGGTTGCGTCGAACTTTTCCCTATGATTGTACACCTTGATAAAAGTTTCTTGGCAAAGTTCTTCCGCCGTCTCGGTTGTAATTCCGGACTTTAAAAAGAAAAACTTGAGTTTATCGTAGTAACTCTTATAAAGGTACTCGACGTTGTCTAATGTTACACTCATTCGTGCGGGGGCGCTTCCAAGACTTACTACGAATGGACGATTGCATGTTCGCCAAAATTATTGATTCTTTTTCTAAAAAAACGGTACAAAAGTTTTTTCTTTCCCTTTCGGTGTTTCTCGCCTTCGCGTTTTCCTCGAAAATTCGAGCCGATGTTTTGATTCTAAAGAACGGTCAGAGAATCAAAGCGGATCAAGTTCGGATGAAAGCGGGGAATCTGGTCGAAATTCGGATCGGAAATCAGGTTCAAACGATAGAATTCTCTAAAGTGGAGTCGATTCTGCCTGAATTCTCCGTTCGAAAGAAACCTAAAAAAGAAAAACTTGCCGAAACGACTTCGACGTCGCCAATTCCATCGGCGCCGGAATCTTCCTCTCCGGTTTTGAATAAAGTTTCGAAAAACGACGCTCAAAATCCGCCCGAAATTAATGCGACATCGAAAACGGAGATTCCCAAACGAAGTCGGTGGTATCCCGTACAAGCCTTGATTCCGGGTTGGTCTCCGCTTTTGCTTTCCGACGATTATAAAATAAAAGCGACGGGCGGTTTGATCGCTTTCTCCGAGCTTTATATTCTTTACAAGGGTTTTGAATTCTTCGCGACACCGGAACGTTTTTTCCAAGCGCCTTTCGGTCCGCCCGCTTCGGAAGCGGTCATTCCTTGGATCGCGAGTATAAGTTCTCCTTTAAACGCGAGCACGAACAATTTCCCGACTTTGTTTTTCCAATTCCAGGCTCCGCAACTCGTCGTTACGCAGAGAGGTCATATCATGGAAAAAACCGAGTTCAATCAACAGAAGGAATTTTACGGCATCGCTTTGGCCGCGGTTCTAACGTTAGACGTCGTTTTGAGTAGCACAAGTTTGACGGAAGGAAGCATTCGAAGCGTTCGCTTGTCGACGAACGACGGAGGCAGAACCTCGTCCATTGCGATTACCTGGGTCTTTTAAAAAATAAGATTCTTCGGAATGATTTTCTTTTTATTTGGCGAACTCGTTTTTCGATTTCGTAGATCAATGCGTTATCCTTCGTAACATCGAAGGATGTTACGCGTATGAAACAAAAACAAAGAAAACGATTCTTATTCGTTACGTTATTCGTCTTTTTCGCCTGCGATACTAAATCCTCCGATTCGAACGCCGAAATTTTTCTGCATCTGATTATGGAACGTCCGTCGCTTTTGATGGTGGGGGACAGCATCTCTTCTTTTTGGCCGGAAGAATCCTTGGATCCGTTCACGGTTGTAAAGGCCGCGTTTCCGAATCGAAACACACAACAGATTCTAACCGCCGCTCAAAACGTGGAAGGACATTATAGAGCCTGCACTTATAACGGAGGCGCGAACGATTACTTGGGGATCGTTTCTCCGGTAAACGACGCACGTATCTCCGAAACGGTTCAAAGACAACGGGATACGATCGAAGTGATGAAGTCGAAATGCGACTCGATCGTAGTAATCGGTTTTTGGAACGTCGAAGCCCCTTGGCCCATCTTCGCAACGCGTCAGTTGAACGATAAGATGAAATCTACGATCCACGACGAATTCATATTGGATCCTACCGCGGAAATCACGCCGGACATGTTGATGGACGGAGGACATCTTACGTATCGGGGTTACGAGGTTTTGTCCCCTCTTGTCAAGGAAGCGTTTCGTTTGGGCGGAATTTTGATTCAATGAATTATAAAATTATAATTTACGTTATTCTTGTATTTATCTGCTTTTCTTCCGTTTTCGGAGAATCCTTATTCTTTACTTCTCCTGAGCCGAAAGATCGTTTTGCGGGGGCTTTTCAAAAACAAATTCAAGAATCTGGAACCGCCAAAAAGGAAACCACGAACGTCTCGATTCAAGCGGAGAAAACGTTGGGAAAGAATTTTTCGATCTTTGCCTCCGCGCCTTATACGAGGCTTCAGGAATCCGGTGAAAATCGAAGAGAACATCTGAATCAACAGCAAGTCGGTTTAAAAATTTTATACAACTTCGGAGATTTGAGCGCGATCGGCGGTTCGCATTATTTCTTCGCGACCGGTAAGGAACGATTGGAGATCGGTTCGGAAAAATTCGGAAACTTGGAATTTTACGGCGGTTTATTGTTTCGAAAAGGTCCTTGGGGATTTTTTGCGAGAGCGCGATGGAACACCCAGGTCACTCCGTATCTTCGCGAAAGAAGAGGGGAAGAATTCGAGAAGGTATGGTATTTCGATCTTTGGTTTTCCTATAAAGCCGAGGTATTCGAGTGGATCGTGGAAGTTTCGAGAGTGATCCAATACGATCCTCAAAAGGAGAATTTATATTCAACGATCGTCGCGCCGGGGTTGTTGGCGCATCTCGATCTTTTGAGCGTCGGGTTATCCGTTCCGGTTACTACTTCGAGAAGTTATACTCCGGACGGAACATTAGCGATTCCGAATACGACGTTTCAAAAAAACGATTTCGATTACGGAGCGACGATCAAGTTGTTCAAGTATTATTGACTTCGATCTTCGATTCGGATTCCCGTAACGCCGGTTGCATTTCTACTACTTTCCCGAACCATTTTTCCTTAATGAGCATAAAGGGTCTTTCGGTGATCAGATGAAAAATATAACCTAACAACAATAAAACGATACCGATCGGAATCGTGTTCAAAAGAAGATCCGAATACTTCGCGGTTTTGGCGTTGATGAATACGGGAGCGAGAATCCCCTGAAAGAAAAAGTGAATGAGATACGTGCAATAAGTCAACTTCGCCACGGGCGAGAATATTCTCCAAGAAAAGATTCGATTCGTCCAACTTCCGGATTTCATCGACAACAAAGCGATCGTAGCCCAGGAAACGGAGTTGATATTAAAGCGAAATACCATGGAAATCAGTCCTTTGTCGTATTCGCAGAAAAAAGCGGAAACTACGATCAACGAGCCCCAAGCGGCTAAGGACGCGATGCGGAATTTTTTCGGATCGTTTAAGAAGTTTTGAATCTCTTTCGGATACGTATTGTAAACGTAAGCGAGAAGAATTCCCGTAAAAAGACAATCCAATCTTCCCTGGAGAGGGTAATAGATATTTTCGAGATAGAGTTTTCTCGTAAGTTCGGGTGCGGCAGGTTCTATCACCGAATGGAATACGATCCAACGATACAAAATCGGAACGACTAAAAAACCGAAGAGCGTATGAAGTCTGTATCTCTTTCTGACCTTTCTAAAGATCAACAAAAGAAAAAGAGGAAATAAAAGATAGAATTGTTCCTCCAAGGAAAGAGACCAACCGTGCGGTAGAGTTCCCATCACGTAATTGGAAACGTAAAAAAAATCGTAAACGACCTTGGATTGAAGATTGTTGATGTATTCCGTATAATCCGGACGAAGTTTTATAAAAAGAGGCGCGATGATAAATGTCTGAAAGATCAGAAACGCGAAGTAAGGAGGAAAAATTCGAAGCGTACGTTTGCTGAAGAATTTTCCGAGTTTGATCGTATTCTTATTTTCGATTTCCTTAAACAAAGGACCCGAAATCAAAAAGCCGCTTAGAACGAAAAAAATGTCCATACACTGGCTCGTGGAATACAATAGATTTCGCATGATCCAGCTTTTGTCCTGGATGAACATTTCGAAACCTATGTGAAGATGTCCCAATACCAGAAGAAAAAAACCCAAACAGCGGATTCCGTTTAAGGAAGAGATTTCTCTCGGATCGGATTGGAATATTCCAAAAAAATAATATTTGATCGATTTGAGCATGGTAAGTCCGGGAAATGCCGAACTTACGCGTTTCGATCAGGGTTTTCGAATCGCATCGGAACGTACGGATCTCCGTGAACAAATACGGATTCCGAAACTGCGAACGCCATTTTTTTTGCGTTAGAATGGAGATTCCTAACAACTCTGCGAACTTTCTAAATCACAAGGCGCCTAAAATTCTTTCCAAGGTTTTTTGTTTTTCCTCGAACGGAAAAAAATGAGTGGTTCCCGGCCAAATTTCCAGAGTCGATTTTTTATCTCCGGAAGTGATCCTTCTCGCGCCGGAAGGGGAACAAACTTCGTGGGGATTCGGAATCGTTAAGTGGGTTTCCGTTTTGATTCTTCCGTATTGATACAAACTCAGATAACTCACCGAATCGAAAATCTTAGCCTCAATTTCGGGAGCACAACGCAACAGCGCTTGTTTGTTTTCGCCGATTCTAAAACAACTTTGAATATAATCCTCGTAGATCGTATCGTCCCAACGCGAAAAGGAAGGAGTTCGTTTATAAATTTTACGAACCGTATCCAGATCCTTGAATTCCCTTCTTCGTTTGATCGCGACTTTCGCGAGAGGATTGTGAAAAAGTCTGGAATAAGTTATTTGCAAAAAATCTAATGCAACCGGATCGTGCGCGATCACCTTCTTGAACTTTTCGGGAGAATGATACGATGACAAAAGAAGACTCGCGCCTCCTAAGGAATGACCGACTCCGACGACGTTTTCCAAATTCTCATGTCGAATTAAAGCGAGGATCTGATCTCGAAAAAAATACCAATTCTTAAAATTTACGGTTCCTTCGGATTCCCCGTGACCTGCAAAATCCAAGGCGATCACTCTGTGCGTATTGCGAAGAGATTCGATGTAAAACTTATAAGTAAGCGCGCTGTAGCCGTTCGCGTGGCAGAGAAGAAGGATCGGTTTCGACGAAGAATTCGAGTCCGTATCGATATAAGAAAGATTCAATCCTTGAAAGGAGAACGTTTTTCTGAGCATGATGAAAAGATTTGACCTTGATCTTTCCAACTCCTGCGGTGAACTGGTTTTCGTAAAGTCAAAACCGGAGCCTTTCATGCAGATTCAAGTCCTTATCGTTTTTATCATCGCTCTTGCGTTTAACGCACTTGCAAACATTCTCATTAAGGCGAGTTCTTTAGGCGACGCTTCCGAAAAACCGGAAGGACTTCCAGGACTTCTTCAAGTTATTTTCAATCCGATCTTTATCGGCGGTTTGGCTTCTTTCGGTTTGGCGCTTTTGGGTTATCGTTTCGTTTTAGGAAAGGGTTTAAAACTTTCTCTTGCGTATCCCGTTTTTACGAGCGCGGGTTTTATCATCGTGTTGATCGTTTCTTCAATCGCGTTTAAGGAAAGATTGACTTGGCCTCAATGGGCGGGAATCGTTTTGATCCTCGCAGGCGTTTGGCTTTGCGCCGCCAATATGTTCGAGGCGAAGTCGTGATTGATCGCGCAACTCTTACTGAAACGTAACCTGAAAAATCTTGTTCGCGGTTGAATCGGCGACAAGAAGTCTTTGATTCGCGCAATCGATCTTAATCACTCCGATCGCTGCAAACGTATAAGAGATCGTAGTAACGTTGAGATCGGGATCGATGATTCTGATTTTGTTCGAATTCGAGTCGGACACAAACATCGTGCCGCTGTTATCCAACGCAATGTGAGCGGGACCGAAGAACGAAGCGTTCAAACCGTTTCCATCCACGCTGGCTCCCGTTCCCGTTCCTAAAAGAGTGGAAACCTGCATCGTGTCCAAGTTGATCTTGCGAATTCGATGATCCTGGATATCCACGACTAACAAAGAATTCTTCTTTCGATCGTAAACAAGACCGATCGGAGATTTGAATAAGGCAGTCGAAACGCTTCCATCCTGATAACCCAACGAACTTCCCGATAACGTGCTGACGGATTGAAAGTTCAGATTGAATTTTCGAATGTCGTGATTGCCGAGTTCTCCCAGGTATAAATTTCTTTCACGATCGAAATCCATAAAGAAGGGACCGTTGAACAGCGCGCCGGAGTTGTCTCCGTTTTGAAGTCCCGCAGTACCGCCCGGGCTTCCCGCGAACAGGGTAAATTGGTCCTGCGCGTCGATCTTATAAATCTGCGCGCTACTTTTACAGGAAACGTATTTGTCTCCGGTGACCGGATCGTATTTGATTCCGGCGGGATCGCCTAACGTGAAGCTGGTGGTCAGAGTGGAAACGACGCCGGTTGAAGGAATGATCTTACGAATCTTGTTCACGTTTTGTTCCGAAACGTAAATATTTCCGAACGAATCCAATTCGATTCCGAAAGGGTTTTGGAACGTTGCGGTCGAGATGTCTCCGTCGACGCTGGAAGCGGTTCCGGTTCCGGCAAACAAGGTGACGACCGGGTTGCCTGTCACTTTCATTCTACACAAGTAACATTCCTTGAGAATACAGTCCAAGAACGTATTCTCCTTCCAGGCCTGACTCATAAAAATACTCGGATTGTAAACCTGTTCGTTAGAACAGGAAATCAAAAGGAAGAATAAAAAAAGAATTCTGTAGATCATCGTATTTATCCAAACGAAACCATTCCAGAATAATCTTACTCGAAAAAATTACGATAGGAAAAATAGAGAAGGAAATTTCTTTTTTCCAAAAAAATGAAGTTTTTGCGAGCGCGCGCCCATGGAATCGCGAAGACCGAAACGCGAAAACGAGAAATTAAATTTCGTAAAACAGCAAGTCGAACGGAGCGGCGGAGTTTCCGAGCGTATCGATCGGAGACGAATCGTAAAAATCGCCGAAAAAAAAGGTATCTCAATTTCATCTTTTCGTCTCTATGGGCAAAGATTCTTCTTTGAGAGGTTGTTATCCGATGAACAAAGGTCCACTTTCCGGCGTAAAAGTAATCGACTTAAGTCTGCTTCTTCCCGGTCCGCTTTGCTCCATGTATTTGGGAGATATGGGAGCGGACGTAATCAAGATCGAAAACCCGAGAGCGATGGACGCGACCCGAGTCATGTTTAAAAAAGCGAACGGAGCGCCTTCCTTGTTCCTTATGTTAAACCGAAATAAAAAAGCGATCACTCTCAATCTGAAAAAGGAAAAATCCAAGGAAATACTTTTTAAACTATTAGAAGATGCTGATATACTTTTGGAAGGATTCAGACCGGACGGACTTTCCAAGATGGGGCTCGGTTACGACGATCTCAAGGAAAAATTTCCTAGATTGATCTATTGCGGAATTTACGGTTACGGAACCGAGGGAAAATACCGCGACTTCGCGGGTCACGACGTGAATTATCTTTCCTTATCCGGAGTTCTTTCTCAAACGGGCAAAACGCCTCAGATACCCGGTTTCCAGCTCGCGGACATAGGCGGAGGAACGATGACGGCTTTGTCTTCCATTCTTGCTGCCTTGTATGCGAGGGAAAAAACCGGCAAAGGACAAAAGATCGCCGTGTCGATGATGGATTCTTCCCTTCCATTTCTTTCCTTATACGGAGGAATTTACGCCGCCACTGGAAAAAATCCGGAAGGGGGAAACGAACTTCTCTCCGGTAAATTACCGAATTATAATGTTTATCAGACCAAGGAAGGAAGATGGGTTGCGTTAGGCGCTCTTGAAGACATGTTCTTCAAAACGTTTCTTCGTCAATCCGGGTTGGACAAACATCTGGAGGAATTTCCTGCCGAGGAAAAAAACTTCGGTAAATGGAAGGAGATTCTCACCTCTTATTTCGCCTCAAAAACATTAGAAGATTTGAATGTTCTTTTTGAAAACGGGGATTCTTGTCTGACTCCGGTAAAAACGATGGAAGAGGTGAGCCAAGATCCGGTTCTCAAAGAAAGGGGAATGATCCTTGATAAAAAACATCCGGAATACGGGGACTACTTTCAGTTCGGTGCGCCCTTTCCGTTCTCCGAAACCCCGGTCACATATCGTTTGGAGCCGCCGAAACACGGGGAACATAATACGTCGATTTACCGTTCTCTGGGTTATACGGAGGAGGAAATCGAAACGATGAAAAAGGAAAAAGTGATTTGATTTAACTTTGAAATAGGAAAGACATCGAAATATTTTTCCTAATTCAAAAACTTTGAAAACCCAAACAGAACGTTCGTTCTTTGAATATGATAAGAATTATATAGATACGCTTTCGTTTCGAAGAGGTCCATTACGGGTATCTAAATTCCAAATTTAGAATGAATAAAAAAGCTCAAAAACAAGCGGGACTTACGGTTTTTCCCCCATATTTTGGTTTGATCTAATCGCTGTAAAAAAAAAAGTAGGATCAGAACACTCTCGCAAGAAGGGAAAAACCGATGTACCAGGAATTTACTGAACAACAGCTCGAAATCAGGGACCAGATCCGCAATTTCGTGAAGAAAGAAATCACACACGAAGTCGCAATCCACTGGGACGAAGAAAATAAACACCCCGAAGAACTCATCAATCGTATGAGAAAAGAACTCGGGGTCAACGGTTTGACCATCCCCGAAGAATACGGCGGTTGGGGACTCGGTTCTGTTGAGCAGTGCCTTGTTACCGAAGAACTTTCCAGAGGATGCCTCGGAATTTCTCTTTGTTTCGGTTATACCGGTCTTGGAATCCTTCCTATCCTGAAGGGTGCTTCTCACGAGCAAAAGAAGAAATGGTTACAACCGGTCGTTGACGGAGAATACGGAGTATCTTTCTGTCTTTCCGAGCCTGGCGCAGGATCGGACGTTCCCGGTATGAGCACAACCGCCGTTAAAAAAGGCGACAAGTGGGTCATCAACGGAACCAAACAATGGATCACCGGTGGCGGTAGCGCCGGAGCTTATACCGTATTTGCATACACCGATAAAGGAAGAGGAACCAGAGGAGTTAGCTGTTTCTACGTTAAAAGAGACACTCCCGGTTTGACCGTCGGTAAAAAAGAAGACAAACTCGGAATCCGCGCATCCGATACTCGTCAGATCATCTTTGAAGATTGTGCCGTTGAAGAAGCGAACATGATCGGAAAAGAAAACTTAGGATTTATTTACGCACTTCAAACTCTGAACGCTTCTCGTCCTTACGTTGCGGCTATGGGAGTGGGTGTCGCTCAAGCGGCTCTTGACTACGCTTCCAAATACGCGAGACAAAGAGAGCAGTTCGGATCCAAGATCTCCAGCTTCCAAGCGGTTCAGCACATGCTTGCGGATATGTCCATCGGTCTTGAAACTTCCCGCCAAGTGACTTATCTCGCGGCGAGAATGTCCGACGCCGATGATCCGAGACTTCCGAAGTATTCCGCGATCGCAAAAGCTCACGCTTCCGAAACCGCAATGAAATGCGCTCTGGATGCGGTTCAGATTTTCGGCGGATACGGTTACACAAAAGAATATCCGGTTGAAAAACTGATGAGAGACGCGAAGATTCTTTGTATCTTCGAAGGAACCACTCAGATTCAGAAAAACGAAATCGCGGCTTACGTGATTCGCGAGGCGGCTTCCGCTAAATAAGAAATCCGATCTTGTTCGGATTTTCAAAGGCGCTTGGTTGAAAGACCGGCGCCTTTTTTATTTTGAGTCGTTTGTCGAATCGACGGACTTGACGGAGAGAGAATCTTTCTTCTTTTCCTTTTTCGATTTCCCGGAACGGATTCTGCTGAGAGAAACCGGGGTGATTCCGAGATAAGAAGCGATATGATACTGAGGAATGACGTCCTCTATGTTCGGATAATTTCTTTTGAGAAGTTCGTATCTTTCTTCCGCGCTCAAGGCGAGCAGTTCGTATTCTCTTCTTGCTTTTTTTAAAAAAAGATTTTCAGCCACCATTCTTCCCAAACGTTCCCACGCGATATGAGTATCGTATAACTCCGTTAGGTGGGAGAAGTTTGCGACCGCGAGTTTACAATCGGTGATCGCGCGTATGTTGCACGTGGAGGGTTGTTTGGTGAGAAGGTCGAAATACGAACCGGTGAATTCTCCCGGAAAGTTAAAACTTTTGATGTATTCGGTTCCGTCCGGTGTGAGATAGTATTCGCGAAGAACACCCGAGAATACGAACGCGAACTCGGTTGGAGTTTTTCCTTGTCGGATTAAAAAATCTCCGTAGGAAAGTTCTTTCACCGTATAGACGAGTTCTGCTTGGGTCCAAACCTCTTTCGGAATCGGCGAAATCAAGTTCACCGTTTCGTAGATCGTCCACCATTCCGGACTGTTTTCCGCGACTGGATATTCTGCCACTCGCAGCAGTGAAACCGATCTTGGAATTTTTGCAAATCATATTGAAACGAGAAACGCTCTCTTGGAAAGAATTTTCCAAAAAAAGCCGACCCTTGGTTCGTTCCATATAGGGTCGGCAGAAATATTCAAATTTTCGTAAGTGTGACGATCGATTCTTTTTAACGAATCGATTTTAAAAACGGAATCGTAGCTGCTAAAAATCCTTTCGGATCTTCCGCGAACGGAACATGTCCCGTCTTTAAGAACACGAGTTTGGAACCTTTGATCTTTTCGTGTAATCTTGTTCCGAGTTCGGGAACGATCACCGGATCGCTTTCTCCCCAAACGATGAGGGTGGGCGCGGAGATTTTGGAAACTTTTTCCCTGAGGTCGTGTCTTTCGTCTCCGAAACTTTTCCAGATCGCGGCTCTGATGTTTTTGGAACCTTCCACCGATTTTTTTTCTTCGATTCTATGGAGAATGGATTTTGTGTAATCGTTTTCCACTTTGATGTAATAGTTCGGAAAAGAATTCCAAGTCGCTCCGGTGAACCAAAGAGTGCTCATTAGTTTTACGAAAATTCTCGACTTAAAATCCGGATCGTTTAGACCGCCCGTGTCCACAAGGATCAAACCTTTAACTAAATTCGGTTTTTCTAATGCTAGATTCATGGAAGCGAAACCGCCGAGAGAATTTCCCACCAAAACCGCTCCCTGAGGCGCGAGTTTTTCCATAACCTCCGGAAGAACGTTCGCGAATTCCACCGCGGACGCGGACTCGAAAGGAGTAGGGGATTCGGATTTTCCGTGACCGGGCCAATCGATGCTGATCACTCTATTAGATTCCGCTAATGTAGGAACGATCGCTTCGAAGTCCCTATGTTCGTGACCGGGACCCGCGGAATGAAGAAGCATCAGGGTATTGTCTCCTTTGCCCTGAATCCAATACGCGATACGACCCATTCGAGTGGGAATAAAGCCGGTGGGTTTTTCCTCGCTTTGAGTTTTCGGTTCTTCGATCACGGTTTGCATTTCCTGTCCTCCCGAACATGCGACGATCCATCCGATATACAATACGGTTAAGATGCGGGTTAGATTTTTCATAACCAGAGTTTGCTTTAGGAAGCGGAAAATGTCAAGACCGCGAGCCTTCTCCGAACCGAGAATGCGATTATCCTATGATAATCTACTTTTTACGCGTGATCGCCCAGTGAACCAATTTTAAAAGAGGTTTGGTCCAAATCGGAGGAGTCGGGTTTTGGATCGAAGACTTGGGGAACAAAAGAAAAAATTCCAGAGGAACGATGATCTTTTTGTCCAAGAGTTCCCGTTTGTTCGCAAAGGCTTGGAGCTTATCGTCGTTTAACATCGTATAGATGGATTTGATTCCGTTTTCGTCCATAAGAAAGCTTCTGAGATAAACCGGCTTACCGTCCTTATAAACGAGAAGGCTTTCCGCGCCGTTGCTTTCGGCGTAATAAAATTCGGTTTCAATAAAGATCGGATTTCTGGAAGTGCGGATGAGAAACGAAGCGACTCGTTCTTTGCCGAAAAGAGGAATTCTCGCCGCGTGAACCTTCCCGCCTCCGTCCGACCAGAGAACGATCTCCTCTTTGAGAAAGGGAAGAAGAAGTTCTGGTTGTCCTTTCGCAGAAGCCAATAAAAAGTTATGAAGCAGTTTTCGTTTCGTTTCCTTATCGGGAGAATATTTTTTTCTTTCCGACTTGAGAGAATCCTTCGCTCTTTTTAAAGTTTGTCTGCAATTCTCCTGCGTTTTTCCCACGGCCTCCGCGATGATCTTGTAATCCACATCGAAGGATTCCCGGAGAATAAAAACTGCCCTTTCAATCGGATTCAATTTTTCTAATAGATGAAGAAAGGCCAGATCCAAGGTTTCAGGATCCGGCTCTTCCATTTCCGGCGAAGTCGGAATCGGTTCGGGCAACCAAGGCCCGATATAGGTTTCGCGTTTATTCTTCACTTTACGAAGAGTGTCCAAAGACAGACGCGTTGCAATCGTGGATAAGAACGCTTTCGGCGATCGGATTTCGGTGGAACCGGATTTTTCCCAGCGAAGAAAGGATTCTTGAACGATGTCTTCCGCATCCGTTACGCTTCCGGTCATACGATACGCGATCCCGAAAACGAGAGACTTGTGTTCTAAAAATTGCCCGAGTCTGTCCAAGATTATTTCTCCGTTTCCGTAGCGAGGGTTCCGCTTTCGAATTCTTTCTTGTTTTCAGGAAAGGATTTCCAGAAATAAAAATCGAACGATTTTTCCAATCGGAACGAAAGGATCGTAAATTTACAGATCAGTTCCTTGATCCATTTCGCGCTTCTTGCGGTCCAGATTTTATCGGTGGGAGAATCGTCCGGGTTCGATTCTTGAACGACCGCGTCCTCTCTTCCGAGACTTACGTTTCTTCCGAGATACGCTAAGGAGAACGGGTTTTTTCCTTTTTTAGAATCGATTCCGAGTTTGTGGGAAAGTCTTTCCGCGGCATAAACACCCATCGGAAGCGCGGTCGCACAAGCCATTCTCAGATGATCGTAACCGCTCGAAACGACTTGGACGCAGTCGCCCGCGCCGATGATTTCGGGATGATCTTCCACTTCCAAGAATTGATTTACGTAAACCTGACCGATCGGATTGGTTCTTAAACCCGAAGCGCTTCCGACCTTGGACGCGGTTAAACCGTTTGCCAATACGCAAAAGTCGTGGTCGATTTCTCCGCCGTTCGCGGCGAGAAGTTTTTTATCGGAGTATTTTAGAATTTTAGTATTTTCTAATATTTCCACATTGTTTTCGGAGAAGAATCCGATCATTCTGTTTTTTCCCTCGTCCGAAAAGCCTTTTCCGAAAACGTTTGCGTCCACTAAAGTCACGGTCGATTTCGGAAACACTTTCGCAAGTTCGGCGGCGGTTTCGATGCCGCTCAAACCCGCGCCGAGAACGGTGATTTTAGCGGATGGATTTTGTTTGATTCTTTCATGCATTTTCGCGCAGGCTTCCACGTCGGAAACCGCAACGTAAGAATCTCCGGTCGTTTCCACGGGCGATCCTTGAATTCCCAAAGTGTATATAAGATGATCGTAATATACATTCGATCCGTTTTCCAAAAGAACGCGTTTGGATTTGGTTTCGATCTTTGCGATTTTTTCGATCACGAGTTTTACTTTTTTGTGCAACAAGGATCGTACCGAATAGGTTTTTTTGAGAGTTCCCGCGAGCAGTTGATGATTGCGGATTCTTTCCTGGAATTGTTCCTGGGCCGTGACTAAAACGATTTCTATCGGAAGTTTCTTTCTGACGAGACGATTGGCCGCGACGATTCCCGCGTAACCTCCGCCTGCGATCAAAACGGTTTTGACTTGTGACATGTTTGCCTCCCTGTCTGCAAGGAAGACGCGGCCCGGAATTCTCCCGTGACAAAAATCGTAAATTTTTTCTTTCTTAAAAAACTTTGCCCGAATCGGCATTCATGAATATGTAATTAGAATTGTTCTAAATTCGAATTGACAGAAGAGCCCGTCGTTCGAACCATTGACCCAGGATGGTCCACATGTTTAGGATTTTGTCCATTTTGTTTCTCATCTCGCTTCTGGCCGCCTTCGGGGCCTGCAAGGAACCGGTTCAAAAGACGGAACTGGAAGGTTTCGTCGTAAAGAACGTAATTCATCCCAACAACAATCCTTACAACAAGGACAAGGTGGAATTGGGAAAACTTCTCTATTTTGATAAGCGACTTTCTCTAAAAGGCGATACGAACTGCGCCATCTGTCATTCCGTGGAAATTCAGAATTCGGAAAAAAATTCTTTACCGAGAAACAAGATCCACAAATCCTCAGCGCCTTCGTTGACGAACGTCGGTTTGTATAAGGACGTATTCGCCGATCCGCAGGCGAACGATCTGGAAGAGATCGTAAAAGAAAGAATTCATACCGCGGTGATGTTAAAGGACGAAAAAACGATCGTCGCAAGACTCAATCAGGTTCCCGAATATCGGGAGCTTTTCGAAAAATCATTCGGCTCGCCCGGTATCACTATGGATCGGATCGTAAAGGCGATCTCAGCGTTCGAAAGAACGATCGTATCCAAAAATTCAAAATTCGATCGTTACGTGATGGGGGAAGAATCCGCGCTTTCTCCTTCGCAGAAACGCGGCCTCGACGTTTTTATGAACAAGGCGAAGTGTTCTCAATGTCATAAGGGTCCGAACTTTTCCGATTCCGAAAAGCATACCACCGGTTTGAGCGGGATCGCACAAAAGATAAGAACTCCGAGTTTACGCGACGTGAGTAAAAAGAACGAATTCATGCACAACGGAAAGTTCACCAAACTGGAAGACGTCGTGGATCATTTCGTAAAGGGCGGTTCCAGCGGCTCCATCGAAGATCCTCTTTTAAAACCGGCTACGATTACGGAAGGGGAAAAGAAGGATCTGATCGAGTTCCTGAAATCCTTGGAAGGCGAATCGCATCCATTAGAAATGCCTAAAATTCCAAAAGCTTAATGTTTTTGGGGAATTCCTCCACTTTAACGAGAGCGGCTCGATTTTACGCGGGCCGTTTTTAATCTGTAAAAATCCTCAACTTCCCGAATCCACTTTTTCCAAAAGCCCGATCAAAATTCTTCTTTCTTCGAAGGTGGTATTCTTATAAATTCTCGCGAACATCTTTCGGGAAGAACGAACCACCGCGGACCTCGCGGCCTTTCCTTTTTCCGTGAGAATGATTTCGGAAACCCGAGAATCCTGCACGTTCTTGAATCGTTCCACGTAACCGTTGGCGACCAATCGTTTGACGATCTGCGTGACCGTGGATCGATCTCTGAAAATTTTTTTGGAGATGGAAGTCATAGACTCCGGTATTTGATTTCGTAACGCGCAGAGCACCGCTCCTTGCGGAGGACTGATGTCCTTGTATCCTTCCTTTTCATAACTCAAAGAAAGACTGAAGAAGATTCTTTCCGAAATTCCGGAGAGCAAGTGTACGATCTTTTCGGGTTGCGCGCTCATACAACACGGCTCCTAAAAATGCTTTGTACCAAAAGCAAATATCGACATCGGAGATTCTTCCTCGGATCAAAGACGTTGACCGTTTCCATTCTCGATATACACAAATCTTTATGAAACAAACTTCATCCATTTCTAACTTTGAAAGTATTGAGATCAACGAAAAATACTGCGGACCTCCCAAGAGCGGAAACGGAGGATATGTCGCGGGCATCACAGCCAATCCGATCGAACACAAAGCCGCGGTTATCAAAATCAGAGCTCCGGCTCCGCTCGGCGAAACCTTGTATTATTCCGGAGATTCGGGTAAGAACGGAATTCGATTGGTGAGTAAAGAATCGAACCTAGTGATCGCGGAAGCAAAGGAAGACTCCGAGTTTTATAGGGACGTTCCCGAATTGAATTCTTCTTCTTTGGAAGGAATTCAACATCCCGAAAAAGAATACTTAGGTTTTAAACAACATCCTTTCCCCACTTGTTTCGTATGCGGACCGAATCGGAATCACGAAGACGGGATGCGAATCTTTCCCGCAAAGATATCGGATCAAGTCGGGTTTACGCATCTGCACGGAGCATTCTGGAATCCTTGGAAGGATTTGAGCGGAACGGACGGAAAAGTCCGCAACGAGATCGTATGGGCCGCGTTGGATTGTCCCGGAGGTTTTGCGGTTTCTTATGTGGAACCGACCTTGATCGTTCTGGCGAAATTGCGCGGAAGATTATTGGAACCTATTTTCCCGGAAGTTCCTTACGCGATTCTATCTTGGGAAATCGGAAGAAACAGAAGGCAGAGAATCGCCGGAACCGCGATTTACAGAATCGAAGACCGCAAGTGCGTCGCGTATTCCGAAGCGTTGTGGATGGTTCCCGGAAATTGGAATCCGGAAAATCAAAAAGAATTCTAAAAATTGAATATAATAAAAACATAAGAGAGAATTTATCATGTGTGTCCAAAAAACTTCCGCCTTGAGCTTGGTAAACGCGTATTTTTTCCAATCCTTGCAGGGATATATCCATTACAAATACCGAAAGATCAAAAGGAATCTTTTCGAGAATATGCCCGAAAAGATCGTAGAGTTGGGTCCCGGAGTCGGTTCGAACCTGAGATATTTCAAACCGGGAACGACTCTTCTCGCTGTGGAGCCGAACAAGACCGTACATTCTCTTTTGAAAAAGAATTCGGAAAAGTATTCGGTCCATGTCGAGCTGATGAATTTATCCGCGGAAAAACTTCCGTTTGCGGATTCTTCCGTGGACGCGGTGGTTTGCAGTTTGGTTCTTTGTACCGTTGAAAAACCCGAACAGGTTTTGAAAGAGATTCAGAGGGTTTTAAAAAAGGGAGGAAAATTCGTTTTTTTGGAACACGTCGCCGCGGAGCAGGGTTCTTGGATAGAATGGATTCAGAAGATCGTTTATAAACCTTGGCGTTGGTTTTTCGAAGGTTGTCATCTGAACAGAGATACGTATCAAACGCTTCAGAACGCGAATTTCTCGAGTTTACAAATCGAAAAACGTTCGCTTCCTATGATTTTTCTTCCGATCCGACCGCACGTGTACGGGTTCGCGATCAAATAAACGAAAAAGAATTATTTTTGTTCGGGAGGATTGGTTGCGGATGCCGCGCTTTGAAGTTGCGCGGTGTCCACCATCTTCATCAAACGATCGATGATATCGTTTACGTTGACGCCGAATTTTTCGAAGATATGATTCTTTGCGAGTTCGTATCGTAGAATGTCGATGTTCAACTGAATCTTGGATTGAGTCACTTGCAGTTCGGATTGAATCACGTTATCCAATGCCGCCTTCACGGCCACCGCGGTAAATCTCCCCTGACGAAAACGTTCGGAAAGACCTCTGTAGTATTTGTTGGCTTCTTCTTTTCTTTTCTTCGCGCCTTCAAAGAGATCCTTATCGGCAACGATCGCCGCATAACGGTTGGACAATTCTTCTTTGATGCTGAGTTTGAGTTCGGCTTCTTTCTTCTCTAAATTCTCCACATCCAATTTGGCGTTTCGAATATCCGCTTTGATTCCCTTGTCCCACAGTGGATACGAAAATTGGAACGCCGCATACGCTTCGGGATATTTAAAGGAAGCGATACCGCGATTCGTATCGGTGACGTTCTGTTGAGGAGAAACGATGTTCTGACCTCTTGTGGAATAAGCGCCGGAGATTTTCAAAGAAGGCATATCTTCCGCTTCTTTGATTCTTAGGTTGAGTTCAGCGATTTCTCTTTGTTTGCGAAGATTCTTCAGATCGGTTCTATGATCCAAAGCGTAGAGATAATCCTTTTCCACTTCGAAATCCGCGGGAACTTCCTCTTGAAGATCGGTAACACCTTCGATTTTAGAAGTAGGATCCGCGTTTAAAATACGGATCAGGTTTCTTTCCGCTTCTTTGCGGGAAACTTTCGCCTTTTCCAAATTCCCGGCGGTTTGGGAAAGAATGGAACTCCAAAGATTGACTTCGAAGTTTTCGGAAAGTCCGAGATTGCGTTTTCTCGCGGTAAGATCGCGGATGTTTTTCGTGTTGGATTGCAGTTCTTCCAAGGTTCTTACGTTGGAATCGTAGATATTCAAACTCCAGTATTGAACGAGGGTTTGAACCACGAGTTGAGAAAGTGTATAAATCAATTCTTCCCGTTTGATGACGGTGTTTTGTCGGATGATTGCGTCTTTGTCTTTCTGGGTTTTCCCGAAACTGTATTTGAGAAGTTCCTGGCTCAGAGTGATCGTAAGGGCGCTCGTGTACTGCGGAGGAATCGCAAGAAACGTAAGGTTGGAAGGGGTGGTCTGCGGATTTTCAAAAGCGCTCGTATCGAAACGGGTCGTGCTTGCTTCGAATTTTGCGTAGGTACCGGTTCTAAAATTCTTTTCGATCCCGACGCTGATCTTGTCCTGACTTTGTTTTTGTCCGGCGAAGACGTTGTTTCGGTTGTTGGGAAGATTCGTTTTAAAGACCGTGATCCCGCCGATGAGATTCCAAGTGAACTGGGACTCGTTTTTGAGTTCCGTTCCGTCCGCTTTTACGTATTCCATCTTTGCGTTTTGGATCGTGATGTTTTTTTCGAGGACGTGATTGACCGCTTCTCTTAGAGTTAAACGCAGTACCCTTCTAGAATCGCTTAGGTTCCCGTCCGAAGATTTTTTTTCCTCTTCCAAAACGGTTTCGTTTGGAATGATGTCCTCTCCGGCAGTGGGCTGAATCGCAGTAAAAAGGATGGTTCCGAAAATGAGAAGATTTCTGAATTTTCTGCGAGTCCTTTCCTTTTTAAGATCCATGTAAGTGCCTACTTAATGGACATGGTTGAATGCAGGAAGTTTTTTACAAATCGAAAAATGAATTTTACGAGTCTAAAAGAGAACAATTCAATGAATTTACATTCCCATAAACCCAATCGTCTTGCACAAGAGAAAAGTCCGTATCTCCAACAACATGCGTACAACCCGGTCGACTGGTATCCATGGGGTGAGGAAGCATTGACCAAGGCAAGGGATCAAGACAAGCTCATCTTCTTATCCATAGGTTATGCGACATGTCATTGGTGCCATGTGATGGAGAGAGAATCCTTTGAAAATCAAACCATTGCGGATTATCTCAATTCACATTATATTTCGATCAAAGTGGATCGGGAAGAACGACCCGATATCGACCGAATCTTTATGGATGCGTTGCACGCAATGGATCAACAGGGCGGCTGGCCGCTCAATATGTTTTTGACTCCGGACGGAAAGCCGATCACTGGCGGAACGTATTTTCCTCCCGAACAAAGATACGGGAGAAAGAGTTTTTTAGAAGTTTTGAATGTCATTCAGGGAGTATGGAGCGGCAAACGTCAGGAATTGATCGCCGCTTCCACGGAGCTCGCCCAGTATTTGAAGGAGTCCGGAGAAGGGCGCGCGAGCGAAAAACAAGAGTCCGGTTTTCCACCGGAGAATAGTTTCGACGCCGGGTATTCTCTGTACGAAAGTTATTACGATCCGCAGTTCGGCGGTTTTAAAACCAATCATGTCAATAAATTTCCACCGAGTATGGGGCTTTCGTTTTTGCTTCGATATCATCATTCTTCCGGAAATCCCCGAGCTCTGGAAATGGTCGAAAACACGCTTTTAGCCATGAAACAAGGTGGAATTTACGATCAGGTCGGGGGCGGGCTTTGTCGCTATTCCACCGATCATCATTGGTTGGTTCCTCACTTCGAGAAGATGCTCTATGATAATTCTTTGTTTTTGGAAAGCCTTGTGGAATATTCTCAGGTTTCCAAAAAGATTCCGGCGGAGTCGTTCGCATTGGACGTGATCGAATATCTGCATCGCGACATGAGAATTTCCGGCGGGGGAATTTGTAGCGCGGAAGACGCGGACTCGGAAGGAGAAGAAGGACTTTTTTATATCTGGGATCTCGCGGAATTCCGGGAAGTCTGCGGAGAAGATTCTTCCCTGCTCGAAAAATTTTGGAACGTTACCGAAAAGGGAAACTTCGAAGGGAAGAATATTCTTCATGAAAGTTATCGAAGCGCGGTCGCAAAACTAGACGCTGAAGAATTGAAACGAATCGACGCGGCCTTGGATAGAGGCAGGAAAAAACTTTTAGAACGGAGAAGCAAACGAATCCGTCCGTTGCGCGACGATAAGATTCTTACTTCTTGGAACGGTCTTTATATCAAGGCTCTCGTCAAGGCGGGCGCGGCGTTTCAGAGGGAAGAATTTCTTCGTCTCGCGGAAGAAACGTATTCTTTTATCGAAAAAAATCTGATCGATTCAAACGGAAGAATCTTACGAAGATTTCGCGACGGAGAATCCGGTATATTAGGATATTCTAATGATTACGCGGAGATGATCGCGGCTTCGATCGCGTTGTTCGAGGCGGGCCGAGGAATTCGTTATTTGAAAAACGCGGTTCTTTGGATGGAAGAGGCGATCCGTTTGTTCCGTTCTCCGGCGGGCGTTTTTTTCGACACGGGGATCGACGGAGAGGTTCTTTTGAGAAGAAGCGTGGACGGTTACGACGGCGTGGAACCTTCCGCGAACAGTTCTCTTTCGTATTCTTTGGTGAAGTTGTCCTTGCTGGGTGTTCACTCGGATCGTTATCGTGAAATCGCGGAATCCATCTTTTTGTATTTTACGAAAGAATTATCCACACACGCTTTGAGTTATCCGTTCCTTCTTTCCGCGTATTGGTCTTATAAAAATCATTCGAAAGAAATCGTTTTGATTCGTAAGAACTCGGACGCGGGTAAGGATCTTTTGGCCGCAATCGGTAAGAAATTTTTGCCGAACTCGGTCGTTGCGGTCGTAAGCGAAGACGAACTCGAGGATGCGAGAAAACTTTCTTCTCTTTTTGATGCGAGGGACAGCGGGGGCGACGCGCTCGTTTACGTTTGTGAAAACTTTGCGTGCAAACTTCCGGTGAACAACGTCGCGGATTTGGAAAAGTTTCTCGAGTAGTAAATTCAATTTTGCAGGCGCCTTGTCGGAGTTCCGACAAGGCTGAGGGTTAGAATCGCGTTTGACAGGTTGCGATTTTTCTGTTAGAGGAGAATTGCGGGAGTTTTCCCACAAGCCCGCCTCCGCCAATAAACTCAATGTGTCGCTTCCTATGGGGCGCTCCACAGGGCGGGCCCGCCTCGCGATCACGATCGAAGTGTAGGAACACTTCTACACATTCTTGTCTCCATTCTCCCCGAAATCCTCCTGATTTTTAGAAAACAATCCCGATATTTTGATAACTTGCAAATATTATAATAAATTAATATTTATAAAAATAATGCGGTAATCTCGAAATGACGATGGCGATTCAATGTTCGTCGTTTGTTCCGAATGTTCTATTTTCGTTTCTAAAAGATTTCTTTCCTTGTTAGTATCTTTGTGAAATTGGGGTGATCCAAAAATAAATCCCGAATCACAAAGGAGTAAAGTATGAGTTATAAAAAAAGGATCGCGCTTCTTGTTTTCGGAGCGTCTTTTCTCACGTCTTGTTTGAATCCCGATTCGTCGAACGAAAATCGTTCTTCGATTTTGGCCTTAATCGGGTCCGTATCTTCCGAACAGCAAAATGCGGAAAGACCTTCCTTACATGAATTGATCGCGAGTTCGAATGATCAGAATCGGTTGATTACCAGCGCAAACAGCAGGGTTTATACGTTGTATCAAGGGGATTCTTCCTTTAGTCCCGCGGGAATCGCGGTGGATAAATACACGAACGTCTACGTCGCGGACCCGGATCACAACTGCGTTCGTAAGGTTGATATCTACGGAAAAATGACGACGATCGTTGGAAAAAGTTTTTTACCGGGGAACAAAGACGGAGCCGGTGTGGATTTGAACGTTAAGCTCAATCGCCCGAGTTACGTGGCGGTCGACGATCAGGCGAAATATATTTATATCTCGGATACGAACAATCATAGAATCCGCAAATACGATATCGCGAACGATATGTTGTCGACCGTCGTGGGAACGGTTGCGGGATATCACGACGGTGCGGGAACCTACGACGTTCGACTCAACACGCCCAAAGGAATCGATTTGTCCTTTGACAACAAATATCTGTTTATAGCGGATTACGGAAACAATAAGGTTCGCCGATACGATATTGCCAACGACATGGTCGATACGATCGTTCCGAATGCGGTGACGATCGGAGACTACGGGCCTTTTGATATTTCCGCTTCGCCGATTCCTTCTCATGTGTTTTATAACACGTATGATTACAGCCCGGTGCTTACGCCGGAATCGATGTGTACGGTAAATTACGATTTCGTTAAGCAGAATGTCATCGCGCACGGTTGTGAGAACGGAGCGGTAGGCTCGGGAAATTCTCTGTTCGGTGGAGGAGGTTTGACGATCAGCCGTTATCACGATCCAGCGGACGGAAATCAGATCGGAGCCACATTCTTTGCCACCGAAACGACGTTTCCAAAAACCAAAGGAGGTGTTTTTAGGGAATCCGTTCAGGTGAACAGCTGGGATGCCCGCGCCGATCAAATCGGTTATAGGGACGGCGCCTTCGGTTTCGCCTTATTCAATCATCCGATGGATGTTGTGCAGAGTTTGGGTGGGATCGTATTCGTAAGCGACCGAGGAAATAGAGCGATTCGATTTATTTATTGATCGTTCCGAAACCGAAAACGTCGAGAACGCCTTTCGAACTGAATCGAAGGGCGTTTGTCGGAGTTTCGACAAAACGAAGCGTTCCTTTAGTATCCGAGCTTGTGAAACATCTCGTTGGTGGCTTTGGCGCCTTGGCAGTTGAGGTGGATTTGATCCGAATAAAATTCAGGTTTCATAAACTGTTTTTCAAACCGAAGAACCTTGAGATGCGGATACTTCGTTTTCAAAGATTCGAACGCCTTCCAGAATTTCGGAAAGTAATCCGTGGATTCTATGTAATCCGGAAACGGCATTACGATATAATAAACCTGAATGTTTTGATTCTTCGTATAATTTAAAAAATCTTCGAACGCTGCAAAGTCGAACGAAGGTTCGACCTTATACGGAGCCAATACTTCTTCTTTGAGTTTGTCCTGACTCATCTGATACAGAACGGCGTGTTGCGGTTTCATCCGATCGGAAATATTGAGTCCTCCGTTTTGAAAGTTCAACTTTTCCGAAATCCATTTGTTGTCCCGAAAATTGCTTTCGGGGGGCATACACTGAGGAGTATAAAGTTCTTCGCAACCGCAGTCGAGTTTCATCTTCGCTTCCGCGGGTTTGTAGTTTTCGTAGGAGAAAACGTTTAAAAGCGCCTTTCTGTATCTGTATGTGGAAAACGCGTTGGGAATCGAAGCGGAAAGAACGTATAAAAGTTCCGGTCCTCTGTATTGTTCGATCATTTCTTTCATGGAGAATAAATGGAGAATCCTGTGCGAAAAAAACTTCCAGTTGATCTCGGAAACGGTTTTTTGCATCGATGCGGGCGCGCTTTCCATTACGAAATTCTTATACGTTAAACCGGAAACGAAACGGTTCGTCAAATATTCGGAAAGGCTCATATTCGGTTTTACGTATTGGATCAAAGTCGGATCGATGATCGGGTCCCCGTATCCTCTCGTGATAAGCCCCGGACTGGACGCGAATAGGATAAACTCGGGCTTTTTGTTTCCCGCGTTCAGATATTTGGAGAGATAATGCGTATAATAACGGGCTCCCATCGCGGGAAGGCTGAAGTTATAAACGTTCGAAGTTGGAGAAGGAACCAAGGACATACTTCTGGAATCCCCGAAGATCAATCCGTCGTAGTTCAAAACGCCTGATTCCATTTTTTTACGGACGTTGTTCACCAAAAAGACTTCGGTGTGTTCGTAAAAATAGATCTCCGTAAACCGGGCCGTAAGCTCGATCGCAACCACGATTCCGAGAACGATTAAAACGACCTTATTCTTAAAAAGCGAAGTAAATGACATTTTTGCCGAACACACCTTTTAGAACTATGCAGTAAAAGAAAAAGAGATACGTAAGAACTCGGATTACTACAGGTTTTTCGAATATAAAGAAAGCTGAATTATTCTTATAATGGAAATAATCCCAGACGAGAAGCGGTCCGACCACCTTTACGATCTCGGTGAAATAGTTGGCGACGCTGATCTGATCGTTCGGTCCTCTGAGAGTGAAGAAGTTCTCAAAGATGCTCGCCAAAAGAATTCTCGCGTGCTGACCGTCGTAACTTCTGAAGAAGATCGAGGTCATCGCGAACATAAACGTCGTGAAAAAACAGGACCAGAAAAAGAATCCTTTCGTAAAGAACGCGTGATTCAAAATCGGAAACGTGCTTTTGGCGGAGAGTTTCAGTTTTTCGAAAGGTTCTTTGAAGATCATATAAAGTACGATATAAAGACCGCAGGCGAGTCCCCAAAACGCGAAGTTCCAACTCGCACCGTGCCAAATTCCGGAAAGACCGAAGATGATGAATAGGTTTCTGAAATTGTAAAGTCTGCTTACCTTGCTTCCGCCTAACGGAATGTATACGTAATCGGTGAACCATCGGTTGAGCGTAACGTGCCATCTACGGAACAATTCACGGAAGTTCACGCTGAACTCCGGTGTGATGAAGTTCTCGCTCAGATTGAATCCGAGTAAAAACGCGGAACCTCTTGCGATATACGAATACCCGGCGAAGTCGCAATAAATTTGGAAGAAAAACGCCAGAAACGAAAGAATGGTATGAATCGCGGAATGCCCGCCCGCCAAATCCGGATTGGCCTTATAGATCAAGGGATTGTCGAGAAAAACGAGGTTTACGAGTTCGGCGAGATTGTCCGCCACGTAGGTCTTCATATAAAAGCCCACGAGAATCAAAAGACAACCCTTGTAAAAAAGATCCAAGTTGATCTTTCTGTCTTCCTTGATCTGAGGGAGAAGATCTCCCGCTCTTTCGATCGGACCCGCGACCAACTGCGGAAAAAAACATACGAACAAAGAGAAGTCCACCAGGTTCGTTTCCGCTTTGAGTTTGCGATAGTAAACGTCGATCACATACGAAAGGGTTTGAAACGTAAAAAAGCTGATTCCCACGGGAAGAATGATCTGTAAAAAAGTCGCGTCCTGAAACAAGGTCGGATCTTCGACTCCGAAAAGACCCGCGGAGGTTTTGACGGCGACGCTTAAATTCTCTATAAAAAAATTATAATATTTGAAGAAACCGAGCATCCCCATATCGATCACGACGGCCAAAAACAAAAGCCAGCCTCGGATCTTGTTCGATTCTTTTTGTTCGATGAGAAGAGCGATGTAGAAGTTCGAAACGGAAACGGAGATGATTAGAATCAAAAAGATCCAATCCCACCAACCGTAGAACGTATAAGACGCGATCAGAAGAAAGATATTCTGAACGTTTCGAGACGTTTTTCTTGCGGCGAAAAAATAACAAACCGCCAAAACGATTAGAAAGAAATAGATAAAGACGGCAGAGTTAAAGATCATGATCGACGGACCGATCCGAAAGGAACGGTTTCTCCTTTAGAGTTCCATTCTCTTGGCGTCTCGCCAGAGTCTGTCTAAATTATAATATTCTCTTTTTTCGGGAGTCATGATATGAATGATGATTTCGCCGAAATCCAAAAGCGTCCAACCCGAGTTCGCGGAAGTTCCGGTTTTATCGGCTTCCTTATGGGCTAGTTTATATTCTTTTAACGTTTTTCTGACTTCTCTTGCGACCGCGTTCGCTTGAACGGCGGAGTTGACGGTGCAGATGACGAAGTAACTCAGATAGCTGTTGACGCCTTCCAAGTTTAGAATGCTGACTTCTTCGCATTTCTTATCCACCATGATATCGTGGATGATCTGAAGAATTTCTTTGGTTGTTGGGTTTTGTTTGGGAGCGGGACTCATGAATCTCTATTTTCTCGGTTCGTAATCGGAGCCGACGACAACGGTCGCGTCGAGGCCCAGATCCTTTCTCAATACGTGATGTACTTCTGCTTTTTCTAATACTGTCGAAATGCGGTCCATGATCGCGGTGTTTCCGGAACGATCGATGACCACGGTTTTTGGAAATCCTTTTTTCCAAGCGTTGTCCGCCGCGAGGACCTTGATTCTTTTATCGGAAAGAATGCTACGAACGTCCTTTGCAAGACCCGCGACCTCGGTTCCGTTCAACACTTCGGTTCTTGCGAATTCCGCGTCCATAAAAACGTCGGAGTTCATATCTTTGGAGAATTTACGAAACGCGACTCTCGCTCTCGCGATATCCGTCTTCAGATATAATTTTTTCGTCTTAGGATCGTTAGCCGGTTCGCCGGGAAGTTCGCTGATTCCGAATTGGATTCTTCTGGAATTGGCGAACTTAACAAGACTTACGAAATCCTCTTTGGAAAGATCGGATTCGATCAGACTATGAGCGAAGATCAGAAGAGGAGTGGTTAAGAATTCTTTTTTTTGGAAAAGAGTTTCATACAAAGTCAGAACGGCGCTTTCTTGACGGCTGATTCTTTCCAAGTAATCCAAGGTTTCTTTTTTATCCATCTTGCTCGCGTAGTCGTACACGTCCTGACCGGACATCGTATAAACTCCGGGTTCGCGGTTGTATTCGGAAGAATTGCGAACGGTTTTGTTATCCGTATAAACGCTCAAACCTCCGAGAAGGTCCACAAGACGAATCCAATTCGACGCGGTAAGAGCGATCGTATAATGCGGCTTGGTTCCGATCAAATCGGTGACCGCGCTTTTGACCGAGGACTTGGCTCCGGATTTCAGAAGATCCAAAGAATCGTCCGGATCGTCGAAGGAAGTGATCGGATGAATGAAATACAAGGCGCAACGGTTGTTGGAAGGGAACAAGGTCGCCAAAAGACCGAATTCGTATTCTTCGTTATCGCCGAGCGCATGAAATAAAAAATAGATCGGTTTACCGGCCGCGATTTTTTCCTCTAAACCGGTTCGATTGAATTTGCTGATTAGAAAGATAAGTGCGGAAAATAGGAGAATACCCGCTGCGATATAAAGCGGCCAGCCGGTGGTTTTTTTAGAAGGTTCTTTTGAATCCAAACGTGCGCTCCGATTCCATTTCAAACCGGAAAACCTGACTGTCAAACGGTTATTTCCGAATGTTTTTCGTTTCAAAGCGGAGAATCGAATCGCTTACGATCGAACTTTTATTGACGAAGATTGAAAACTTCCGAAATTTCATTCCTACGTTTTAAATCCAATCGGCTTTTGCCCGGGAGAAATCAAGTGAAATCAACGATGATGAATTATCAACTTACCGTCCCCGCCATTTTAAGAAGAGCTTCCGAAGTTCATCCCGAAAAGGAAATCGTAACGAAGATGAACGACGAATCGATGCACCGTTATACGTACGGAGAATTTTCGGTTCGGGTTAAAAAGCTGATCGATTCTTTGCAAAAACTCGGGATCAAGCCGGGCGATCGGGTCGCTACGTTCGGGATGAATCATTATCGGCATTTGGAAGTTTATTTCGCGGCTCCTTCGATGGGCGCCATTCTTCACACGTTGAACGTCCGTCTTTTTCCGGAACAACTCGTGTATATCGTAAACGACGCGGAGGATTCGGTGATCTTCGTGGACAAAAGTTTGAGCAAGGTTTTATACGATCTCCTTCCACAGTTTAAAAAGAAACCGAAATTCGTCGTTATGGACGATTTAGAAGCGATGGAGCCCGCGCCTTTGCCGGATTTAATAGATTACGAAATTCTAATTCAGAACGGAAGCTCGGATATCACCTTACCGGAGTTAGACGAAAATTCCGCGGCGGGAATGTGTTACACTTCGGGAACGACCGGAAATCCGAAGGGAGTCGTTTACAGTCATCGTTCGATTTATCTGCACAGCATGTCGATTTGTATGTCCGATAGTCTCGGGGTTTGCGAAAAGGAAACGATTCTTCCCGTGGTTCCGATGTTCCACGCGAACGCATGGGGAATTCCTTTCGGTTGTGTGATGACGGGAGCGATTCTCGTGTTTCCCGGAAAACATCTTTTGGGTCACGGACTCGCTTCTCTTTTGGAACAGGAAAAGGTAAGTATGGCCGCGGGAGTGCCCACGATTTGGAACGTACTCTACCAACATCTGAAAAAGAATTCCTACGACTTGAGCCGTCTTCATACGATGATCGTCGGAGGATCGGCCGCGCCTCAATCCATGATCGAAGGATTCAAAAACGATTTCGGAATTCACATTCTCCATGCGTGGGGAATGACCGAGTTGTCCCCCGTGGGAACGGTGTGCAGACTCAAAACGACGATGAAGGATTTAAACGAATTAGAAAAATTGCATATTCTCGCCAAACAAGGACCCGCGGTCGCCGGTGTGGAACTTAAAGGAATCGACGATCAGGGAAAGGAAATTCCCAAGGACGGAAAAACTCCCGGAGAAATGATCGTAAGGGGACCTTGGATCGCGGCTTCTTATTATGGAAATCCGAGCAGGGAATCGTTTACTCCAGACGGATGGTTTCGAACCGGAGACGTGATTACGATCGACGAACACGGTTACGTTCAAATCACGGACCGCAAAAAGGATCTGATCAAAACCAGGGGAGAATGGATTTCCAGCGTCGAGATGGAAGGTTATGTTTTGAAAACCCCCGGAGTTTTGGAAGCGGCCGTGGTCGCAAAACCGGACGAAATTCGAGGAGAGGTTCCCGTGGTATTTGTAGTCGCCAAGGAAGGAGAGAACGTGGATAAAAAATCCGTTCTTGAAATTCTTAGGGAGAATTTTGCGAACTGGCAAGTGCCGCATCAGGACGATATCCGTTTGATCGACGCGATTCCGAAAACGAGCGTGGGCAAATTCGATAAGAAGGTTTTGCGCGCCGGAATGGCCGAGGGAAAATATTAGAATTTTTGCAAGTTCTTTTTAGGGAGTTTTGTCGGAACAGTCGCTTCGAAAAAGGATCGACTTTTATTTTAGGCAACGAACTCCCGCGTAGTTGCTGAGATGATCCCAACGGATTTCTCCCTTGAACACGTCCAGGTTGTAGGCTCCGTTTTCTCCGACGGAAACGGTGGAGGACCAATATCGTTTTTCAGAATCGTTTCCCGTCCATGATTCGGTTTCCCCGCTTTCGTAAGAATCTTCCAATTCCTCGATCGTGGGCAGACGAAGATCCCTGGAATCGCAGATCTGACTCGCCTGATACCAGTTATAACTTCCTTCCGTGATCTCCCAAAATATTTCCTTAGGGGAGGATTGTTTTTGGATCCGTTTTTTTTCGGAACTCGATTTTTGAATATTCGAAGATTGGAATGTGTTTTTGGAAACGTTGCCGTTTGTATTTGCGCTCGCGTTTGTATTCGTATTTGAGCTCGCGTTCGAACCCGAGCTCGAATTTGCGGACGGTTTCGAAAAGGTCGAAGTTGTTTCTCCCTGAAAATGAATGTTCAATAGTTTTTTAAATTCCCGGTTCGGATTGGAAGCGGCCGCTGTACTTTCGAGAATATCCTTGAGCTTGGATTTTGCGGAACCCCAAAAAAGACCGGTTTTACTTTCCCAATCCGCGCCGAGTTGATGGCTGTTTACGATCTGAGTCGGGTTTCTCGTTTCCAGGCCTTCGTGTAAAAGAGAATCGATCTGTTCCTGAAGCGAGATCGGTTTTTTTAGTTTTTGATTTACGCGTTTGATTTCCTTTTTGATTCTTTCGAACTGCGAAAGAGCGGCAAACTCCGATTTGGCGAGAATTTCGATTCCGTCGCGGAACGCGTCGTGAATCCGAATCTGGTGCGTTTCCTTTTCGTCTTCCGTATCGGCCAACGCTTCCGCGGTGAATTCCTTTTCGATTAAAAGATAAATCGTTTCCAAACGATTGGTCAAATGAGATCGGCCCGTTTTCTCGGCGGTCTCCGATTTTTTTTCGATCGTTTCCCGCAAGGATTTATAAGGAACGGAATTCTTATCGGAAATCTCCTTTAGAAGATTTGCATATAGTTTGGAGGAAAGCGAAAAGTCGAAACTGGAATACGCTTGGTCCGCTTCTTTTTCCTTTAAAGAAAATAACGCGAGTTCCACCTTTTCCTTTCTTTCCTGAATGCTTTGTTGGATCTGAAGTTGTTTGTGTTTTTCGGGAACCTTGGCGGAATATTCCTCTCCAAGGGAAATATAATCGAAGAGACGTTTTTGCAGATCCGCCGAGTTCGATTGACCGGCTATGAAAAGATTTTGATCGGCTTCGTTTATCTTTTCCTTATATTCCAAACTGAAGTTATTCGTAATGCTCGATTGGATTTCGCGGATGAACGGTTCCAACTTTTTGAGGGACTCTTCGGAAAGGCGATCGTTAAACGCTCTTAGAATTCGATTGTATATCTGGGTTGATTCCGAAAATTCTTTGGATAGGCTTTGTTTTGCGGCCTCGTCCAATTCTTCCCTTACCTCGTCCAAAACTCCTTCGAGGATTTTATCCGAGGTTTTGAATTCCATCGAGTTTAAGTTCGTGCCGGGAACGGGTTTGATCTTTAAGAACGCGACGCTTAAGTTTCCGTTTGTCGAAGCGGGGATTTGATTCGGGTCCGGGTTGTAACGATTGTCTAAAAGTTTTTTACCCGATTCTCCCGCGTAATAATCCAAAAGAAATTCGGGAAACTCCATTTGAAACGTGGACTTGATCGAGTAGTTTAAAGTTTTTGAATCTCTTGTCTGGTTGCGAAGAGAAACGTAAACGAGTCCGTTTTTTGAGGAGATGTTTCCGGAGATGACTTCGTTCGCGTCGATCGCGTCCGCGATCTGTTTCATACAGATTTCATCGGAACAATCCAACTTCTGAAGGGCCGCGACTTTTTTATAAAGAATCGAAAGGGATTCGTCGTCTACGATCGTGTATTTTCCTTCGAAATTTCTCAGAACGGAATTGATGATCCCGTTTCGAAAACGAGTTTCCAAACCCGCGTTTAGATTTCCATCGACAACCAGTTTGTGAACGTAAATTTTAGAGGACTTCGATTGGGCCGAAGTTTCGATCGTTGAAAAAAGGGATAAAAGAAAAACGAAAATAAAAAGAAGTCTGACGTTCATCGGCGATCCTGATTTTTGAAACGAATGTCTTCTTAAATCGAAATCCGATTTGGAGAAAAGTAAACAATTATTTGAATTCTTAGAATTAGGATTTACAATTCCGTCGATCGGGTTCGTTTAGATTCTCGGAAATCGAAATCGATGCGCGAAAGATTCAAGACGAGAACGATTCGGCTTTGTACGGCCCTCTTCGATCGAAGTTCCGCGTTCCTATTTTTATTTTTACTTCTTCCTTTGGGAACCGTTTTCGCCGAACCCCTTTCTAATTTCGCTTTTTATAATCTAAAAGAGGAAAGAATCATTCTTGCGGATTCGCTCGAAAATTTTTCGGAAAAGGAAGTTCTGATTCTGAATTTTACGGGTTCTCAGTGTAAACCCTGCAAGGAACAGGTTCCCGTTCTTTTGAATCTCGCCGCACAAACCAATCTTTCCGCGACCGGAAACTGGAAAACACATCTTTGGATCGTGTTCGTAGGGGACGATTTTCGAACCGGAAAAGAATATTCCAATTTACTAAAGTTAGGCGGAATTGCCGAAACCCTCGTCGATCCTTTGTCCTCGAGTTATTCTCAGGTGAAAATCAAGGGAGTTCCCACGGTTTTTATTTTGAATCGGAATCGTGAGATTCTTTTTCAATCGGAAGGATATACTCCGTCCGGCGTCGCTTCTTTGAGGAATTTTTTGAGTTCTCTCGGAAAATAGATTTTTACGATCGGACAAAATTCCGATTTTTACGAATCCGCGTTCGCGGCCGTAGTCAAACAAATATATGGAAAACGCTTGGCTCAATAAATGGAACGAAAGATACGCTCAGGAAGAATTCGCATTCGGTGAACAACCCAACGATTATCTCAAAGAACAATTAGAAAAATTGAATGTAGGGACGATTCTTTTCGCGGCGGAAGGAGAAGGACGAAACGCGGTTTTTGCCGCCAAACGGGGTTGGAAGGTTTCCGCGTTCGATATCAGCGTCGAAGGACAAAAAAAAGCGCATCGACTCGCCGAAAAAAACCACGTCACAATCGACTACCGAGTCGGCGAACTGGATCGGTTGAAGTTTCAACCCGAACAATTCGACGCGATCGCGCTCGTCTACGCTCATTTTCCGTCGGACATCAAATCCTCTCTTCACAAAACCTTGGATTCGTATCTACGCAAAAACGGCGTTATCATCTTCGAGGCGTTTAGCAAAAATCACTTGGAATACCTCGCAAAAAATCCGAAGGTCGGAGGTCCTAACGAACTTGCTATGTTGTTTTCAATCGAAGAATTGAAGTCCGATTTTCCGAACTACGAGATCATCGAGCTTACGGAAAAGGTAATCGAATTGAACGAAGGTCTGTTTCACAACGGAAAAGGTTCTGTGATTCGATTCGTAGGACGAAAGAATTGAATATTCTTAAATTTTAATATTCTTTTCCTTAATGTAAGAATGCCAGAGGATCATCGCCGCGACCGAACGAAACGGTTTCCAAGTTTCGGCGATGGAAAGAATTCTTTCCTTGGACACGTCGGCCGGAAGACGTTTGACTTTTTTTAAGGATTGAATCAAGGCAAGATCCCCGATCGGAAAAATATCCGAACGATGCAGGACCATCAAAAGAAAAACGTCCACGGTCCAGTTGCCGATTCCTTTGATCGCGACCAGATCGTTTCGGATTTCCTCGTCCGTTTTTTCGGACAAGGAACCGATCGCGAGTTGTCCGGATAAAACGGCGTTTGCAAGATGTCGAACATAAACCGTTTTTTGTCTGCTGAAATAACATTCCCTCAACTCGATGTCGCTTAACAAAAGAACTTTCTTGGCGGTAACCGCGCCGATTCTTTCCTTCAATTTTTCCAAAGCGGCCTTTGCGGATGCGAGAGAAACCTGTTGCTCGAGAATGATATGAACCAGGGTTTCGAAATTCGGTTTTCGGCTCCAAAACGGAGGATAACCGTATTTAAGAAGAATTGAATGTAGATCCCGGTCTTTTCTCGACAGACGATCGCAGATGGAATGAAATTCTTCCTTTTCGAACTTTCGAATCGTTTCCTTCAAAGTTTTAAACGTTCCTTTTTTTGATTGCCGACAAACTAACTATTTGTTTAGTAGGTCCTATGAATTCTAAACGCCCCGCCGCATTGGGTTTTATTTTCGTAACGATCCTCATCGACGTAATCGGTTTCGGAATCATCATTCCCGTATTGCCGAAACTCATACAAGAATTAACTCACGGATCTTTGAGCGAAGCCGCATGGGACGGCGGGCTTTTGATGTTCGCGTATTCTATCGTTCAGTTCGTCTGCGCGCCGTTTGTCGGCGCCCTCAGCGATCGATACGGAAGACGGCCGATTCTTCTCGCGTCGCTTTTCGGTTTCGCGTTGGATTATTTATTTTTGACGTTCGCACCTTCCATTCTTTGGCTTTTTGTAGGAAGAGTTGTGGCCGGTATTATGGGCGCGAGTTTTACGACCGGGTACGCGTATATCGCGGATATCAGTCCTCCGGAAAAAAGAGCGGAGAACTTCGGAATTTTAGGCGCGGCTTTCGGTTTGGGATTTATCATCGGGCCGGTCATCGGAGGTTCCCTCGGTCAGTTCGGATCCAGAGCGCCTTTTTTAGTCGCCGCGGGATTCGCGCTTTTAAATTGGTTGTTCGGTTATTTCATTCTTCCCGAATCCTTGGCTCCGGAAAACAGAAGAAAGTTCGAATGGAAGAAGGCCAATCCGATCGGTTCGCTTATCAATTTAAAGCGTTATCCTATGATCGTGGGTTTGGTAGTTGCGTTTTTTCTAATAAACACAGCGGCTCACGCGGTTCAGGGAACTTGGAATTATTATACGATGGAAAAGTTCAAGTGGGACGAAGCGATGGTGGGTTATTCTCTCGGGGTCGTCGGGTTTGTTTACGCGATCACTTTAGGAGTTTTGATTCGGATCATTCTTCCCGTGTTGGGTCAGAACCGAAGCATCTATCTCGGTCTTACTTTGAGCGCGCTGGGTTACGCGTTATTCGCTCTTGCCACGAAAAGTTGGATGATGTTCGTGTTTTTGATTCCGTATTGTCTCGGCGGAATCGCGATGCCTCCTTTGCAGGGAATCATGTCCTCTCAGGTTCCCGCAAACGAACAAGGAGAATTGCAAGGCGCTCTTACGAGTTTGACGAGCGTTACGGCGGTGATCGGACCGATTTTGATGACGGGTCTTTTTTCATACTTCACCGCAAAGGGCGCGCCGGTTTATTCTCCCGAAGCTCCGCTTTGGATGGGAACGATTTTGACCGCGGCGAGTCTTTGGATTTCCGTGGGTTCGCTTCGAAAACATCATTCTTAGTTGAGAAAAAAGGAATATTGGGAAACCTTGATGTTTTCGGGAAGGTCAAGAAATTGCAGATGAGACGGTCGTTATCGAAACTTTCGTTCTTGGGAATCGTTTTGTTGTCGATGGGTTGTTCTTCGTTTCCGAGGGAAAAACCTTCCGTGATTCCGAACAATCAAAAACTTCTTCTCGGTTATATCAACGAAGACGGTCTTGTCTACAGTTCCAAGATCGGCGTTAAAACGAAATACAAGGAAGCCGAAGACAAACTCAATCAGTTCGAAGAGAACGTTCACAAACCTTTGATGGAACGTTTTGATAAACGAATCGAGGAAATCAAAAAGCACGGACTCGAACTCGAAAAGAACAGCACATCGATCAAAAGACAATTGGTCGCAGCGGTTCTGATCGCTTTGATCGTTCCGATTCCAGGCGCTGTGGAAACAGTTCTTACGGTTGGTCTTATCACGATCGCGTATCGAAAGATCCGTGAAAAAAAAGAGGATCGGATCGCAAAGGCCGCCGTTGAGGAATTGATTCAAAACTGCGACGCCGCGCGCGAGAATCTGATCGAGTTTCAAAAAAATCAACTTTCCGATTTCGTAAAAAATTGGAGAAAGGAATTCAAAAAGGAAACCAATCACGTGGTCAGTCATACCGATCCGAACGATATTCGTATCTACGACTTCGTGGGCGAAAAGTTTCAAAAAGACGGAGAGTGGTTGAAGAGCCGAGCGGAAACGGAACTCACACATTCGAATCAATACTGCGCTCAGGAAATCGCATTCAAAAATCCTGAAATCAAAAAATAAACAGTCTAAGTTTTAATCTTATGAAAATCATTTCAGCAATCCTCAAAGATCTCGGAGACAATTTTCGAGTTCGAAGAATTCTTCCCTCGATCGAAGCGCGTCACGTGGGACCGTTCGTATTCGTGGATCACATGGGACCCGTTCCGATTCAAACCGGAAAGGAACTTGTGGTTCGTCCTCATCCTCATATCGGGCTCGCTACGATCACGTATTTGTATGACGGCGTGATTTTTCATCGAGACAGCATCGGATCGGAGATGCCCATTCGTCCGTACGAAGTCAACTGGATGACCGCGGGTTCCGGGATCGCACACAGCGAACGTTCTCAGTTGGATCCGCAGTACACTTTTTTGGAAGGAATTCAAACCTGGGTCGCTCTTCCGAAAGAATACGAAGAAGTGGACGCTGAATTTTTTCATCTCGATCGTAAGGACATTCCCGTCGTGAACGGAGACGGATGGGAACTCAGACTTGCCGCCGGAGAATTCTTAGGAAAAAAATCTCCCGTAAAAGTTTATTCGACCTTATTCTACGCGGACTTGGAAGCAAACCCCGGAGCAAAGGGAGAATGGAATATTCCGAACGATCAGGAATCCGCGTTGTATGTCGCTCGAGGAAGTTTGAATATACAAGGTCAAACGATCGGAGTCGGTCAGATGGCCGTGTTTGCCCGCGGTGAGAAGATAGAATTTTCATCCGAAGAGGGAAGCAGAGCGATCCTTTTGGGCGGAGTTCCGTTTGAAGAACACAGACATCTTTGGTGGAACTTCGTGTCGACTTCCTTGGAAAGAATCGAAAAGGCGAAACTGGAATGGAAGGAAGAACGTTTCCCGAAGGTTCCGGGCGAAACGGAACGAATCCCGTTGCCCGAACCTAAATTATAATATTAGAATTTACGAATGCTCACCGGGACTCCGCTGAAAGCGGCGTTTCCGGAAAGTTCGTCGATCGCCTTTTCGTCCGTAAGATCGTTGATGCTCACGCCTGCGAACTGACTCGCTACGTTCAATCGAACCCCGTTTTTACCGTGACCGAAACCGTGCGGAATACTCACGACTCCGGGCATGATCTCGTCCGTGATTTCCGCGGGGATCACGATCTTACCGACTCTGGATTCCACTTGAACCTCTTCCTCTTCTTGAAGACCGAGGTTCTTCGCGTCGTCCGGATGAATCATCAAAGTACAACGATTCTTACCCGTCATCAGCTTGGGAAGATTGTGCATCCAGGAATTGTTGTTCCTTAAATGTCTTCTTCCGATCAAAAGAAAATTCTTACCGTTGTCGCGCGCGGACCATTCTTCGAACTTGGCCGCGAGTCTCGGAAGATCTTCCAAAACGGGTTGGGGAAGAAGATGAAACTTTTTATTCTCCGTCAAAAGTCTTTCGGGAAAACAGGTTTCCAAAGGACCGAGATCGATTCCGTGAGGATTCTCCTTTAACAATTTGATGTTGAGCATACGATTGTGTTTTCCTTTTTCACCGTACGGTCCGCCTTTTAATGCGAAGTCGATGATGGAAGCGGGACCGAGTTTCGTCGTGATGAGTTCGTTCGGTAGAGGTTTGCCCGCGCGTAAAAGTTCGAGACGTTTCGTAAGATCCACGAAGATTTCCCAGTCGTGAAGCATTCCCGGTTGCGGTTCGAAAACCGGTTGTGCGTATTTGGTCGTATTCCGAACCGCGAATACGTTGAAGATCATATCGTAGTGATCGTGTTCGAGCGTGGAAGTGGGGGGAAGAATGTAGTTTGCATGTTTCGTCGTTTCGTTTATGTAAAAATCCACGCAGACCATAAATTCAAGATTTTGAATGCCTTCTTCCAGCTTTGCGCCGTTAGGCGTCGATAAAACTGGATTTCCAGCCGAGGTGACGAGCGCCTTGACTTGACCTTCTCCGCTCGTGAGAATTTCCTCGGAAAGGGCCGCGACCGGAAGTTCTCCGTTGAACTCCGGAAGTTTGCGAACCCTCGATTGAAAAGAATTGAAACTGCCCGGCGAACTTTTTAACGCGCCTTTAGGATCGATCGGATCGACCGCGGGAAGGGTGAACATCGCGCCGCCGCGTTTGTCCATGTTTCCGCTCAGAACGTTTACGAGATTGATCAGCCACTGGGAAAGCGAACCGAAGGCCTGTGTGGAAACCCCGATTCTTCCGTAACAAACCGCGCTTTCGGAGGAAGTAAATTCGAGAGCGATTCTTTCGATCGTCGCCGCGTCGACTCCCGTGACTTTTTCGACTTTGGAAGGCGCATAACGCGAGGAAAGTTCTCGGATCTTGTTCAATTCTTCCGAATCGCAAAGAACGGAAGGTTTTACGAGATTCTTTTCAAAAAACACATTCAAAATCGCTAATAAAAAGAAGGCGTCGGTTCCGGGACGGATAAAAATATGTTCGTCGGCGTTGGAAGCGGTTTCCGTTTTTCTCGGATCGACCACGACGAACTTTCCTCCGCGCTCCTGAAGTTCTTTCAGTCTTTTTTTGACGTCGGGAACGGTCATCAAACTGCCGTTAGACGCAAACGGATTTCCTCCCAGGATCAGAAAGTATTTCGTGTGATCGATGTCCGGGATCGGAATCAAAAGTTGATGTCCGAACATAAGATAGGAAACGAGCTGATGCGGAAGTTGGTCCACGGAGGTCGCGGAATATTGATTTTTGGTTTTTAAACGATTTGTAAAACGGTCTCCGAACAACATAGAACCGTAGTTGTGAACGTTGGGATTTCCGTTGTAAATCGCGACCGCATCGTTTCCGTATTTGTTTTGAATTTCGAAAAGGGCCTTTGCCGTTTCGGAAAGGGCTTCGATCCAACTTACTTGAACCCAACCTTGTTCCGTTCTTTTGACCGGAAACTTAAGACGATCCGGATCTTCGTAGAGATTTTTGAGCTCGGGTCCTTTCGCGCAGAGATGACCTCGGCTAAACGGATCTTCTTTGTCGCCTCGAATCGCAGAAATTTTTCCGTCTTCGACTTCGATTCTGAGACCGCACATGGCCTCGCAGAGCGTACAAGAACGATAGTGGGTTTGTGAACTCATAAAATTCTCCCTAGTTTCAACACATTGATAGAATCCCGAATTTCAAAATGGGCAAGAATTTTATGCGTCGAAGTCGCGTACGCATGGGAAATTCGTTCGTTTTGTTTTGAAATTTCTCCCGAAAAAAGTGAGGACTTTCGTTTTCAAAAGGCTTTTCACAAAAGGGGAGAATCGAATTCTTTTCCTATGTCAATGGAACCGGATCCGGAACTCAAACTTCAAAAGGAATTTGCGGACGCGTTCTTTTTGCAATTCAGAGAATTCTTCGGAGATGAAAAAGAACTCGGGTATGAACTGTATTCCTTAAACGGGGAAGAACCCGGTCCGAAAGGAAGTTGGGCGACGTTTACGATTCGCAATCCTTTCGGCGGTCGATCGCTCGTGTTTCGATACGATCCGAGTTCTCATTCTTTTTACGCGATGTTGAAGATTCAGGTAATTCCCGGCGAAGAAGATTGGGATTTGGATTCGCTCTTTCGAAGAAAGGGTTATCCGGTTCCGGAGTTTAAGGAATCCTTAAAGCGCGCGGGTGAATGGATCTTTCATTCGATCGCGAGACATTATTTTGCGGCGATCTTCGAGTTTTGTCCCCGCATCTTGGAACCCGATTTTGTTCCGGGAGAATAATTCGAATCAATCGAATCGCGCCGCTCCGTTTTGTTCCATTTCGTTTCGAACGATCCGGAGCGGGCACGTTATCTGCTCTTGAATTATGGTTCCGCGTTATCGAGTTATAACCCGACGTCAAAAAGAAGAATCCAAACTTGTTGATTCATTCAAACTCAGAAAGGATCCAACATGTCTTTATCCGAACACGAATTGCAAGAATCTTTAACCAAGGCCATTCGAGCCGAAGAAGAATCGAAAATCATAGAACTGATTTCCGCGGGCGCCGATCCGAATCGCATAACGTATGTTAAAAGTCTGGAAGTTCCCCTTTGGTTCTGCGCTTTGCCGATCAGTTTTTCGGGCGGGGTTTCCTTAAAACCCAAATCCCTTTCCGCGCTTCTTCAAAACGGAGCGGACATACGCGCGACCAATAAAAAAGGAAGCGGCGCGTTCTATCATCTCGTATATTATTGTAAGGACATCGAAAGATTTTCCGAAGCCGTAAACATTCTTCTCTCTTTCGGATTGGATATCAATCAAGGAAAAGAAATCGGCAAAACGATTCTTTATAGCGCGGTTTCTTCGGGAAGTTTTGAAAAAGTAAAATTCTTACTCGAACAAGGAGCCGATCCGAACACGGTCGACATAAAAGACGGAGAATCTCCTTTGATCCGCGCTTGTATCGATTCCGATAAGAATCAAAACGAAATCCTAAAGATCGTCGCCGCGTTGATTTCCGCGGGCGCGGACGTAAACGTTCACGAAACCTGGAAGGGAAGATCCTCTTTGATGTGGGCGGTTCGACAAGGAAATTTGGAACTCGCAAAACTTTTAGCAAAGGCCGGAGCCGATCTAAAAGCGGAAAATCCGAAGGAGAATCTAAACGCTTATTTGACCGCGTTGGAAGGAAAACACTACGACATCGTGGAATGGTTGGACGGACTCGGCGCTAAGGATACGACTTCTCGCCCCTATAGAGCATTACAATATAAGAATATTCAAAAAGAAGAATGGAAAGAATCGATTTCGGCCGGTCTCAAGGCCATGGTCGCGTTTCCGGACGATTGGAAAATTCCGTACAATATCGCGTTCGCGTATTGGAAACTGGGCGACTTAGAGGAATCGGGTCAATGGGCGCAAAAAACCCTCGATGTAGAATTCAATCTGGGCGCGCTGAATTTGATTCTCGCCAATCATATCCACAAATCCGATCCGGAAGGACTTCTTTCCGTTTGGAAAAAATACAAGGCACAGGCCGCCGAGGATAAAGGCGACAAGGGAACGTTTTTAACGAACGTTCTCTGGGCCTATTACGCGACAAAAAAATATTCCGAGGCGATCGAAGATCTGGGCGATCCTTGGAGCGTTTCCACGGATGAGAACACCTTTTTTCTCAATTTGGCCTGCGTTTATGTTGCGTTAGACGACACCGCTTCCGCAATTCGGGCCGCGATGGAAACTCTTCGCCGTAAGTATCCGATCGAAAAATTAAACAAGGACGAGGATCTGAAACCTTTGACGAAGACGACGGCGTTTCGCGTGTTGATCGAAAACGTAAACAATCCGCATGTCAGTGAAACCGTTTCTCGCGGAAACGATTTCATCGAACTGATCTGGAACGACGACGAAGTCATCGAGCGCAATCAGTTTGCGGAAGAGGAAATTTCTCAGAACGTTTTTAAGTTCGATTCTCCGCACGAAGCCTTGCTTAAGTTCGCCGAACTGGAAGACGGTCATATCGCGTCCGGTTGGAAGTTGGATTCTTCCCAAATCCTCGCCGTCGAAAACGATTTAGCGGCCGAGCTCGACGGGATTTTATCCGAGTTTGCGGATTCTCAAAAAGCGGATTTAGGCGCTTTGCTTCTCGAATGGGATTATGAAGACGACGGATTCTCCTATTATCTTTGTCTGGAAACCTATCAAAACTTGGAAAAGGCCCGCAAACGATATTCGGAATATCACGGTACAGATCGGAATACGGTTTATGAAAACAATCTGCTTCATCGGGATCGGATTTATGCGCAGGTTTCCTTTGAAAGAATGATCGATCGATTGGTGCAAGGAGAAGGTTTTCAAAAGGTGAAGAAGTTGCCTTTATTTTTCTTTGTTCATGCGGAACACGACTCGGGGAACGAGTTTAGGGCGGAGCGGAAGGTTTGAGAATCGATCGGATCGGACCTAAGAACGGAGAATCGGTTGGAGATCGGGAATCCTTTCGATTTCCAACGGATGTAGGAACTACTACGTTTCCCCCAGTTCGAGAAAACTTTCTGGTGCTAAGGATTGGTGGAACTCCTACTTTTTACGGATTCAATCCATTGATTTGGATCTCCTAAGATTGTAAGAACTACCACAAATTCTTAGAAAAAGATTTTTCCAACGCGACCAAGCACGGCGCAACCCAAGGACTACGGCCGAACCATGGCATTGCCGAAGATTCTTCGTTTCAAACCGGTTAAAAAATTCTTCCTTTAAAAAATTGACAAAAAACAAGGTTTACACCACAAGGCTTCCGAAATTTTTGGTCTTAGAATGGAAATCCGCAACATAGCTATCATTGCCCACGTAGACCATGGGAAAACCACACTTCTGGACGGAATTCTCCGTCAAACCGGCGCCGTCACTGCAAAAGAAGACGGGGAAAGGATCATGGACTCCAACGACCTGGAAAAGGAAAAAGGAATCACGATCAAGGCGAAGAATACCGCCGTGGTTTACAAAGGAACCAGAATCAACGTCGTAGATACTCCCGGCCACGCGGATTTCGGCGGGGAAGTAGAACGAGTTCTCGCAACTGCGGATTCTTGTCTTTTACTCGTGGATGCTTTCGACGGACCGATGCCACAAACTCGTTTCGTATTGGGAAAATCCCTTCAGCTCGGACACAAGCCCATTCTCGTAATCAATAAAATCGATCGTCCCGGTGCAAGACCCGAAGCAGTCGTAGACATGGCTTTTGATCTTTTCTCCGACCTCGGAGCAACCGACGAACAGCTCGACTTCCCGATCGTTTATGCTTCCGCAAAACAAGGTTGGGCGGTTCATAACCTCAGCGAATCTCCGGGCACGAACTTAGATCCGCTTTTGGACACCGTTCTCAAACACGTTCCGCCCGTTCAAGCGGATACGGAAGCTCCTCTTCAATTCCAAGTTACTTCCTTGGATTACAACGACTACGTAGGAAGAATCGCGGTCGGAAAAATCTACGCGGGAAAGATGGCGCTCGGAATGAACGTGATCCAACTTGCGGCGAAGAAGTCCGACACGGCCGCACCGGCGGATACCGCGCTTTTTAGAATTACCAAATTATACAACTTCGAAGGTCTGAAACGAAACGAGGTCAACAACGCGGAAGCGGGTGATATCGTTGCAATCGCGGGTCTTCCCGACGTGTTTATCGGGGATACGATCTGCGAACCGGGAAAACCGGCTCCAAGACCGGCGATCGAGGTTGAAGAACCGACCGTATCCATGTTCTTTATGGTAAACAATTCTCCGTTTGCCGGAAAAGAAGGGAAGTTCGTAACGACCCGAAATATCCGCGAACGTCTGGACCGCGAACTCGAAACCAACGTGGCGATGAGACTGGAAGAAACCGAAGACAAGGACCGTTTTAAGGTTCTGGGCCGCGGTGAACTTCATTTGTCGGTTCTGATCGAAACGATGAGAAGAGAGGGTTTCGAGATCCAGGTTTCTCGCCCCGAAGTAATCTTAAAAACCAACGAACAAGGCCAAAAGCTCGAACCGTACGAGTATTTGGTAATGGACATTCCCGATCAGTTCACCGGTCAGATCATCGCCGAACTCAATCGTAGAAAGGGCGAACTTCAGTTGATGGACGCGCATCCGTCCGGAATGACCCGGGTCGAATTCGTAATTCCGACACGCGGGATCATCGGATTCAGAGGATTCTTCATCTCCGAAACCAGAGGCGAGGGCGTAATGTCTTCCCGCTTCCTCCGTTTTGATATTTACAAAGGAGAAATCCCAGGTCGTAAGAACGGCGCCTTGATTTCCATGGACTCCGGAGAATCCACCGCATACGCTCTCTGGAAGATTCAGGAAAGGGGAGAATTGGTGATCGGACCGAACACCGCGGTTTATCCGGGAATGATCATCGGAATCCATTCTCGCGAAAACGATTTGGAAGTGAACCCCGTAAAAGAGAAGAAGCTGAGTAACGTGCGTTCTTCCGGTGCGGACGAAGCGATTCGTTTGGTTCCTCCGAGAAAATTCTCCTTGGAACAAAACATCGAGTTTCTTGACGACGATGAACTTCTGGAAGTAACTCCTGCAAGTCTGCGTCTTCGTAAGAAATACCTCGACGCTACGATGCGTAAACGCAACAAGTAAAACTTCTCTCGAGAGTTTTGGATTCGCTCCGGATCTAAAACTCTCGAAGAATCATTCGTCAAGATTGATTCACTTTCGTTTCCCGATCTTCTCATCCGATTCGATTTTCTTTTTGCCTGCAGTGCTTTCTTGGTTCTCTTTTTTCATTCGATTTTGATTCTCTCTTTTTTCACGTTTTTCCTTTCCGCGTTCTTCTCTGATTTTTTTTAGATTTATTCCTAATCCTTTCGTATTATCTTTTTCTGTTTCGATTTTTTGAAACTTACGTCTGGACGTTTTCAATCCGATCCTTCTCTTCGTTTTATAAATTTCCTTTTTACGATTTTCAATCGAACTTTTGTTCGGATTGAATCGCCATTGGTTCCCTCATTCCGTTTCTTTGTTTCTTATTTTGTTTTCAACTTATAAAAACGAACTTCAGAATCCGAAAAAAAGGGAACCGTTTTCTCCGATTTCCTTTCTACGAAGAATCAAGAAGATGCAAAGAATGGAATATAACAATTGTTCGTCTTCAAGGAAAGGTCGCTAAACTCACGTTAGTCGTTCTTTGATTTATGATTCAAATGTGTTCATTTATAAGAGCAAAGTGGATTAAAAATGAAACTAGTTGTTGTTATGCGAGAATGATTTAGTTCTGACGATAGAATTTGAAATTGGTCGCTTTCTGTACGTTTTGTTCGCTCAGGAAATTTTTTGCTTAATAAACATTCAGAATTTTTTTTTGGCGCACTTTCACGAATAAAGAGTATTAATAATAAAAAATCAAAAAAATTGATTCATCGAATGTTAAAGAGTTATAGAATAAAAATATATTTTTGCGGAAAGACTCTCCGAAAAATTTCCGCAAAGGGTCATGAGAAGCTATGAAAGCTTTTATTAAGGATCTTTTGTATCATCGGGATAATGAGATTCAGTCTTTGAACGGTCTTCGGGCGTTTGCAATCGTTCTTGTGATTCTCAATCACTACGCGCTTGCTTGGAAAGAATTAGGAACGTTTCAATCCGATTCTTTTTTTTGGTCCGGCGTCGATTTATCCTTTGTGTTGAGCGGGTTTTTGATTTCCAAGGGGCTTTTAAGCGATTGGAATCGAAACGGATCGATCAACTTTAAACAGTTTTATTTAAAGCGAACGCTTCGCATTCTGCCCGCTTACTTCTTTTTTATCACGTTCAGTCTGGTCGTTTCCAAGTTCGCTTTAAAGATCGCGCAACAGAAAGGTCTGGTTCTTGAATCGTATATACTTTCCTTCGGACTTTCGAACGCGTGGGGTGATTTCGTATTTTTAGGAAATTATTTTCCGGGTATGAACATTCACACCTGGTCCTTGTCGATCGAAGAACAATTCTATCTTGTGTTTCCTTTGTTTTGTAGCCTCTTCTTATTCAAAAGGATTCGGGAACAGCACAGACAATTCTTGCTTTGGGGTTTGGTTTTGATCCCGACGATCGCTCGGATTGTCGTTTATACGACAACGACTTATCCCCTCAGTCCGGAATACTTCGATGAAATTTATTTTCCGACTCACACCCGATTCGATTCTCTTTTGATGGGTGTGATCGCGATGGATCTTTTTACGAATCACAAAAATCTTATGGATCGTTTGCGGCAAGAGGATCGTTTTTATTATCCGCTTCTATTTTTGTTTCTTTCGTTTTTGTTCACGGCGCACTGGGTTCATCAGGGGACGAGCGGATTTTTTACTCAAACGTTTAAATACAATCTTTTGAACATAGGTTTTGCGGGAATTCTTCTTCTCGCGGTCGTTCGTTTGGAGAATTGGTTGGGTCGTTTTTTCAGTATGAGAATTTTTGTTCCCGTCGCGAGATTGAGTTTTACGATTTATCTTTGGCATCTCGTTCTCATCGGAGTCGCTCTTTCCATCTTGGGTATCAAATCGGAACCGAGTTCCGATTTAACTTTTTTCGTTCAGTTTACCGCCGTTCTTGGTTTGATCGTGATTCTTTCGGTTCCTTTGTATATGCTCATCGAATATCCGTTTCAGTATTTAAGAACGAGAATGCTTCCTCGTAAAAAGAAAGTCGCTACCGAGACTTTGCAACACTTGCACAGAGTTCAAGAAACTCCTTCGATTTTATTTTTAGAGATCGTTTCGGAGCGAAACATGGTGGGTGTACATCCGAAACGTTCCTGAAAGAGTTTGTGAAACGCGGACTTGGAGTTGAATCCGGATGCGTAGGCCGCGGAGAGAACGGATCTTTGCGGCTCTTCGATCAGAATTCTCGCGGCTTCTTCCAAACGAAAACCGGCCACGTATTCTCGAAACGTTTTGCCGAGTTTTTGATTTAAGATTTCGGAAAGTTGATGTGTGTGGATTTCGAGTTCTTCCGCGAGACGTCCCAGCGTAAGATCCTCGTCGAGATAATATCGTTCCCTTCGCATTAAATCGTTCAAACGATATACGACCGAATCGACGTCCAGTCCTTTGAGACGGCTTTCCGTATAACGGGCTTCTCTCGATTCTTTTTTGAATTTTTCGATCCAGACTCCGTTCGTGCCGTTTCCGATCAGAAAAATGACGCACATCAAAATCGAAACTCCCGAAGACGCGATCAAGAACAAGGGCATGTAAACGATTTGCGCGATCACAAAAAGAACGAGGACGAAAATCGTTCCCGCAAATAAAAAAAGAAAGGGATCGAACGAAGCTCGTTTGTTTTTGTCTTTCGCCGCGCCGCGCCATCTCCACACGTCTTTTAGTAAAGTGATCGGATAGATGAAATTCAATATCGTTCCTAAAACGAGTAAAACAAGAACGATCGTATGATACGGATCGGAAGGATTCAACAAGGCGATAAATTCTTTCTTAGAGTTTGAATCTCGGATATAAAAAGGAAATAGGATTAAAACCGAAAGCAAAGCAGGAATTAAATGAAAGGGGGAAAATCGATCCGGTATTTGTCCGCTTAAATGTTGAAAGTAAAGATAAGTCAGAGGTCCGATCAAAAAAATAAACGGAATGTGAAACTCGCCAAACCAAGAGAACCGCACGAGCCGATCGGATAATTCGAAGAAGATATGAAGTTGTACGAAGGCAACGGATAGGAACAAAAACGGAACCGCGTGTTTTTGGATAAAAATTGTTAAACGACTTGGCTTTGGTCGAGATTCGGGGATTCCGTCTTTGTCGTTTCGTAGATTCTCCGGTTCGTTTCGCAGGGAATTCATAAAACCGGAAACCGCAAGCAGGATCGCGAGTCCCGCCCCGAAGGCCAAAAAGGTATACATGCAGGGTATTGAGGTTCGTATTTCCGTCCAAGTCCAGATTTTTTTTTCGTTTTTGCGAAGCGCGCCGGGTCCGTCCGTATCCCAAAGGACGACATCGGACGCAATGCGGTGCATACTAAGGATATGAAAACAAAACGTCCATTTTTACTCTCACGAGATTTCGGTTTCAAAAACCATTCTAAATTTCTAATGCGAATTCTAAGTTTAAGCGTTCTTGCGTTCGCTTTTTCGTTCTACGTCTTTACGCTTTCCGCGGAAACAAAGGATTCGAATTCTTCCATAAAGAACGCGCTATCGGAAACGGCCTCAAAGAATCAACCGGTCGTCGAAATGCAAACGATTCCTAAATATCAAAGTCGATTCGGAAGAACGCGTCCCGTGGTCGCCGTGATCGGAGACAATTTTATGACGGAGTTGACGGACTTCGTGATTCCTTACGGTGTTTTGACTCGTTCTCAAGCTGCGGATGTGTTCGCTTTGGGAACCGAAATCGGAACGATGAATCTTTTTCCCGCGATGAAGATCGAAGTTCAAGAATCTCTTTCTTCCTTCGATCAAAAATTTCCGGAAGGAGCGGATTACGTGATCGTTCCCGCGGTTCATCGTTCGGAGAATGCGGTTCTTTTAAAATGGTTGAACATACAGTCTTCCAAGGGCGCGACCGTGATCGGAGTTTGCGACGGGGTTTGGGTGGTGGCCAACGCAGGTCTTTTAAACGGAAAGAAGGCGACCGGTTTCTGGTATTCCTTAAACGATCTGGAAAAAAAATTTCCGAACACGACTTGGATTCGAAATCGTCGCTATGTCGCCGACGGAAAGATCGTGACGACGACCGCGGTTACAGCTTCGATTCCGGTTTCTTTGGCTTTGGTGGAAGCGATCGTGAACAAAGAGGTCGCTCTAAAAGTCGCGAAGGATTTGGGAGTAAACGACTGGAATCCCGCGCACGACAGCAATCGATTTCGCTTAACAATGAGTTCGGTTTATACGATCGTCGCTAATACGATTTCGTTTTGGTCCCACGAAGAGATCGGCATTCCCGTCTTTTCGGGAATGGACGAAATCAAACTCGCGTTAGTCGCCGACGCGTATTCGAGAACGTATCGTTCTCACGCGGTTGCTGTCGCCGATTCTTCCGAAACGAAAATCAAAACTTTAAACGGTTTGATATTGATTCCGGATAGGAACGGCGATCCGGCCAAATCTCTGGATCGAATGTTGCCTAAGTTCGATTCGACTCCGGCCGTGACCGAGTTCGATTCCGCTCTGAAAAAAATAGGGGAGACGTACGGAAAATCGACTGCGGCCTTCGTAGCTCTTTTGCTCGAATACCCGCAGTTTTGAAACTCACTTTTCGTTTTTGAGTTTTTCGATTTCTCGGATGAGTTCTTCCTTACTTACGTTTGGATCGGATTTGAGTTTGCGAATGATCTCGTCCGCGGTGGCCCGTTTGTTGATCGCCTTTCTGTCGATCGTTCCTTTGAGAACGACCGGGTCGCCCACGGATACGGAAACGACTTTTTTGGAATCGATCGGTTCCAAGATTCCGGATTGTTGAAAGACCTCCACGATCTTGCAGGGAACTTGATCCTTTCCTACGAGAAAGATCATTCCGGGTTTGATCAATTCCGTTTTGGAAAACACCGATACGATCTTTTCCTCCGCGCCCGGAATTTTATAAAATACGACTCCGGCGATTTCGTTGTCGATCGTTACGGTTTTCTGATTCACGTTAGCCGTAATTCTTCCCTGAAACGGTTCTCCGATCTTGGTGAAAACTGCTTTAGAAAATTTTAATGTTCTTCCATCGGGGGAGAATTCTCCCAAAAGATTGCCGCTTGCGGTGACGTTTCCGACCTCTCTTACTTTCGAAGCCGCTCCCATCTCGCTGAGTTTCCAAAGTCTCGGATCGGATTGTCTTTTGCCCATATGAAGCTGATGGAATTCCTGATAAAGCGATTCCTGCAAAAGAATTTCCTTGTCGCTCGTCACGATTCCGCCGGTTCTGATTCTCCATTCTTCCCGATCGTCGCTCGCGAGAAAGCTGAGTCTTACGATCACTTTTTTTTCGAAGGCAAGATCTCCGTTGGCTTTCGGAAAAATGCTCAACACTTCCAATTTCATCTTGTCGTCTTTGGCCCATTCCGAGGTTTCGGAGGAAAGATAAAATCCCGCGAGATCCGGATTTGCGGGAATCGGTTTGCCTCTGAGGTTGCCGCCGCAGTCCACAAGCGCGAAAGTATATAATAAAATAAGAATATATCCGATCTTTGTATTCATAAAAGTTCCGAAACTTAGAATCCCTTTTAACCCGAGACCGTAAAGTATCTTTTTCAAGTTCCCGCGTTTTTCGATAACGCGAAGTGAAGCCGTTTGAAAAATTGAAAAACGACTTTAAAAGCCTCGGGAAAGGATTGACTTCCATTCTTTGCCGGTGTGGAATTCTACGCGGTTCAAATCCTATTTATGTGGAGAGAATTCTATGTTTATCGGACATTACAGCGTCGCGTTCGCGCTCAAAAAAGCCGTTCCTAAAACTCCGTTTTGGTCCCTGCTCGTCGGAGTTCAGTTCGTGGATTTTTTATTTATGATCTTCATCATGATCGGGATCGAACATATGAGACTCGTTCCCGGATTTACCGCGAGCAATCCGTTCGATCTTTATTATATGCCGTATACGCATAGTTTGGTGGCGGGCGTTCTTTGGTCCGTCTTCGCGTTCGTTCTTTTTTACTTTCTTACGAACCGAGAAAGCGGAGCGCAGAGATGGAAGATTCCTCTCGCGGTGGCCCTTTCCGTGATGTCGCATTATATTTTGGACCTTCCCGTACATACTCCCGATCTTCCCGTTTTTACGGACGCGGGAACGAAGTTGGGATTCGGTCTTTGGAACAATCTCTGGCTGACGGTGGGAATCGAAGTTGCGTTGACCGTTCTTTCCTTCGCTTATTATTTAAAAGGAAGTAAACAAGGAGAAGGATTTGCGGGCAAGTGGGGAATGACGACGCTCGCCGGAGTTTTTCTTTCGTTGATTCTGATCAATCCCTTCGCTCCCGTTCCCGAAAACATCTATGCGTTTGCGATCCAAGCCTTGTTCCTATATACGTTGATCGCGATCGCGGGTCATAAACTCGACGGAAAAAGAATCTATGAAAATTCTTAAACGGCAACGCCGAATTTTATTTCGGAACTCGTGACTTAGAGGATAAGGAAACTCGGAATCGAAGCGAGGTTTCGTAGAAGAAAGGCTTGTCAAGAACGGTCTAAATTTCAGAGTTAAGAATGTATGGCTGATCGCGACGATTCTCAAAAGAAGAGCGAAACTAAAAGACGACCTCTTCATAATATCTACGGAAAAGAGATTCTTAAAAAACGTCTCGAAGCCGAGAATTTTACGAGAACCACTCTTTCCTTTTATCGTTATGTCATTTTGGAAAATCCGGACGAACTGAGAAATCGTCTTTACGCCGAGTGGGACGCGCTCGGTGTTTTGGGAAGAATTTACATCGCTCACGAAGGAATCAACGCGCAACTTTCGGTTCCTTCTCACAATCTGAATTCTTTTAGGGAGAATTTGGATTCGAGAAAAGAATTCAAGGACATGCCGTTTAAGATCGCCGTTCAGGACGATCACGGTTCCTTTTTAAAACTGGATCTTAAGGTTCGAAAAAAAATCGTAGCGGACGGATTGGAGGACGGAACCTTCGATGTGACTAACGTGGGAACTCATCTTTCCGCGGAAGAATTCAATCGTTATCTTGAGGACGGAAAGTCCATCGTAGTCGACGTACGGAATCATTACGAAAGCGAGATCGGTCATTTCGAAAACGCCATTCTTCCTCAGTCCGATACGTTCCGCGAGGAGATGCAAATGCTCCTGGAACTTTTAAACGGTAAAGAAGATCAGAAAATTCTAATGTACTGCACCGGCGGAATCCGTTGCGAAAAAGCCAGCGCTTGGCTCAAACACCACGGTTACAAGGACGTCAACCAGCTTCACGGCGGGATCATCGCATACGCGCACGAAGTCGCGGACAAGGGACTCGAATCCAAGTTCAAAGGAAAGAACTTCGTGTTCGACGGAAGATTGCAGGAAGCGATCGGAAACGAAATCATTTCAACCTGTCACCAATGCGGAGAAAAAAGCGATCGTCACGTAAACTGTGCGAATCCCGGATGTCATATTCTTTTTATACAATGCGAAAGTTGTTCCGAAAAGTTCGAAGGTTGTTGCACGGAAGAATGTAGAACGGTTCTTCATCTTTCCAAGGAAGAACAAAAGGAAATCCGCAAAGGAAAGTTGAACGAGAATCGTTTTTTTACGAAGTCGAGAATCCGTCCGAAAGTTTCCGAACTCTATCGGAATCAATAACCTTTCGAAATCGCTTGAACGTTTAACGAAGCCGTTCTCTTGGACCAGAACCAAGCGAGAGTCACACCCGCGATCGCGTGCCAAATTCCCCAGGTTGCGGCGATGATGGCCATACTTCCCTGACCTCCGAAAAACGCGAAGATCAACACAAGGCCGAGCCCCGAGTTTTGAATTCCGGTTTCGATGGATATACAACGAGCGTCCTTTTCGTCGAGTCGCATGAGTTTTGCGAAGTAATAACCCAGGAGAAATCCCACCGAGTTCATTAGAAAAACGTAAAGAAAGACTCTATGAATCACCTTTAAAAAGATCTGGAAATTGGCCGCAAGAGCGATGACTAAAAACGCCGCGAAGATCAAAGCGGAAAGAATTTTGATCGGCTTTTCGATCTTTGCAGTGACCTTCGGTAAATATCTTTTTGTCAAAAGACCGAGGATGATCGGGATTACCAAGATCACGAGGATCGCCTTAAATACGTCCCAAGGATTGAGGGAGATTTCCTTTAAAGCCGCGTGAACCGGAGGATATAAATTTCCCCAAAAGAAAAAATTAAAAGGCGTCGCAAAGATCGCGAGCGCGGAAGAAAACGCGGTCAACGAAATGGAAAGAGCCGTGTTTCCCTTTGCGAGAAGCGTAATGAAGTTCGAAATGTTTCCTCCGGGACAAGCCGCAACAAGAAGCATTCCAAGAGCGACTCCGGGCGGCGGGTTTAAAATCCAAAGCAGAAGATACGTCGCGAACGGAAAAAGAACGAACTGGGAAAGAATTCCCGTGAGGGACGCCTTCGGTCTTTCAAAAAGCAGTTTAAAATCTTCCAATTTAAGTTCGAGAGCGATCCCATACATGATCAATCCCAAAAGAAGATTCAATAAAGCTAAACCGTTTTCGTTGAAATTAATCCGAACTGCGTCCAACTCGTGCATGTTTTAATCCGCCCAAGCCACGTAAATTTCTCTCGGACCGGAAAACGGATGTCTTCCGTGCGAAACGGAATAGTTGTCGATCACCAACACGTCCCCGTTTTTCCAAGAGAAAAGGGAGATGTTGTTCCAGAACGCGTCCTGAATCTGTTTCAATTCCCTGCTTGAAATTTCTTGACCGTCTCCGTATGTGCAATGCGTATCGAGATATTCCGTTTTAGTGGTGAGCTTTTTGATAAAGGTTAGAATCTCGAGAGTGAGACCTACGAAAAATCCGCGAACCGTTTTTTGACGCGCGAAAATTCTCCAGTACTCTTTACGAGCCGCGTCGATATGAAACACCTGAGAATGGTTGTGCCATGCCGGAAACTTAAACTCGGGATGTTTACGAATCGCTAATGTAGTGTTGATCAATCTCAGGTTGTCCTGACCGAACCATTCCACTTTGAAGTTTTGTTTTTTGGAAATCTTTTCCACTTCGTCCCGATCTTTCGTTTGGAACATTTCGTCCCAACGTTTGGTTTTCCAAAATTGAAAACGGGATTGTTTGGATGGTCCGTCGTAAACTCTCGAATAACGGATTCTTTCCTTTTCGAATTTTTCGCGAATGGAAGAAGGCACTTCGTTCAAAACCTTTCTCAGATCGGTGATCGGAGTTTCCCCGAACTTGCCCGGAGCCTTGCCGCAATAAAAGAAAAGTTTTCTCGGCGGAGAATCCAAAAAGCTCATCTCGGCGTGTTGCATGATCGGATACGCTGGCGGAAGTTCCGTCGCGGTAAACGCATACTTCGTCACTTGGTTTCGCGGAGAAGTTCCGAGATAATTATTCTTCAGATTGGAATCCACGTTGAATATCACGTCCTCGAAATCTTGAGGAGAGGAAACGTCGAATCCCCGAAATAAGATTGCCCCGTATTCTTTCAAATCTTCGGTTAACGCGCGTTTGTTAGTCTTGATCCAACGGATCAGAGATTCTTTGCTTTTTTGATCCAATGTATTCGGTTGATAAACGACCGGAAGAGGATTTTTAGAATCGAGAAATCCCTTGGATAAGGAAGGCGAGGATTTCGGTTTAATATTTTTTGCGGAAGTCGTTTTAGATTTCGGTTTAGATTGCGTTTTGTTTTTCGATTTGGGCTTGGATAAGGTTTTGGTTGCCATGGCGTATAACGTCCCCCGAAAGATTTCCAGATCGTAATCATGGATTGATTTGGAAAAAGTCTTTTTTAGTACGATGAAGAATGTTTCATTCTTTAGACGCAAGAAGTATTTGTTATAGCAGACAAAAATTTAATAAAATGAATGGGAGCTTTTGCTCGGATTTGTGCGGGAACTCTTCACAAGCCGCGATGATTTTGTGGGAACTCCTAAGTCCTTTGATTCTTTAACAAAGAATGATTTTAGAACGGTTCGTACAAGATCCTTTTCAGAATTCTCAATATACTTCACTTCTACGGTCGGAACTCCGCATTCAAATTTAATTTTTAAGAAAAATAATCCGTTAAAACAGAAAAATGATTGCAATCTTAGAAATTGTATTCTTGCTCAAAGTTCAGGAGAAATCCGAAATCTTTTTCTAAAAAACGGGAGGTATTCTTATGAAGCGAAGTTGGCTTTCATTCGTTTTGATTCTGCTCTTTCCGATCGGTGCTTTGTTTGCCGGAGCCGACGAGGTTCTCGTCAGCACGGATTGGCTGTTGCAAAATTTAGAAAATCCTAAAGTAAAAATCGTGGAAGTAAGCGTGGATCCGGGTGTGTATGAAAAAGGACATATCAAGGGCGCGTTGAATTTTCGTTGGCATACCGATCTCGTGGATCAACCGAGAAGGGACATTGTCTCCGCAGAAAAATTCTCCAAACTTCTTTCCTCTTCGGGAATCTCGAACGATTCCATTGTGGTTCTTTACGGAGATAACAACAATTGGTTCGCGACGTGGGGCGCGTGGATCTTTTCACTCTACGGTCATAAGGACGTTCGTATCTTAAACGGCGGACGTAAAAAATGGGAACTGGATAAGAAACCCTTCTCCACCGAAACTCCGAGCGTGGCCGCTTCCGTTTATAAAATCTCGAGCGAGAATAAAAAACTCAGAGCGAAACTTCCGGACGTTTTGAAAGCGGTGGACTCCAAAAACAAAACCGTTCTTTTAGATATTCGTTCTCCGGACGAATACAGCGGTAAGATCATCGCTCCTTCCGGGATTCAAGAACTTGCGATCCGCGCCGGCCATGTTCCGGGTGCGGTCAACGTTCCTTGGGCAAAGGCTGTGAACGCGGAAGACGGAACCTTTAAATCCGTCGTGGATCTGAAAAAGTTATACGCGGAAGTCGGAGTCGACGGAAGCAAGCCCGTGATCGTCTATTGCAGAATCGGAGAACGCTCCAGCCATTCCTGGTTCGTATTAGCAAAACTTTTGGGTTACGACGCGAAACAATACGACGGGTCTTGGACGGAATACGGAAACGCGGTGGGAGTTCCCATCGACAATCCGTCCGGAACCGTGTGGACCGGAAAATAATCATTGTTAGGCGAATATGGACGTGGATCTTCTCGAACTGAGTTCGATCGAAGCCGGAAAGGATTTACCAAATCCCGGAGGAATCGGAAAGATTCTTTCGGGGACGTTGTTTCTCCTTCTTCTGGCGACGGCGTATTGGTTTCATTCTTCCGAAAGTTTCGGAAGGGAGTTTTCGGTGAGCGTGCTGGCGGGTTCCGCACTCGGGTTTGTGATGCAGAGATCGAGGTTCTGTTTCTTCTGCAATTTTCGGGATTATTACCGGGAGAAGGATCCAAGAGGGACGCTCGGAATTTTGACGGCGATCGCAGTTTCCACGATCGGCACCTTCGCGGTGTTCGAGGCGTGGATTCCTTCACCTAACGCGGGTTATCTTCCGCCGAACGCTTTCGTCGGGCCGGTTCACGTTCATCTTTTGCTCGGAGGTTTTTCCTTCGGGTTGGGAATGGTCGTTTCCGGTTCGTGCATCAGCGGTCATCTGTATCGGATCGCGGAAGGTTCGTTCGGTTCGATCCCCACGTTAGTCGGCGTTGTGTTCGGATTTATTCTCGGCTTTTTAACCTGGAATTCCTTTTACAGTCTTTGGATCGCGGAGGCCCCGGTGATCTGGTTGCCGCAACGTCTCGGTTATGCGGGAAGTCTGCTTTTGATTCTTTTCGTTCTTGCTGTCTCCGCGTTTGCGATTTCCCGAAACGGAATCGTTCCCGATGCAAAAAAAGAATCGAACGAAACCTTACATTCTTACGGAAATCAGTTTCCAAACGTTCTGTTCGAAGGTCGTTGGCCTTCTTGGATCGGAGGAATCTTAGTGGGTTTGATTTCGATTCTTTATTATCTTCGGGTTCGTCCTTTGGGCGTGACTTCCGAGTTGGGGAGAATTTCCAGAACTCTTGCGAGCTCGTTCGGAATTCTTCCGGATCGTCTTTACGGTTTGGATTCGATCGCGGGTTGCGCGACAAAACAAGAGGTTCACGCTTTGACGATCAACGCGGTCTTTACGCTTTCTTTGATCGCGGGTTCTTTCGTTTCCTCTTTGGCCTCTTCTCAATTTCATTTTTCGATTCCGGAATTGCCGGGCAGAAAAACTTTGATCTATTGGTTCGGAGGAATTTTTTTAGGCTGGGGCGCCTGCGTTTCTGTGGGTTGCACCTTCGGCGCTTTTTTTTCGGGAATCTCAGCCGGTTCGCTTTCCGGTTTTGTGTTTGCGTTCGGTTTAATTCCGGGAATTCTTTTTGGGAATCGTCTTGTGAACGGCGGAGATAGAAAATTTTAGGAAAAATTTTAAAGCGACTTGCACGAGCGTCGCTGACAGGTTTTTTGTTTCGTAATCCATTTTCAAATTTAGCAAAGGTGAATATAAACGATGAAATCCATTCGACTCGGTTTGATTCTTTTATCGGCTTCGATTTTCTTTTCGACCGCCGTTTGTAAAAAGGCGGGCGCGCCCCAACTTCCAGGCGATCGCAAATCCTTAAAGATCGGAATTTGCCCCGGACCCTACGGAGACCTTTTGAAAAAGGCGGTGTTCCCGAATCTGATCAAGAAGGGTTATAAGATCGAGATCGTGGAATTCAGCGATTATATCCAACCGAATCTTGCATTAGAAAACGGTGATATAGACGCGAACCTTTTCCAACATACCGTTTATCTGAATAAGTTTTCCAAGGATAAGAATCTGAATCTTTCTCCGATCGTTTCGGTTCCAACCGCGCCGATGGCGATTTTCGCCGGAAAGAGTAAAACGGTTCAAGCGGTTCCGAACGGAGGAACGATCACTCTTCCGAACGACCCGACCAATCAGTTGAGAGCGTTGAAGTTGTTTCAAGAATTAGGATTATTGAAAGTGTCTCCGGATGCGAATCCCGCAAAGGTTTCGCTTGCGGACGTGACCGACAATCCGAAAAAACTCGATCTGCGTCCTCTGGAAGCCGCTCAACTTCCGAGATCTCTGGAAAGCGCGGAACTCGCCGCCGTGAACGGAAATTTTGCGATCGCTTCCGGTTTGGATCTGACAAAGGCGATCAAATTGGAAACCCTCGCGGAAGAACACAAGAACATCCTCGTGGTTCGTTCCAACGAAAAAGACGTTCCTTTCGCTAAGGATCTGATCGAGTCCGTTCATTCTCCCGAGTTTGCAAAGGTGATCGACACGGACTTTCAAGGCTTTCAAAAACCGGATTGGCTTTTGAACAAGAAGTAAATAAATTCTTCTTTGTCTCGTTTGTGGAGCGTCTTTTTCTTTCAAAGCAAGGGCGCTCCCAAGAGATTGTTCTGATTCATGTCGCGCATTCCTTTTTTAGAATTTAAAGAAGTCTCCAAAACCTTTTCCTTAGGAAAGGGAAACACCTTTTCGGCCGTGGACCGCGTAAGTCTCGAAATCGAAAAGGGAGAAATTTTCGGCATCATCGGAACGACCGGAGCCGGAAAGAGCACTCTATTACGTTTTCCTAATTTATTGGAACGACCGGATGGAGGTCGTATTCTTTTGGACGGTTCGGACATCACCGATCTTCAAGGTAAGAATTTAAGACGGCACAGACAAAAGATCGGAATGGTTTTCCAGCAGTTTCATCTCGCGTCCAATCGAACCGTATTCGATAACATCGCGTTTCCTTTAAAGGTCTCCGGAACCGGCAAAGCGGAAATCGCGAGAAGGGTGCGTGAACTTTTGACCTTGGTGGAAATCCCCGAAAAGGAAACCGTTTATCCCGCGCAACTCAGCGGCGGTCAAAAACAAAGGGTGGGAATCGCAAGGGCTTTGGCCAATCATCCCGAACTTTTGTTATGCGACGAGCCTACTTCGGCGCTCGATCCGGAAACGACCCGATCCATATTAAAACTTTTGAAACAGATCCGCGAAACCCTTTCGATTACGATTTTGGTGGTAACGCACGAAATGGAAGTGGTCCGGGAAATCTGTGATCGAACCGCGATCATGGATCGTGGAAAAATCGTGGAACTCGATGATACGCATTCTTTTTTTGCGAACCCTAAGTCGGAAGCCGCCAAAAAGATTCTCGGATCCTTTTACGATTCCAAAACTTTCGCGGAGAATCGTATTCCATGAATCTAATATTCGAAAATCTTCCGATGGACGAATTCGCAAAGGCATTTGTCCAAACGTTTTGGATGGTGGGAATTTCGCTTTCCATTTCGATTCTTTTCGGAATTCCTCTCGGACTTCTGATTTATCTGACCGACAAGGGAATTTTTATCCGCAATAGAATCGTTCATTCCGTTTTGAACACGATTGCAAACGTGGTTCGCTCGGTTCCGTTCGTGATTCTTTTGGTCGCGCTTCTTCCCTTGACTCAATGGATCACCGGAACCACGATCGGGCCGATCGCGGCTTCGGTTCCTTTGTCCGTTGCGGCGATTCCATTCTTAGCAAGACTTGTGGAATCCGCTCTTCGAGAAATTCCGGAAGGGGTTTTGGAAGCGTCGGTCGCGACGGGAGCCAGCCTAACATTGATTATACGAGAGATTCTGATTCCGGAAGCGTTACCCGGAATCGTCGCTGGAATCACTTTGACCACGGTCAGTCTTTTGGGTTTTTCGGCGATGGCGGGAATCGTGGGCGGAGGAGGGATCGGAGACCTCGCCATCCGTTTCGGTTATTACCGTTACGAGGACGGAATCATGTTCGCTACGGTCGCGATTCTCGTGATTTTAGTGCAACTGATCCAGTGGACCGGAGATAAGATCCGCAGAAAAACGGACAAACGCGCGGGTTAAAAATTCGCCAGTTTCGCGAAACCGGTCTTGCCTTCGTGTTCCCGTTGGTTTTCTAGTTCCGCGCCGCGCGTCTATATTCTTTTTTTGGAATGTCCGATTAAATTTCGATACAAACCTTGCCGAAATGTTTTCCGGACTTCAGAGTTTCGAACGCCATCGGAGCTTCCTCGAAGGAGAACGTTTCGTCTACGACCGGTTTGATTTTGTTCGTGCCGATCGCGATGTTCATGTCTTCGAAATTTCTTTTGCTTCCTACGATGATTCCTTGGATGCGGATTCCCTGCATGAGAATCGGGAAGAGGGATAAGTTGTTGCTTTCTCCACCGGCTAATACTCCGATCAACGCGATCGTTCCCCAAGGTTTCGTGCTTGAGATGGATTTTTGCAGAGTTCCCGCGCCGCCGACTTCGATGACGAGATCGGCTCCTTTCATATCCGTGATTTTACGGACTTCTTTTTCCCAGTTCGGTTTTTCGTTGTAGTTGATGAGTTCGTCCGCGCCGAGCGCCTTGCACTTTTCGAGTTTTTCGTCGCTCGAAGAAGTTGCGATGACTCTGCATCCCATCATTTTAGCGAATTGTAATGCGAATATGGAAACTCCTCCGGTTCCTTGAACCACTATGGTCGCCCCCGGTTGAATGTTTCCGTGCGTTACGATCGCGGTGTAAGCGGTGAGCGCCGCACAGGGAAGAGTGGCGGCTTCGGCGAAGGAAAGATTCTCGGGCATTGGAACGATTCCTTCTTCCGGAAAAATTCTATACTGACAAAGAGTTCCATCGAGAGGTCCGCCGAGGGTGCTCTTAAGCATTCTATGATCCGGCGCGCCGTCCAACCAAGTCTGAGCGAAGTTCGCGCAAATCTTATCTCCGACTTTCCATTTGGTGACGCCGGGACCGACTTCCGCGATTTCTCCGGCTCCGTCCGAAAGAGGAATCAACGGAAGTTTTTGTTTCGGATTATACTTTCCGATCGCCATCAGATAATCCCTGTAGTTTAAGGAAGCGGCTCTAAAACGAACGAGAACTTCTCCGTGTCCGGGAGTCGGATCGGGGCGATCCGCGATTTTTAAATTCTCCAATCCGAATTGATTTTGAATTTCATAAACTTTCATGAATGCGTTTGCTCCGAACGGCGAGAATTACTTTTGAAAATTCCGAACGGATTCGGATCGTTTCATTCTTCTTTTCCGTTTTTAGAGAATCTAATTTAGGGTTCGTGTTTAAGAAAACAAATTTTTCTTTTTACGGATTCGATGCGGATTCGTTTTGTTTTTAGGAGCTGGGTCCGTCTAAAGATAAGGATCGTTCCGTTGTTTTCTGATTGATTGGAGGGGGAACGTGGAAAAGCTGGAATCAAAGACTATGAATAGCGTTGCGGACGTTCAGAAAGAAATCGTTTCCGAATTTTCGGAATGTACGGATTGGCAGGAACGTTATCAACTTCTGATCGAAATGGGAGACGAACTGAACGCGATTCCCGATTCCGCAAAAACTTCGGAACGTTTGGTTCCGGGTTGTCAGTCCCGAGTTTGGATCGTTTCCGAAGAAAAGGACGGCAAGATAGAATTTCAAGCCGACAGCGACTCCGCGATCACGCGCGGTATGATCGCGCTTCTCATCCGCGTTTTTTCGGGACGAACTCGCGAAGAAATCAAAAACGCATCTCTCGAATTTTTAAAGGAGATCGGACTCGACAAACATCTTTCCATGTCGAGAAGAAACGGTCTCTATTCCATGGTCAATATTCTCCGCAACAGCTGAACGCGGCGAAAAAACGACTTCGCTTGACAAATTAGATCACTTCGGGTCGGTCGCTCAGTTCGTTCGGATTCCGTTTTCCGGGAGGAAAATGTTTTTGAAGAAGTTGCGTAAACGTATCCACGCAGGTAAGAATACTTTCCAGATAATTTCCGTTTCGAAAACCGTTCTGCATTCGATCACAAATTTCGTCTAACGTGGATTGTCCGATCTTTTTGTAGATTCCCCGGTCGGCCAAAAGTTCGATCTTTCGATCCGTAAGCTGAACATAGATTAAAATCCCCGTGTTCTCTTCCGTGTCCCATACTTTTTTTTCGGAAAAAAGTTCCGTCGCTCTTTGTTTTGCGGTAAGACCGGAAATCACCCGAAACACCGGAAGTCCGCCTTCCAATACGACCTTGATTTCTCCATTGTGAAGCGTTTCCGATTTTGCGACCGCGGATTCGATCTTGCTTAAATCCGTCGCACTAAAATATTTTTTGAAACGATACGATTTCGATTTATCCGGATTTAGGGAGAATGCGGAAAAGAAGGATTCCAATCCGTGAATCCAAATTCTTCCCAGGGTCGATCGTTCGGTAGTATTTTGATTTATCATAATATTCGAATATCCTTTACCAGCTTCCGGAGGCTCCGCCCCCGCCCGAACTGCCGCCGCCTCCGCTCCAGGAACCGCCTCCGCCCGAGGAAGATCCCCAAGAAGAAGAGGAACCCATTCCTCCTCCGTTTGCGAGTACGAAAAACCAAAGTAAGAATGCGCCCGGTATCAAAAGCCAAAGCGTGATGGACCAAAACAAACCTAAGATCACGAAAAGAACGGCGCCGATTCCGCCGGACAAACCGTTTCCGAAAAGAAATCCGAACAACTTTCCGAGAACCACGAGAATGATGAACGCGGTGACGAGATGATTCGGAAGTTCCGGTCCTTCCGTCGAGGAGGAAGATCCCGAATCCGATCCGGCGACCCGGCCGCTTGCGGCCGGAAGTTCTTCTCCGTCGATTCGTTCTATGATTCTTGCGACCCCTTCGACGATCCCTTGATTATAATCTCCGTTTCTGAAATGGGGAATCATAAAATCCTCTATGATCCGTTTGCAGATCACGTCCGGCAACGCGCCTTCGAGTCCGTAACCGACTTCGATTCTCGTTTTATGATCTTGAATCGCGACGACCATCAGAACTCCGTCCCGTATATCCTTGCGTCCCAACTTCCAGGTTTCGAAAACCTTTACGGCGTATTCTTCGATGCTCCAATCCAAGGTCGAACCGACGACAAGAACCGCGATCTGACTTCCTTTTCTTTTTTCAAAGGCGACTAACGTGCTTGTCAGTCTGGATTTTTGAAGATCGGTCAACGTGGAAGTCGTGTCCGTGATCTGAGTAAGTAGGAGAGGAATCGGAGGGTCCTCCGACCTCCATTCTTCCCTGAAAAAAATCGGGGAAGAATTCGCGGTTTTCAGGTTCCAACCCGTTACGATCAGAAATAAAAGAATAAATCGAAGGATTCCGAATCCGATACGAATCATATTCAAAATTCTTAAAATTTAACTTCCGGAGGTTTGGAGATTTCCTTTTCGTTTTCGACCGTAAAGGAAGGTTTTGTTTCGAATCCGAAAAATTTCGCGGTCAAGTTGCTCGGAAATTGGCGGATCGTAATATTGTATTTTTGTACGGCTTGAATGTATCTGTTTCTTGCAACCGTGATTCGATTCTCCGTCCCTTCGAGTTGCGCCTGAAGATCGCGGAAGTTCTCGTTGGATTTCAACTGCGGATAATTTTCTGCGACCACGAGCAATCGGGAAAGCGCGGAAGTCATCTGCGACTGAGCCTGCGCGTATTTTTTAAAAAGTTCGGGGTTGTTCAGCGTTTTTTCGTCCGCTTGAATCGAACCGACTCCGGCTCTTGCCCGCGTCACTTCGGTTAACACTTTCTCTTCTTGAGCCGCGTAACCTTTCACCGTGTTGACCAGATTGGGAATCAGATCCGCTCTTCTCTGATATTGGTTGAGAACCTCGGCCCAAGACGCGGTCACGGCCTCGTCCTCTTCCTGGATTGTATTGTAACCGCAGTTGGACGAAACGAGAGCCGCGAGCGTAAGCGCGATCGTCAGAAACGACTTGGTAAGAATTTTCGTTTTCAAGAAATTTCTTTCTCCTGTAGAGGTGTAATTCTTTTACGATTAGACCCGGATCGTAAATCGAATTTTCATTTCTCAAAACGGAAAATCTTCCTCTATATCCGTAAAGTCATTGCCGTCGGTTTCGGCCGATACGGAATTTCCTTCGGATTTTTTTTCCGGATTCGGTTCGGAAAGGCTGAGAGAAAGATAATTCTTCCCCGTTGCGGATTTTCGGATCCAACCCGCGAGTCGATAGGTCTTTCCGTCGAGAAGAACCTTTCCTGTATAATCGGGCTGGGTTTCCTTTTCCTTGGTCGCGTTGCTGAAGAGACTTCCCTTCTTTTCCTTGAGTGCGTATTCCGCCATTGTGGTTTCCTCCTGATGTTTCTCGATTGCTCGAATTGTTAAGCGAAGTCGTTACGCGGCTTCGGGTTTGTTGCGAAGCGCTTCTTTTTCAAGCGCCCGTTTGCGGATTTCCTCGATCAGCTTATCCGCGAGAATTTCCGCGATCGCCTCGATTCTTTCGTCCATCCATTCCGAATTCATGGTTTGCATATCGTTACCTCTTATCTGAAAACCAGAATACAAGGGACCTCGGACAAAAAAGGGAAGAATGACGCGTTTTTGGGAGATTCCCGAATTTATTTTTTGGAATCGGGGAGAATTCTCCGTTTTCTTTGATAAAACCTTTGACCTTTGTCGCCGACGGAAAGAATAAAGGGCGGATTTTCGGTAATTGCTGTTATGTGGATGAAGTCGGAATCGTTTGAACTGGAGCGTTATCGGGATTTTTTCCTGGGAAGCGCGGAAGGCATTTGGTGTTTCGATCTTTCCACGCCCATAGAAACCGGTCTTCACGAAAAGGAGCAGGTTTCGCTCCTCCTAACACACGCTAGACTAACGATCTGCAACGATTCTATGGCGAGAATGTACGGATATCGAAGCCCTTCCGAAGTGATGGGGCTTACCCTTTCCCAATTGGTTCCCTCCGATTCGTCCGAGGATCTGGAACCATACTTCGCGTTCGTTCGAGCCGGATACAATATGAAGGATTTTGAATCTAAGGAATCGGATCGTTTCGGAAATCTGAAATACTTTTTAAACAGCGTAGTCGGGGTCGTCAAAGAGGGCAAACTCGTTCAGATCTGGGGTTCCCAAAGGGATATAACACCTTTGAAAAAAACAGAGGATCAACTGAAATATTCCCTTCTTCTTCAGAGTAATTTAACGGAAATCTCCAAAAGTTTCATCAAGGTTCAACCGAAGGAATTGGATCAGGCGATCCGCGATTCTCTGGAAAAGGCGGGTAGAATCTGCAACGCCGACCGCGCGTATATTATAGAATACTCAAATTCGCATAAATATCTTTCCAACACATACGAATGGTGCCGGGAAGGAGTTCCCTCACAAAGACAATTCTTCCAGAACATCGCCGTCGAAAACATCCCTCTCGCAAAGTTTGAAAACGTGCGCAGGTTCGGTTACTTCGCATTAAATTCCGTGGAAGAAATCGAAAACGAGGATCCTTATTTGAGAGAACTTCTTCTTCCGAGAGGAATTCGCTCCCTGCTCATCATCGGACTTACGTATCAGGGAAAGGAAATCGGTTTTTTCGGAATCGACATGGTTCGAGAGGATCGGGTTTGGACCGGCGAAGAGATTTCCATTTTGGGTTTGATCGGAGACTTGATCATTCTCGCTTTTGATCGAAAGGAAAAAGAAGGCACGTTAAACGCCTTTTACGATAGAATGCACTACGATCTCGAACTCGGAAGATTGACTCAAAGATCCTTAGTCGATCGTACGTTTCCCGATTCCAAATATTTCAGAATGGAAACCTACTTTCGTCCTTTCGAAAAAGTGGGCGGGGACGTGATCAGCACGATTCAAAACGAGGACGGAAGTATCGACATTCTTTTTGCGGACGTTTCCGGTCACGGAATTTCTTCGGCGATGGTTTCGGGAATGGTCGTCATCTCGTTTAAGAATTCTTCGAGAATCGGTCTTTCTCCCGCCGAAGGTTTGATACGAATCGTGGAGGATTTAAAACCTCTCGTAGTCGATCATCATATCTCCGCGGTTCGGGTGAAATACATTCCCGAGTCGAAACGTTTGGTTTATTCTTACGCGGGACATCCTCCGATTTTTCTCTTTCGAGACGGAAGGAGAATCGAACTGGACGGAATGAATCTTCCTCTTCTTGCGTTTGAAGGCGCGCAGTATTACGATCAATCCATCGATCTTTTGCACGGGGATCGGATCGTTTTTTTCTCGGATGGAATGTATGAAATCTTCGATTCCCAAGGAGAGATTTTGGACCTCACGGGTTTGATTTCGATTTTGGAAGAATATCTCGATACGGAATCCATCGAGGATTATATAGAATTGATCGTTTCGGATATCTTTGCGTATTCCGGAGGAAATTTCGGAGACGATATCGCTTTGATGATCTTGGATATCTATTAAGAATTTATCTTATAATCTGAAGGGAGACAATTCGTTAGACCAATTATACTTTTCGAATCATTAGATCAATGAGCACTCTATGGATCGAATTTATAATTTTTCTTGGATTGTTGCGGGAACTCTTCTTTGTTTTACGTTTTGTTCCCAAGCGGATCGAATCAGTTTAGATTCTTCTTCCGCTGCGGGAATTCTTCTGCAAGGCGGAGTGGATTTTTTTCGAAGCGGTTCCTACAATCCGAACGCAAAGGAAATCAATTCCTTTCGGTTTAACGCGACCGATCATTTTTTTACGACCGATTTTGTCGGAACAATCTCCGGGAATCAAATCACGATTCGAGTTCCGTTCGGATCGATTCCCCGTTTGAAAGCCACATTTGAAAGCTCGGGAATTCAAGTTCAGATCAACGGCGTGACTCAAATCTCGGGACAAACCGTAAACGATTTCTCTTCTCCTCTTGTGTACAAAGTCACGGCTTCCAACGGAAGCGTCGCCGAGTATCGAGTGCGGACGGTTCCGATGTTTCGTCTAACGGATGCGGGACAATTGAATTGTTATCCCGCTTGTTCCTCCGATCCGGGGCAGGACGCGGATTATACGACCGGAGTTCCCGAGGCCTTTCAATCGAATCATAAATTTTCCGGTTATACCGACGATCCCGTTACGATCGACGGGCAAAGCGGATTGATTTGGAAGTATTGCGGGGAGGGAATGAGCGATACGAATTGCGGTTCTTCCCTAAGTTTTACTCAATACGCCGCCGATGCAAGTTGCAACGATTTGAACACCAAAAACGGCGGCTCCGGTTACGCCGGGATTTCCGATTGGAGACTTCCCAACTTGGAAGAATTGATGACTCTCAGCACTTTTAAAACTCCGAGTAGCGTACATATCGATCTCACGGAATTTCCCGGAGGAGCCGGAGGCTTTTGGGCGGCTTCTTCCAACGTTATGAATACCGCGGAGGCTTGGGGTTACGACTTTTCCGATGGATCGAACAGCACCTCGGATAAATACTGGGGAAGCGCTTTTGCGCGTTGTGTTGCGGGCGGGTCCATGCCGACTCACGCGTATTCCGATTTAGGAGATGGGACGGTCCGAGATGATCGAACCGGATTGGTTTGGCAGAAATGTTCGATGGGGCAGAATTGGTCCTCTGCGTCTCCGAATTGTACCAACGGAACCGCGGCCACTTATAATTTTTCCAATTCTTTGTCTATATGCAGAAATTTGAATTTAGCGGGTCGAAGTTGGAGGCTTCCGAACGTCCACGAACTCCGAAGTTTATTGGATTTTAATACCGCTTCGAATCCGAAAATCGATTCCGCGGCGTTTCCCAATACTCCGACCGCCGCGGAGTTTACGACGAGCAATTCGATTCCGAGCGGACAGATGTACAGGGTCAACTTTACGAATGCGGTGATCAATCTGAACTTTTTCAGTTCTCTCAATTCTGTTCGCTGTGTAAGCGAAGGTTTTTGACTTCCATTCTCCCTTTTCTCGTTTCTTTGCAAAAAAGAAGCTTAGAATTGGCGTTGACCTCGGGAAAAGACCGTCGATTTATAAAAAAATAAACAAACTCTTATCACTTGCTTGTTTTTAAATTATACGGTCGTTTGTCAATGCACCCAATTCTACGAAGTTTACGGATCCTTTGTGTTCTAATCACGGTTTCCTGCGCGCAAGCGGATAAGATCAGTTTCGATTCTTCCTCGAACGCGGGTTTGTTACTTCAGGGCGGACTTGGAATCATTCGAAATCTGGGAACGGGAACCACGATCACTTCGTTTTCGTTCAAGGCCTCCGACAATATTCTTTCCCAAGATTATCCTACGACGATCAACGGAACCAACATTACCGCTACGATTCCCTACGGGGCGATCGCTCGTTTGCAAGCGAGTTTCGACGTTTCTTCGGGCGCGACCGTAAAGGTCGGAGGAATTACTCAGATCAGCGGGATCAATAAGAATGATTTTTCAAATCCGGTCGTTTATTCCGTTCTTTCCGAAACCGGAGAACAAAAGGATTATACAATCACGATTTCAACGACGGCTCCTTTGACCGACGCGAATCAAAAGTTGTGTTACGACGCTTCCTTAAACGCAATCGCCTGTGGGAACGGAGCCAATCCCGGTCAGGACGGGGATTTTCAAAACGGACCTCAACCTACATACGTAAAAACGGTCTTTTCGGATTTTCCGAATCAGCCCGTCGTTCACGATAAGATCGCCGGACTTGTTTGGAAACAATGTGTGGAAGGAACCAACGCCGCCGATTGCACCGGAACCGGTTCTTCCCTTTCCTACGCGTCCGCGATCGCCGCCTGTTCCGCGTTAAATTCCGGGAACGGTTACGCGGGTTATAAGAATTGGAGATTGCCGAACATTCAGGAATTGTACACTCTTTCCTCTTATCAAAATCCGACTCCGAGTCCTTATTTGAACGCGACCTTGTTCCCGAATTCTTCGGCGACGATTTGGTCCGCGACTCTTGTCGCAACTCCGAATTCCACTTCGCGTTGGACCTTCAACTTTACGCAAGGAACGAGCAGTAATCTTTCGGAAACGGGGGCGCTTCAGGTTCGTTGTGTCGTGAGCGGCGCGTTTCCCGCAAAGAACTATGCGGATTTGGGAGACGGAACCATTCTCGATCGAAACAACAATCTTCGCTGGGCCATGTGTTCGATCGGACAAACGGGTTCGGATTGTTCGGGAGGTTCCCCTTCCAATCTTTCCAGACAAGCGGGGCTTGCGGCTTGTAACGGAATTTCGGTTTCGGACGGAAAACCTTGGAGACTTCCGAACGTTCACGAGCTCAGAAGTTTGGTCGACTACGGATTGACGGTCGGAAACGGAATCATTGATACGACTTATTTTAAGAATTCTCCGCCTAACTCCACGTATATGACGAGCAACGTAAACGCGGACGCTTCCAATAAGAATCTTTTTCTTCTCGATTTCGCGTACGGGCCGATTTCCTTGTCTTCCTTTTTGGGGACTACAAATCCGACTCGGTGCGTAAAAGACGGACCTTGAGTTCTTTAGTTAGCTATTTAGAATATTCCATTCTTCTTAAGGATTAGTTCATCGTGATTTCGGCGTTGTCCGGATTCTCGTCCTCTTCCGTTTCTTTTTTTGTTACGGAAGAACTTTCGTAAGAACCGTTCTTATCTTTTGTCCGAGAATCGGTCGAAACAATCGAATCGGTTTGTTTTTTCGTTTCCGATTTTTTCTTTCCGATCGAAAGAACTCCCGCCAACACGAGAATCGTTCCCGCGATCCCGGACGAAGTGATCGGTTCTCCCAAAAAGATCCAAGCGAGTAAGATCGTGGAAATCGGTCCCACCGAACCTACGATCGCGGCTCTTCCCGATCCGATCATACGAATTCCTTCCGTCGTAAAGTAGGCCGGAATCACCGTGGTCAAAACTCCCAAGGCCAATCCGTATAAATAAACCGGACTCGGTTGCATTAAGGAGGAAGGATTTTTCGTGATGAAAAAATGAATCACCACGATCAAACCCGACAAGAGCATCAGATACGAAGTGAATCGAACCGAACCTAGTTTCGGTATGAGGGATTCGCTTCCCACAAGATACAAAGAATATGCGATCGCGGATGCGAATACGAACAAAACTCCCTTGGTCGCGTTCGGTCCCTCGGTTTGAATGTCTCCGATAAACGCGACCGCGATTCCGGAATACGTAAGAAGAATCGCGAACACTTCCACGCGTTTGATTTTTCTTTTATAAAGAATCGAACTGATTACGAGAACGATCGTAGGATATACGAAAAGGGTAAGACGTTCCAAACCTGCGGAGATATATTCCAAACCTATAAAGTCGAAAAGACTCGCGAGATAATAACCTAAAAACGCGAGAATAAAAACCAAGGCCCAATCTTTTTTGGTCAAAGCGGCCGTAGGATTGTTGTTTCTGGATTTGTATGCGATCCAAGCGAAGAAGGGAATCGCGAACAACATTCGAAGCGCCAAAGCCGTTATGGAATCCACTTCATATCGATAGACTAATTTGACAAAGATCGCCTTTGCGGAAAAGAAAACCGCGCCGGCTAAAACTAAGGACGCGCCTAAAAAGGGCTTCCACTTGGATTCGGAAACTTCCATAAATCCATGCTTATTCCCAAGGACTTTTGATAAAGATATTTCCTTCCTCGTCCACCGAAGGGAAGAATAACGAACCCGTTTCGCGATTCTTTCGTTTGAGTTCCTTAACCTTTCGGATTTGAACGTAACAATCGCTCAAAAAGAAGGAATGTCCGCAACCGAGAAGATGATATCCTTCGTGAATCAGAGTTCCCTTGGAACCTCCCGCCAACCAATGCGAGATCGTTCTGGTTTGTCCGAGAATATAACCTCTCGTTCCGGTTTTGTTTTCCACCGCGCCCAAAACCTGAAAGCTAGGAATTCCGAAAAACGCCATAAAAATTCCGACGAGTTCGAACGCCGTATCGCTGATCTTTCCGCCCGCGACCGCGAGCAGACGATCGCATTGTTTGGGAAGCGGGGCGGCGAACACCTGATCCATGATCGGCATTCCGGTCCAACCGGGACGTTCCCAATCCTTGATGTCGCTTAACAAAACTTTGATTTTATAATATTCTAATTCTTCGTTCCAGGCGCCGACGAGTTCGGTGAGTTCCTCGTCGGAAACCTTTACGTCCTTCCAAACGCAGAGCCTGAGAACTTCCTCTTTTCCGAAGTCGATTTCCTGCCGGATTCCGTCTCGATGAAATCCGACCGTCGTACAGGAAACCGCAAACAGACAAAACGAAAGAAAGAGGATTCTGGAAAGAATACGTTTCAATTCTTATTGTCGTTCGGGAACTCTGTGCATCCAAAGCGAAAAGATCGCGCCCGTTGCGAACATGATCAAACTGTAAATCGCGGAAGGAATCGCCATCGCGGGGTTGTTGAGAATCGTACTCGCGATCGTGATTCCCAAGGTTCCGTTTTGGATTCCCACTTCGATCGTGATCGAGGTTCTTTGGGATTGAGTGACCTTCATCAAGGTTGCGCCTAAAAATCCCAGGGCCATCGTGATCAAGTTGAGAGCCAACGACGCCGGACCGACTTTGATAAAATACGGAATGATATTCTGTCTTTCGCGAACGATCGCACCCGCGATGATCAATACCAAAAAGACTCCGGAAAGAATCTTCACAGTCTTTTCGAACCTTTGGGAAAGTTCCGGTTTTTTCGCGTTGAGAAACATCCCAAGCGCGACCGGCAACACCGTAATCAGAAAAATCTGAAGGATCGTCTGCGGAATGTTGAGTTCGATCATCTGTCCCGCTCCGAGAAAATGATGCATCGAAACGTTTAATAAAAACGGAATGGATATTACGGTAACGCAGCTCGTGATTGCGGTTAACGTGATCGAAAGTGCGACGTCTCCTTTGGCGAGATGAGTGATCAGATTGGAAGTCGCGCCTCCGGGACAAATCGCCAATAACATCAGACCGACCGCCAATTCTCCGGGAAGACCGGATACGCTCGCGATCAACCAACCGGTGACCGGTAAAAGTAAAAGTTGCAGAGTTAAACCGGTGATCACCGCCTTGGGAAGAACGAAGATCCGTTTGAAGTCGTCGATCGTAAGCGTCATTCCCATGCCGAGCATGATGATACCTAACGCGATCGGAAGAAATACCGTCGTAAGCAAATTGGATTCCATAGTTAAGACCTATTTTTTGTTTCGAACTCTGTACCGGAGTTCGGATCTCAAGTCGACAGAATTTTCGAATTCGGAGAATTTTATGTTTCCGATTTCTTTTTTATCGAACGCTTGACAAAGAAAAAAATGGAAATATATTTCTCGAATACGATGAAAACCTTAAAAATCATTTACGTGGCGCTTTTAATCGGCTTAGTTCTGTTCGGCGGTTTTTTTATCGTTCTCGCAAATCCGAACGGAGGTTTGCCGAAAGAAAGTAGCGGAATCGTTTTAGGAATCACCGTTTTTCTTTTGCCGATCGCTTGGTATGTTCCCTTGTTGATCGCGAAAAAGAAACTGATGCAGGGAGATCCCGAGGTTAAGGAAAAGTTCGTTTCCTATTCTCAGTCGAAAATTCTTTCCGTTATTTTTTTGGACGCGGGTTATACGATCAACGGAGTTTTTTACTTCGTGACTTCCAATCCGATTCATTGGATCGGTATGGGTGTTTTTTTTGCGGCGATGCTTCTTTTGTTTCCGAGAGGAAAAGAATTTTCCAACCTTTACGAATCTCCCGAAATTCCGGTTTAATCCGAAGCGAAATCGAGTCCAAAAAAGAGGTGATGGATTTTCGAATTCGAAAAATTCTCGTGTTACATGGAAGAAAATTCTAAGGTAAACGAAAAACAATCGTTCAAAAGAAAATTTTTAATTTGGTTGATTCCTTTTCTCGTGGTCAATCTTCAAAGATTGATCGGTCTTACTTCTCGAAGAGTCAATATCGGCGACGAGAATCTCGTTAAACTCCGTAAGGAAAAAAAGCCTTATATCCTTTCCATCTGGCATACGAACGTTCTTTATTCTCCTTATCTCAATAAGAATGCGGGGGCCGCAGTTCTGATCTCCGAATCCAAGGACGGAGATTTTATCAACGAGGTCGTACATCGTTTCGGAAATTACAGCATCCGAGGAAGTTCTTCCAAGGGCGGTTCGAAAGCTCTCAAAGCTTTGTTCAAACATTTGAAAAAAAATCTTCCTGCGGCGATTACGCCCGACGGTCCGAGAGGTCCCGCGCTTGTGCTTCAACCCGGTTTGATCGCGTGCGCTCAAGTTTCCCAGATCCCGATTATCCCGATGCACTACGAATGTACGCGTCAATGGATCGCGGAAAGGGCTTGGGACAAACATAGAATTCCGAAACCGTTCACTACGTTCGTCGTGTCCTACGGGGATCCGATTTACGTTCCGAAAAGACTCGACGAAAAAGGTTTTGAGGAAGCGCGGCTCGCCGTGGAAAAGGCGATGTTGGAAAACAGACAACGAGCCATCGACAAAGCCGAAGAGTTAAGAAAAAAGTAATATTCAAAAAAAGGAATCTACGGGTTCCTTTTTTTATGTAAAGAATTCGAGTGAGAATTCGGATTTACGCTAAATGTTAAATGCTAAAACGGAAGAGGGTTTTTGCCCTCGGGTTTCGTTTTTTCCGGTTCGTTTTCCTTTGCGTGTTCCTTCAGAATCCGTTTCACTTCCAAAAAAGTGGGAAGATGATTCTGAACCGAATGTTCGGACGGAACGAGGATTTCGGATTCCGGGTTTTCCAAATGAGAACTTTCGTAAGGAACCACCGAATCGCTGATCCAATCCAAGTCCGCGAGTTTCGAATTTCCGATGATGGAATGAAACTTGACCTGCGGTTTAAATTCTCCCGTTACTTTCATAAAAAGACTTTTAGGCGCGAGTCCGTCGAATCCGTATACGCCCGCGACCAATTCTCCCTTTTTGTGGGTCGCGTTTAAGAACGCCAAACCATATTCCACTTTTTGAATGACTTCTTTGGGCAATCGAAACAAGAATCTTGCGATCGTTCCCAAAATTCCGTTCGCCAAGTTGGAACCACGATGCGGGGTCGCGATAAAAATCGCTCTTTTGATAAAAGGAACCGGTTTGAATTCGAGAACCCTGCGGATTTCCTTTTTCGATTCGTCGTTCATGGAATCGAACACCGATCTCGGAATTTCGGCGGCCTTCATCCATTGTTCGATCGTACTGTCGGTGACGGCTAACTTCGTGATGAGCCCGCCCATGCTGTGACCGATCAAAACGGAACGATCGAAATTTTTGTTTTCGTTTTTCGGATCGTATGTCTTTCTCAAATCATATAACGTATCTCTAAAGTCCGCGGCGGAAAAAACCATGGGCATCGCGGTCGGATACCAATAGACCCAGAACTGATATTTCGCCTTGATTTCCGGATCGGAAAGAAGTTCGTTGATCATCGGAAACCAAACGAAGGGAGAAGAAGCAAGACCGTGTAGAAACACGACTGGGATCTTGTCCTTGTGATACGGATACACGAGATAAAGACCCTTGCGCGACATACTCGTTTCGCCGTCGAAGACCGCTTTTAAACTGTCCCTTTGTTGTGCGATCGTAAGCATATAAGCGAGCGGAGTGGTCGTGTCGATTTCCATTGGAAGGCTGATTCCGTCTAACGTGATGCGGTCTCGAAAGACCGGATCGTAGACGTGGATCTTGGCGCGGAGATTCATAAGATCCCTTGTTCCGAGATACGATTCTTCCAAACTTACGAACGCGGTTGCGGGATACGCCTGACCGACTCCGTTGATGAATTCGTATTTGATTCTTCCCTCGGATTCGTTTTCGGGAAACTTACGGTTGAGAATCAAAGGAGTTCCGATTCCGTATTTGCTGATATGATTGGAGAATCCCTTGACCTTGTAATCGTATGCGACTTCCACTTGAAGAAAATTCTGAGGACGCCAAGCCGTTTCCGTTTCGGAGCCGATCATTTCCAAAGAACCTCGGATCAAAGGAAGATTGAGATCGGTTACGTTTGCGAGTTTGCGATTCTTCTTCGCGAAACGAACCAACTGCGCTAGAGAACGATTGTATGTCTGCAACGCGAATCGGAACTCGGCGGAAAAAGGATCGGCGGCCGGAGTCGCCTTTTTATCGAAAAGATACGTATAAGAATATACTAATGCGGACGCGTACATCTTCGCGAACTGAGGATCTTCCATATCCAAGGAATTTCCCGTAAGATAACAAAGTTCGGAAAGATAATAGGCGAGTTCCCTGGATTTATAAGCGACCAGAAGATTGTCCAAGTCGTAGAGGACGACTAACGGAGATTTTTCGAACTTCTCGTCGAGATCGTTGCTTTTCAGATAACGAGTCGTAAGCAGGCTGAGTCGGTTCGAAGAAACGCTGCTTAAGTTCACGGATTTTTCCTGTTCGAACTGGGAATAACTCGAAGTCGAATACGTCGCACATCGCAAAAAGAAAATCGAAAACAGAAGAATGGACAAAAGGAATTTCATCGTATCAAACCTATTGGAATCAAGATTCGATTCCGTCGAACTTACAAGCTAAAAAGAAAAAAGGATCGTTTTTGACATAGACAAAGTTTATCATAGAAACGATTCTTGCTCCGTGAAATTTCATCGTTTCGGATTCTGGATCGGAATCCTTTTGTGCGTATTCTGCGCCGGTAAAAAAGAATCGGCATTGGGCCCGGGGCTTTGGACGAACGAACCCGGAAGTCGTTCCGTCGTCGCCGGAAAACAAATTCCTCTTGTGTTCGTTCCCGGTTATAAGGGTTCGGAGCTTTATCAAAAAAACCAATCCGGTTCTTTGGATCGGATCTGGCTCACTCCTTGGCAGGCTCTGAATCTTACCGTTCCCGATCTTACGTTGAAAAAAAACGATCAGGTTCAAGTCGGAAATATTCTCACTCGGGTCACTTTGATTCCTTCTTTGATCGAGGTAAAAGTGTATCAACCTTGGTTGGAAAGAATGAGTTCTTCCGGTTTGGTGAAACTCTACGTTTTTCCGTACGATTGGAGAAAGGACAACGGGGAGAATTCCGCGAAACTCGAAGCCTTTTTGGAACTCGTTCAAAGGGAGAATGGCGTCTTACCGGTGTTAGTCGGCCATAGCAACGGAGGAAATCTTTCCTTATCCGTTCTCAATCGAAGACCGGATCTCGTTTCCAAGGTCGTCTTTGCGGGTGTTCCGTTTCGGGGCGGGATCGGTTTTATGGAGGATTTGATTTCCGGAGTTTCCACGGGTTTGAATCCGGAGATCACGAGCGCCTGCGTCGTATCCAGCTTTCATTCGGTTTATACTTTTTTTCCGAGAGAAGGAAGTTTCGATACGAAGGAAGTTTTAAAGGACGCGGAAGGAAAGATTCTTCCATTCCGTTTTTTTAATGCGACCGATTGGGAAAAATACGAACTGGGTCCGTATTCTCACGAGGCACATTGCGAACCGCCTCCGTCGATCAAAGAATTTCAATCCAGATTGGATCTCGCGCTTGCATTTCGGAATTCTTTGGAAACGAAAAAAGGAAACAAATATCCTCCCGCTCTCGTCGTTCACGCGAAGAACAGACCCACGATGAGAACCTTGATTCCCGAAAAAAATCCGGATCATTGGCTCTGGGATTTTAAGAATTCGGTCCGCGCACCGGGAGACGGACGGGTTACGTTTACGAGTTCGATTCCTCCCGAGGATGTCGCTTATCAAAGTTTTGAGACGCAGGCGGAACATTCGGATCTACTAAACGACGTTCTTGTTTGGGAAAGAATCGAATCTTTCCTAAAGGAATGAATTTATTTTCCGAGCGAAAATAAATTCTCCTTGAGCGGCTTTTAGAATGTTTTATTTTGCTTTCTCGCAAGAGAAAGTATCGTCCGAGTTTTCGGATCGGATCGATTTCGCCTCAAAGACATTCGTTTTAAATTGTATTAGGAAAAAAGAAAATGAAAACTCCTGCACACAAGTTAGTCGACGAACCCGAGTTTAAAAAGCTTGTTTCCACAAGATGGATCGTAAGTTTTACGCTTCTCGCGCTTCTATTCGTGTCGTATTACGGTTACATTCTTACCGTCGCGTTTTATCCCGAGTTGTTGGTTCGAAAAGTCGGAAGTTTTTCCAACGTCGGAATCTTAGCGAGCGCGTTAGTCATCTTGTTTTCCTGGTTTTTGACTTTGATCTACGTGGTTTGGGCCAATCGATCGTATGATAAAAACGTAAACTCGTTAAAAAGAAAACTCGAGGATTAAGATGGAAACTCATTTAGGACAACCGAACTTCTTATCCATATCTTTCTTTTTTATCTTTGTCGCATTAACGCTCGTGATCACGTATTGGGCCGCGCGTAAGACGAAAACGTCCAGCGAGTTCTACGCCGCGGGAAGAAGTATCACCGGGTTTCAAAACGGTCTCGCGCTTTCGGGGGATTTTATGTCCGCCGCTTCCTTTCTCGGAATCTCGGGAATGGTCGCATTAAAAGGTTATGACGGAATGTTATACGCGGTCGGATGGTTGGTCGGTTGGCCCGCGCTTATGTTTTTGATCGCGGAACCTCTTCGTAATCTGGGGAAGTTCACGTTTGCGGACGTGGTCGCGTTTCGATTAAAACAAAAACCGATCCGAATCGCCGCCGCGGTGGGAGGAATTTTAGTCACTCTCACATACTCGATCGCTCAGATCGTGGGCTCCGGAAAACTCATCAATCTGATGTTCGGTCTTCCGTACGAGGCGGCCGTGGTTTTGGTGGGAATCGTGATGCTTCTTTACGTTTTGTTCGGAGGTATGATCGCCACGACTTGGGTTCAGATCATCAAAGCTTGTCTTCTTTTGTTCGGCGTCACGCTGCTTACTCTATTAGCTCTTTCTAAATTCGGTTTTAGTCTCGAGAATTTATACGGGGCGGTCGAACAAAAGTTCGGTAAAACCTCTTTGGAGCCGGGCGGTTTGGTGGCGAATCCGTTGGACGCGGTTTCTCTCGGTCTTGCGTTGATGCTCGGTTTATTAGGACTTCCTCATATTCTAATGCGTTTTTATACGGTTCCGGACGCGAAAGAGGCGCGTAAGTCGGTCGCTTATGCGACTTCGTTTATCGGATATTTTTATCTGATCATTCCGATCGTGGGTTTTGCCGCGGCCGTATTAATCGGAAGGGAACCGATCGCGAGCATCGACAAGGGCGGCAATATGGCGGCCGCTCTTCTTGCCGAACTTTTGGGCGGAACCTTACTCATGGGTTTTATCGCGGCGGTCGCGTTTGCGACCATTCTCGCGGTTGTCGCCGGTTTAACGTTAGCCGCTGCTTCGACGATTTCCCATGATATTTATGTGAGCGTTGTCAAAGGGGGAGAAGCGACCGAAGAAGAACAAGTGAAAGTCGCGAGAAGGGCGACCGTCGCATTCGGCGTGCTCAGTATTCTTTTCGGAATTTTATTCAAGGATCAGAACGTCGCTTTTTTGGTCGGTCTCGCTTTTGCCGTGGCCGCGAGCGGTAATTTTCCCGCGTTATTCTTATCCATCGTTTGGAAAAATTTCAGCACGATCGGCGGAGTCGTTTCGATTCTTACGGGATCGATTTCTGCGATCGTTTTGATCATTCTCAGTCCAACGGTTTGGGTCGACTTGTTCGGTTTTGAAAAGGCGATCTTTCCTTTGAAGAATCCGGCCGTTGTATCGATGTCTCTTTCTTTTGCGGTTGCGTATCTCTTTTCGAAATTTTTTCCGGAAACGCGCGCGCAGGAATTGTATGAAAAGGAAAAGATAAGAACGTATTTGGGTGTCGGAGCCGAATAAGAATATTATATTATTCTAATTTATGGGGCGCCTCCTCGCTCCGCTCGGACCGGGCTATCCGCTTCATCTGCGGCTCGCCGCAGGATTCCGCTTCTATCCCTGGCGCGGAACCTTATTCGCGGACGATCTGGAACCGGGATTCTATATTAAAAAAACATTGTGCGTTTCGCTTCTTTGTTTAAATCTCGATTTCTATTTTTGAATGTATAGAAAACATTCGCAAGGATCGTTATACACAAACGTTTGATTCAAATCTTTCTCAAGGATCGGAGATCCGCTAAACGCCTATTAGGTTCATCTACGTTCTCGGACGTTTTCCGGATGACAAAATGTGTAATCAAAGTATAGAAATCGAAAAATTCTTTCGTTCGAGATATAATTTCTGGACGGAAGCAGAATATTTTGTTATAAATTCCTTTGGAAATTTGAAAAGGAGAACACAATGGATCAGCAAATCAAGGACGGATTGAATGCGTGTTTCGGAATCTTAAAGATTGCAAACGAAAGCGTTGCCAAGTTCAAAGCGAATACCAATTCGATTTTTGAAAACTTGAGAGCGAAAGGAGCCGGCGATAATTCCGAATTTGCGGTTCGGATACGGGATCTAGCGGACAAAACTTTCAACGCATATTCGGACGTTTTCAATCGGTTTGAAAAAGAATACAAAGAGATTCGCGGAAAATTTTCGGAAACGGCAGAGCATCTGATTCCTTCGGTCAAAAAGGAAGAAACGCCAGTTTCCCGTAGGAAGGCGGCCGCTTAATCAAAAACCATTTCGGTTTAATGGAAAGTCCTAAAGTTCTAAATTACAAAGGATATAAAGAAAATTGATTCCTTTATCGCGTGTTAAACGGAAGTGGATTCGTTTAGGACATTCTGTTTTTTTTACGTTCTTTTTTGGTCGGATACTTTTGTATCTTTATTAAAACGAAGAATCGCTTAAAAACGAATTGAAAGTTATGATTTTTCGATCAAAATCTCTGTGTGAACGAAAGCTCAAACAGCCAAGTGCTTGGGTCGAGGATTTGGGAAGAATTTTCGAAACAATCGATTCACATTCCGTTTCCGTTCTTCATCGTAGATCGTGAATGGAGAATCGTCTACTCGAACCAAGAAGCGGATTTAAAATACGGCGATTCTTTTTATGAAATTCAGCGCGGATTTCTTTCCAAATGGAAGGAGATCGCCGGCGATCTGGTTGAATGTATTTTGGAAACGAAAATCCCACGCTTTGAAAATGATTTCGAAGAAGTGGACACTTATGTATTCATCGGAAAGCTGAGACTTTATGATCAATATTGTATATTCTTAAATGATAAACCGTATTCTCGGGATCGGAGCGGCGACAACGAAGGTGGCGGTAATCCTAACGCTCATTGCGTCGAAGTTACGAATGAATTTCGAAACATAAAAGATCAAATCGAACATTTCTTCGATCGCAAAGAATTCTTAACGGACAGGCGCGTGCGCGAAGGACAAGAAGGCTCCGATGTTTTTCGGGTCGAATTGCTGAAAAAAATTTCCCTCTTGGATTTGATGCAACAAATTGCCACCGCGGCCAACGAAACCAAGGACATAGAAACCTTATTGCAATTTGCGGTGGATCGAATCTGTGTGATCGCGGGATGGAAACTCGGTCATATCGAGTTGTTGGAAGGATCCGAACTCGCTCCATTGCTTCAACCGATTTGGTATTCGGGAGAAGAACCACCCGTCAAAGAATTCAGATCGTTGTTGGAAAACTTGGATTTGAAACTTCCTCTTCGAGTTTTGAATCAAAAGAGAACGATCTGGTATGAAGACTTTTTAGAAAATTTCGATTTGAGCGCAAGAGAACTCGCCGTAAAGGCGGGAATCGATTCCGCTCTTGTCGTTCCGATTTGGAACGAAGACAGGATCGTCGGCGTGATGGAATTCTTTTTAAATTCGGAACATTCGGATCCGTCCCTGATCGAAGCCCTTTCTCATGTCGCTTCCCAAATCGGAAGGGCTTTCGAAAGAAAAAACGCTGAAACGAATCTGAGAAAATCCCAGGAGCAACTTCGCGCTTTAACGGCCCGTCTTCAGGAAGTGCGGGAAGAGGAACGGATTTTGATCGCTCGAGAAATTCACGACGAGCTGGGGCAAATTCTCACCGTTCTTAAAATAGAAATAACATTACAAAAACAGAATGTATTTCGATCCGATTCTTCGAACGATCCAAGGATCCGAGAATTGGATTCGATGATTCAGTTGGTCGATTCTGCGATCGAATCCACACAAAGGATCGCAACGGAATTGCGTCCTCTCGTTTTGGAGGAATTGGGATTGCTCGAAGGAATCGAATGGTACGGGGAGGAATTTCAAAAACGGACCGGTATCGTTTGTAGAGTTACGAAAACCCAAATCCAGTCGACTTTGAACAAAGAGATTTCGATCGCTTTGTTTCGTATTTTTCAAGAAACTCTTACGAACGTGGCCCGTCATTCTAAAGCGACAAACGTGAACGTGATTCTAAAAGAAAAAGATTCTTCGATCGTTTTGATCGTTTCCGATAACGGAATCGGAATCCAAGCAAATAAGATCGGAGATTCCAAATCGTTGGGAATTATCGGGATGCGCGAACGTGCGATCGTTCTCGGAGGTAAGGTTGAAATTTCGGGGTCTCTCGAAAAAGGAACCAAGGTGATCGTTCGGATTCCGATCGACGTTTCTCATTCTTCCGCGGGTTCGGAGATAGAGATATGATTTCCATCATACTCGCGGACGATCACGCTTTGATTCGAGAGGGTTTGAAAAAAGTTCTCTCTCAAGAAAACGATATAGACGTGATTTACGAAGCGGAGAATGCGCAACAAGTGTTGGACTTTCTCGTTAAAAACAATGCGAACCTTCTCATTCTGGATATCAATCTTCCCGGTATGAGCGGCTTGGACGCTTTGAAATACATTCAAAAACTTGCACCTGATTTGAAAGTTCTCATGTTGAGCATGTATCCCGAAGATCGTTTCGCCGTAAGGGCGCTCAAGTCCGGCGCCGCGGGATATTTAACGAAGAGCAGCGCCGCGGAAGAACTGGTGACCGCGATCCGTAAAATCGTTTTAGGAAATCGTTATCTGAGTTCCGCGGCGACCGAAATCCTGCTGAGGGAAATTTCCGGTTCCACGGATAAACTTTTGCACGAAACCCTTTCCGAACGCGAGTTTCAAGTGATGCTTTTTTTGGTGCAGGGAAAGAGCGTGAAGGAGATTTCACAGGATCTCGTTTTGAGTCTGAATACGATCAACACATATCGAGCGAGAGTTTTGAATAAGATGAAAGTAAAGACCGTTCAAGAACTGATACGTTACGCCTACGACCAACGACTCTTGGAATAAGCGCGGTCGATTCTAATCCTTTTAATTTATTTCCGTTTAATACGTTTGAATTATTGCGAAATCGTTTTTTTTAACGGGTCTCTTGTCGCATTTTCGATGACAATCGTTTCATTCATTTAACAATCACAAGGCGAAACATTTTCATTCATTTTTTGTTGCGCATTCCTAAGTTATGATCCATTATTTAAGGGATATTCAGCGACCAGCGAGGTGCAAACATGGCAGACTCAGCAACGGCGGAACTTACCGAAAAGGATTCTCTGGATTTAAAAAAGATATTGGAAGTTTTGTCCGCTTTCAAGCGGGGAGATCTTTCTCAGAGAATGCCTCTGGATTGTGTGGGTATCTCCGGTAAGATCGCGGACGTTCTCAATGATATCGTGGATCAAAACGATCGAATGGTGAAGGAGTTCGAACGAATCAGCAACGAGGTCGGACAAGAAGGTAAAATTTCACAAAGGATCAACGCGGTGGCCGCGACCGGTTCCTGGGCCGCTTGTATGGATTCGGTGAACTCATTGATCGGGAATCTTGTGCAACCGAATACCGAAGTGATGAGAGTGATCGGCGCCGTTGCGGGCGGCGACCTTTCACAAAACATGTCCTTGGAAATCGAAGGTCGTCCCTTAAAGGGAGAATTTCTTCGCACCGCTAAGATCGTAAATACGATGGTGGACCAGTTGAATTCTTTCGCATCGGAAGTGACACGGGTCGCGCGCGAAGTAGGAACGGAAGGAAAACTCGGCGGACAAGCGGATGTTCGCGGTGTTGCGGGAACTTGGAAAGACTTAACGGATTCCGTAAACTCGATGGCGTCGAACTTAACGGGTCAGGTTCGGAACATCGCGGACGTAACGACCGCGGTCGCACGCGGTGACTTGTCCAAAAAGATCACCGTGGATGTAAAGGGTGAAATATTAGAACTTAAGAATACGATCAACACGATGGTGGACCAGTTGAATTCTTTCGCATCGGAGGTGACTCGGGTTGCGAAGGAAGTAGGAACGGAAGGAATTCTCGGCGGTCAAGCAGACGTTCGCGGTGTTGCGGGAACTTGGAAGGACTTAACGGATTCCGTAAACTCGATGGCCTCGAACTTAACGGGTCAGGTTCGGAACATCGCGGACGTAACGACCGCGGTCGCACGCGGCGACTTGTCCAAAAAGATCACCGTGGATGTAAAAGGTGAAATTCTCGAGCTGAAAGATACGATCAACACGATGGTGGATCAGTTGAATTCTTTCGCATCGGAGGTGACTCGGGTTGCGAAGGAAGTGGGGACGGAAGGGATTCTCGGAGGTCAGGCGGACGTTCGCGGTGTTGCCGGAACTTGGAAGGACTTAACGGACAGCGTGAACTTTATGGCGAACAACCTTACGACTCAGGTTCGTGGGATCGCAAAGGTTGTAACCTCCGTAGCGAACGGGGATTTAAAAAAGAAACTCTACTTGGAAGCGAAGGGAGAAATCGCGGAGCTTTCCGATACGATCAACGATATGATCGATACCCTCGGTCTGTTCGGCGATCAGGTTACTACGGTGGCCCGCGAGGTGGGAATCGAAGGTAAGTTAGGCGGTCAAGCAAGCGTGCCGGGTGCGGCGGGTTTGTGGAGAGACTTAACGGACAACGTGAACCAGCTCGCGAGTAATTTGACGACTCAAGTGCGTGCGATCGCGGAAGTGGCAACCGGTGTGACCAAAGGAGATTTGTCGAGAACGGTAATGGTAAAGGCCGCCGGAGAAGTCGCCGCCCTTTCGGATAACATCAACGAGATGATTCGAAATCTGCGGGAGACGACTCGGATCAACACCGAACAAGACTGGTTAAAAACGAACCTCGCCAAGTTCACCCGTTTGTTACAAGGTCAAAGAAACCTAGTCAACGTCAGTAAACTCATCTTATCCGAATTGGCTCCGCTCGTGTCCGCACAACACGGCGCGTTTTTTATCACGGAGATGGTCGAGAACGAACCTTCTCTCAAACTGCTCGTGAGTTACGCGTATCAAGAACGCAAATACGTTTCCAATCGTTTCCGACCCGGCGAAGGATTGGTGGGTCAATGTTTTCTCGAAAAGGAAAGAATTCTTCTCACACACGTTCCCTCCGATTACATCAAGATCAGTTCCGCGTTGGGCGAAGCCGCTCCGTTGAATATCGTCGTATTACCCGTGTTATTCGAAGGAGAAGTAAAGGCGATTATAGAATTGGCTTCGTTCTCCAGTTTCACTCCGATCCATTTAAACTTTTTGGATCAGTTGACGGAAAGTATCGGGATCGTTTTGAACACGATCGCGGCGAGTATGCGGACCGAGGAACTTTTGATTCAATCCCAAACTCTTACGGAAGAACTACAAGGTCGCCAGGAAGAATTGACCAAAACGAACGAACGACTCGAGGATCAGGCAAAATCCCTGCAAGCCTCCGAAGACCTTCTGAAAGAACAAAGGGAAGAATTGCAGGAAAAGAACGACGAGTTGGAGGAAAAGGCGAGATTACTCGCAAAGAACAACAACGAAGTGGAGCGCAAGAATATGGAGGTGGAACAGGCTCGTCATTCCTTGGAGGAGAAGGCGAGACAACTCGCTCTGACGTCGAGATACAAATCCGAATTCTTGGCGAACATGTCGCACGAATTGCGCACGCCGCTCAACAACATGCTGATTCTTTCCAGATTGTTGTTCGACAGCGAAAGCGAGAATCTTTCCGGAAAACAAATCGAGTACGCGCGTACGATCCACAGTTCCGGGAACGATCTGCTCCAGTTGATCAACGATATATTAGATTTATCTAAAATAGAATCCGGCAAAATGACGGTGGATCTCGATTCGGTTTCCTTTAAGGAACTCGCGGAATATCTCGAACGATCTTTTCGCGAAACCGCAAGAAACAAGGAATTGAACTTTCAAGTGGATCTCAATTCAGAACTGCCGGTTCGGATGACGACGGATCTGCAAAGGTTGCAACAGATTCTTAGAAACCTTCTCTCGAACGCGTTTAAGTTCACCGAAAAGGGAAGCGTTCTCTTGCACATCAAACCGGTGAACGCGGGATGGAGTGATGAACATACGATCTTAAATCACGCGGGATCGGTGATCGAGTTCTCGGTGGTAGATACTGGAATCGGAATTCCTCCCGAAAAACAAAATCTGATCTTCGAAGCGTTCCGTCAGGCGGACGGAAGTACGAGTAGAAAATACGGAGGAACCGGTCTTGGGCTTTCGATCAGCAAAGAAATCACTCGATTGCTCGGTGGAGAACTTCGATTGATCAGCGAACCGGGAACAGGAAGTACATTCTCGCTTTATCTTCCTTCCGAATACGTACCAACGGAAGAATCTTTGATGGAAGAAAATCTGAAAGAAGTTTCCAAGTGGATTCAACCTCCCGTGCTCGACGATCGAGGCGGAAAATTCATTCCGAACATATTCAAAGAGGTTCCTTTTCGGGAAAACAATCGCTCTTCGTTTAAGATGATCGACGACGATCGCTCCGAACTTTCGGGAGAAGTTTTGTTGATTCTAGAAGCGGACGAAACGTTGGCGAGACAACTTTTACAGCTGGTAAGAAAGAACGGATTCAAAGCTCTCGTCGCGTTGGACGGAAAAACCGGTCTATCGCTTTTGAAGGCGTATCCCGTTCACGCGATCATTCTCGATTTTAATCTAAGCGATATGAACGGATGGTTCATTCTCAACTGGTTGAAACGAGATCCTAAGTTTCGACACGTTCCGATCCTCATCGTCTCCGACGACACACAATGGAGAAGGAGTTTGAGAATGGGCGCGCTCGGACAAATCACGAAGCCGATCCAGGAAGAATCCTTGTTACGAGCCATCGACAAGATGCGGAAGTTCATCGAAAGAAGACCGAAACTTTTGTTGATCGCGGACGATGACGAAGAGGAACCGAAAAAGTTGGTCGAGTTGATCGAAAATTCGGATATCAAAATCCGTACGACGAATTCCTCCAAGGATACGATCGAAGTATTACAAAAAGAGCAAGTGGATTGTATGATCGTTTCCTCAAAATTCGAGGACGGAAAATTTTTCGAACTCGTGGAAACGGTCAATACGATCGGATTGGATTCTCTTCCGATCGTGATTTATTTCGAAAGTCCGATGAGCGAAAACGAATCCGTTAAGATTCAAACTCTCAGAGAAACGAATACGATCAAAGAAGCGGAAACGACGTCCGCGCTTGTGGAGGAAACCGCGGTTTTTCTTCATCGATCACAGGAGAACATATCGAGTTCCCAGAGAAAGATGATCCTAGATTCTTCGCACAACGATCCTATATTAAAAGGTCATAAAGTGTTGATCGTGGACGACGACGTTCGAAACATCTTCGCGCTTACGAGCGTTCTCGAAAGACAAAAGATGAAAGTCGCCTTTGCGGAGAACGCGAGCGAAGGGATTCGAATTCTTCAGAACACGCCCGATATTGAAATCGTCATCATGGACGTGATGATGCCGGATATGGACGGTTACGAGGCGACTCGGGCCATTCGATCTATGGATCAATTCGTTTCTCTTCCGATCGTCGCGGTTACGGCCAAGGCGATGAAAGGGGATCGTGAAAAATGTATCGAAGCGGGGGCGACCGATTACATCACCAAACCGGTGGACGTCGATCAGTTGCTTTCCTTGCTTCACGTTTGGTTATGCAGGTGATCGTTGTGTCCTCGCAAGTTAAAGTGAACGTTTTGATCGTGGATGATAATCAGGAAAACCTTTGGGTTATGGAGAATATTCTCATGAGTCCCGAGTTGAATCTGATCAAAGCGCGTTCGGGAGACGAGGCCTTAAAGGCTTTGTTAAAACCGGATGATTTCGCATTAATTTTTATGGACGTAAGAATGCCCGGTTTGGACGGATTCGAAGTCGCTTCCTTGATTCGTCAAAGGGAGAAGTGCGCGCAGATCCCGATCATATTCTTAACCGCTTACGGAAACAACGAGTCTTGGATGTTCAAAGGATATTCTTTGGGCGCGGTCGATTTTCTCATTAAACCGGTCGCTCCCGAAATTCTAAAATCCAAGGCGTCCGTTTTCGTCGATCTTCACAGGAAGAATCAGACTCTGATGCTTCAGGACGAATTGCTCCGCGAAAGTCACGATAAGTTGGAACAACGCGTCGAAGAAAGAACGTCCGAGTTGAATAAGGCGAATCAAAATTTAATCAACGAGATTTCCGATCGGGAACGGGCCGAAGAAGCGCTGAAGAATTCTTTGCGGGAAAAGGAGGTTTTACTTCGTGAAATCCATCACAGGGTTAAGAATAATCTTCAGATCGTTTCCAGCATTCTCAATCTTCAATCCAATTACATAACGGATTCCAAGTCCTTCGACTTGTTTGAAGACGCTCAATCCAGAATCAAATCCATCGCTTTGATCCACGAGCTACTCTATCAAAACAAGGATCTTGCGCAGATGGACTTTAAGGAATACTTATATAACCTAACTACCAATCTTCTGAGAACGTATCGGGTCAATTCGGAGATCAACTTCGTGATCGAAGCCGATCCGATTTTTTTATCTCTGGATTCCGCGATTCACTGCGGTTTGATCGTCACGGAGTTGGTTACGAATTCCTTAAAATACGGCTTCAAAGGACGGGAGAAAGGAAACATATATATATCGATTCGGAATTTGGAGGAAGGTTTCGTTCTTACGGTCGAGGACGACGGAATCGGATTTCCCGAGGACGTCGATTTCAGCCGTACGGATTCTCTTGGATTACAATTAGTGAATATACTTTCCGAACAAATCGGGGCGACGCTGACCTTGGAAAAAAGCGAAGGAACAAAGTTTAAACTGACGGCGATGGATTTAAACAGGGTAAGAAAATGAATCAATATTCAGCAAGGATTCTAATCGTAGAAGACGAGAGTATAGTCGCCAGAGACATACGGGATCGATTGGTAAAAATGGGATATCCGTTTCCGACGATCGCGCGTAACGGAGCCGAGGCGTTGTCCACCGCTTCCGCGCTCAAACCGGATCTCGTTTTGATGGATATCATGTTGACCCGAGGGAAGATAGACGGAGTCGAAGTCGCGACGGAACTTCGCTTAACAATGGACGTCCCCGTGGTTTACATCACCGCTTATGCGGACGATCAAACTCTCATTCGGACAAAACAAACGGAACCGTACGGTTATATTCTCAAACCCGTGCGGACTCTCGAGCTTCAGATCGCGATAGAAATCGCTTTGAACAAACATACGATGGAAAGAAAGTTAAGGGAGAATCAGCAGCTTCTTTTAACGACTCTGGAAAGTATCGGAGACGCGGTGATCGCGACCGACGAATCCGGAAACATCACGTTTATGAATCGTATCTCGGAAGGATTTACCGGATGGAACATATCCGACGTAGCTGGAAGAAAAATTCAAGAGATCGTTAAGATCGTATCGTATTCCGAACAGAACGAGATGCCGGATCCGATTTCTCATATTTTGGAAAGTAAGGAACAGATTCTTTTTGTGAGCGATATTCGTCTGATCGATCGATTCGGAAAGGATCGACCGATCGAATGTACGGCTTCTCTCATTCAACTCGAAGGCGGAATCACTTTGGGAGCCGTGCTCGTTTTCAGAGACGTTACAGAAAGGAAAGTCACGGAAGAATGCGTTCGATATCTTGCATATCACGATCCTCTGACCGGATTGCCGAATCGAACCTCGCTCTTTGAACGTTTTAAAAGAAACATAGAAATCGCAAGACCAAAACGAAAAGAATATACGATGTCCTTTTTGTTCATAGACTTCGACGATTTTAAAAAAGTAAACGATTCGATGGGGCACGCGGCCGGAGATCGGTTGTTGCAGGAATTTTCGGATCGAATGAGGGGGATCGTTCGGGAGGACGATATCATCGTTCGACTTTCCGGCGACGAGTTCGTAATCATTCTAAACGATTTGGCGAATCCGTCGGACGCGGAACGAGTCGTTCGAAAAATATTCTCTTCTTTGAAAAAACCTTTTTCGATCGATGAGTTTACGATTCCGCTCAGCATAAGCATCGGAATTTCGGTTTATCCGAAAGACAGCACGGACATCGATCAACTGATCCGTTATGCGGACGCGGCGATGTATAAATGCAAATTAAAAGGGAAGAATCGCTACGCTTTTTATTCTTTAGAAAGCGATAGTAAAGTCGTGTAAGGTTCAATGGCTGAGATGGAATCTTCGAAGATACTCATTGTAGAGGATGAAACTCTTGTCGCGCAAGACATCAAACGTCGTCTTTTGAAAATGGGTTACGGCAATCTTCTCGTTTCCGCTTCGGGAGAGGACGCGATCGAAAAGTCGAAAGTCTTTCAACCGGATCTCATTCTGATGGATATCGTTCTTTCGAAAGGAAGTATAAGCGGAATCGAATCCACAAAAAAAATCCGAGAATTTTTAGACGTTCCCATCATCTATTTAACTGCTTCTTCGGATGTGGATACGATGAAGGAAGCGAAAGAAACAAATCCGAACGGATTTATTCTGAAACCGTTTCAAACGCGGGAGTTGCAGATCGCGATCGAATTGATTCTTTATAAGAATACTTCCGAAAAAGAAATTCAAAAGAAGGACCGATTGGTTCGTTCCACTCTGAAAAATATGGGAGAAGGAATCGTTGCAATCGACAACACCGAAACCGTTTATTTTATCAATACCGTTGCGTTGACACTTACGGGTTGGAAAGAAGAAGAGGCGCTCGGAAGTTCGATTCATGAAATTTTAAACTTAGTTCCGTTGAACAGATCGAACGACGTTGAAGCTCGGGATTTCGTTTTTAATTCCCGTTCCAGTCCGGTCGAAGGTTTTTTGTTATCGAAGAACGGGGAACGAAAGAACGTTGAGATTATGAACAGAGCCATTCTCGGCAACGAAAGCAAGGTGATCGGTAAGGTTTTGATCATCCGAGAAAAGGTCGTATAACGATTTCTTCCGATTTCCAAACGCGCTTTCTAGTCGCTTTCCGTTTTTAAAATTCAAAAAATTCTCCCCAAAAAACCGAGAACCTCGTTTTTATTTTTCTTGACATGCAGGTAAATACCTGCATAATGATTTTGTAACGAACGCAACGGATGGACGCTGACAATGTTTTCAAGGCACTGGGAGACCCGACGCGCAGAAAGCTGCTCGACTTGTTGTATGACAAGAACGGGCAAACTCTGAGTCAACTCTGCGAACACTTGGAGATGACGCGGCAATCCGCGACGCAACATATCGGGATTCTCGAAGCGGCCAATCTGATCAGTACGGTTTGGCGCGGCCGAGAGAAGTTGCATTTCATCAACCCGGTACCGTTGCACGAAGTTTATGAGCGATGGGTTCGAAAATTCGAACAACATCGACTGAGTCTTTTGCACGACTTGAAGAAAGAGCTTGAAGGAGAGTGACCATGAGTAAAGAGAAGACGAGTTTTGTTTATGTGACTTATATCCGTTCGACGCCGGAGAAGGTGTTCGAAGCGATTATGAAACCGGAGATCGCACGACGTTATTGGGGACACGAGAATGTTTCCGATTGGAAGCCCGGCGCGGATTGGGAACACGTGCGCGCCAACGAACAACGTACGGTTCAAATCGTGGGTAAGGTGGTAGAGGTTACTCCTCCTTCGCGTTTGGTCATCACTTGGGCCAACCCTTCTCAAGCCGACGATCCGGAGAGTTATAGCCGCGTTACGTTCGATATCGAACCGTATGATGCGATGGTAAGGCTTACCGTAACGCACGACGAACTGGAAGCGGGTAGCGGTATGGCAAAAGGAATTCAACAAGGATGGCCGATCGTTCTTTCCAGTCTCAAGTCTTTGCTGGAAACGGGAGAAGGAATCGACGTTTTTGCTAAACCGAAGTTGGCTTCAAGCGAGAATCGTTCATGAGTAAGACATACGAGGGCGGATGCGCTTGCGGCGCGATCCGCTATTCGACGAAACATCAACCTATCTTTCAGAATCACTGTCAATGCCGCGACTGTCAGCTTCGAAGCGGCACCGGTCACGGTTCTTATCTGACCTTTCCATCCAGAAGCGAAATGTCGATCAGCGGCGATGCGACCCACTGGGAAGTAAAAGGAGACAGCGGAAACATAAAGATCCATTCTTTTTGTCCCGTTTGCGGAACTCCGGTTTACTTACGTTTTGCCGCGATGCCGGATCTGATCGCGATTCACGCGACCAGTTTGGACGAGCCGAGTCTTTTTTCTCCGCAGGCGCTTACATACAGCGTTCGCGGATTGGCTTGGGACAAGATCGATCCTTCTTTGAAAGCGTTCGAAAAAATGCCGAACGCATAAAGTTCGTTTAAGCGAAATTCTTTTCGACCGAAAGGTCCGGTTGATTTTTATTTTCCGGATTTACGGGAAGGTTTATAAAGAAACGAGTATATTCGTTTTCTTTACTTTCGTAATATAGCTCTCCGCCGTGATCCTTGATGATTCCGGTGCTGACGGAAAGGCCGAGTCCGGTTCCTTTTTCCACCTTCTTCGTGGTAAAGAACGGACTGAAAATCTTCTTCGCTTCCTCGGGAGGAATTCCGATGCCTCGGTCTTCTACGATCATCTGAATCCAAAGTTTTCCTTCCTTGTCGAACCGTTTGGCCTGAAGTTGGATGATCTTGTTCGAATCGAACTTGGGATATTTTTGATTGAGAGCGTCTCTTGCGTTGTTCAAAAGATTTAATATGACTTGCTGAATCTGTTGAGGAACACATCGGATTTCCGGAAGGGAATCCGGCAAATCCGATTCGATATGAATCATATCCTTCTTAAACAACTGATCGCAAAGCGAAACGGTCTTTTGAACGATCTCTCTAAAGTTGACGAGCGATAAAACGAGTTTCTCTTGTCTGGAAAGTTTTAAAAGATCCTTCGTGATCCTCCCGATTCTTTCCCCTTCGTCCAAGATGTTCGTCGCGTATTTGAGAATGGAATCGTCCTTGCTTTGTGCGAGAATCAATTGCGCGTAATTGATCATGATCGTAAGAGGATTGTTGATTTCGTGCGCCACGCCGGTTGCAAGAAGGCTGATCGCTTCGAGTTTCTGCGCTTGAATCAACTGGGATTTGAGCGCTTCGTTTTCCCGTTCGGCTTCTTCGAGAAGATTTCTTTCGTCGTATTCCTTCAAAGCGCGATCCACGGAGAACATCAGTTTGGTGATTTTATTTTTGGAAATATAATCCGTGGCGCCTTGTTTGAGCGCTTCTATGGCGGCTTCTTCGCCGAGCCAACCGGAAACGAAAAGAAACGGAACCTTAGGATGATACTTTTGAGCGAGATGAAGCGCTTCCATTCCGTCGAAGGAAGGAAGCGAAAAATCGGAAAGAATGATATCGGGTTCGCTGGTTTTGAATTCCTGAACCAATTCTTCCTTCGTTTGAATTTGTTTGTATGAAAAGTCCAGTCCGCTCGCGCTGATTTGGCGGATCATCAAACCCAAATCGTTCGGGTTGTCCTCGATGCAGATGATGTAAACTTTTCTCTGAATCATTACATTACGCTTTTGTTCATTAGAATCCAATAAAATCCGATTTCGCTCGCGACGTCGCTGAACTTCCCGAACTCGAGAGGTTTGACCACGTAGCTGTTCACGCCGAGTCTATAACTTTCGACGATATCTTTTTCTTCCGCGGAGGAGGTGAGAATCACGACGGGAAGCATCTTCGTTCGTTCTTCGCTTCTTACTTTTCGAAGAACCTCGATCCCGTCCACTTTCGGCATCTTCAGATCCAGAAGAATCAAAGAAGGCATTTGGGAAACGTCCCGATCCGCATAACGTCCGGTTGCATAAAGATATTCTAATGCTTCTTCGCCGTCCCGAACGAGTTTGACCTGATTGCTCAGATTGTGTTTTTTCAGACTTCGTAGCGTCAGTTCCGAATCCTGAGGATTGTCCTCCGCGTAAAGGATCGAAATCAGATCGTCTTGAAATTTATCCATGATTCTCGTGAGCTCCCAAGGTAAAATAGAAACAAGCGCCTTCGTCCGGTTTGCCTTCTCCCCAAACCCTACCATCGTGTTTTTCGATGACTCTTTTTACGATCGCAAGTCCGACGCCGGTTCCTTCGAATTGATCCGCGTGATGAAGTCTTTGAAAGATGTTGAAAAGTTTGTGTTGGTATTTCATATCGAACCCGGCTCCGTTGTCCTTTACGAAGAATACGGTTTCTCCGTCGTTTTGATACGAACCGATTTCGACTTTGGGAAAATCTTTTTTGTTGGAATATTTAAACGCGTTCGAAACCAGATTGAATAGAAGTTGTTTGAGAAGACCCGAATCCGCTTTTGCCTGCGGAAGATCGCCCACGATCGTTTCAATCTTTGTTTCCGGATAATAGTTCGTAATCTCTTCGAGAATTTTTTCGGCCATCGACTTCATGTTCACGACCGAGAACGCTATCTCCCTTCTTCCCAATCGGGAATATTCGAGAAGATCGTCGATGAGTTGTCCCATGTTTTCCGAATTCTGGATGACGATGTTGAGAATTCTTCTTCCTTCCTCTCCGAGATCGTTTCCGTGATCCTCCATTAGAATTTTAGAAAATCCTGATATAGCTCGGATCGGAGCGCGAAGGTCGTGCGAAACCGAATAGGAGAACGCTTCGAGATCCTTGTTCGATCTTTCCAATTCAGCGGAATGGGTCTTGAGGTTTTTGTTGGATTCTTCCAAGGCGTTTTCGGCCGATCGTCTTCGTTTGCTTTCCCTGTAGATCAGAAAGTTCTGAAGAATGATAAACGAAAGATTCAAAACGATTCCCGAAAAAACGAACGCGGTCGCTATCGTCAAATTCAGTTCCGATTTTTTTTTGCGGGCGGTCAAAAGAATCGCTTCCTCTTTTTTCATTTCCCGCAATACGTCTTTGATTTTTTCCGTGAGCGGAATTCCCTTCGGAGAACGAAAGGGCACCGAATAACTTTGGATCGATCTGCGCTGTCTTTCCACGACCTGTTCTTCCAGATAAGCGATCTTTTCATCGATCATAGAACGTACGAGTTTCAGTCTTTTCTGTTGTTCCGGGTTGTCCCGTATAAGCCCGTCGACCTTATTCAAACGATCGTAGATCTCCGCCTTTGTATCGTAGAAATTCTTTAGAAAATTCGGATCGGTAAATAGGATAAAACCCCGGATAATGGAATGGATTTCGCCGAACGCCGATAAGGTTTCCTCGAGACTGATGAGAACTTCCTGAGTATGAGTTTCCCATTCCTTCAGTTTTTCGGATTGTTGCAGTCCGTAAAACGAAGCGCCTGCGATGACTATGTTTAAAGCGACAATAACGCTCAAACCGAGGACGATGTTTTTCTCAATCGCACTTTTCAAGGCAACCTCAAAAATGGAGATGACGTTTATAGTTTAGGAACTTAAAAATAGCAAGAAAATCTTAAGATTCCCGCTCGGAAACGTGGCAATTATATTCCACTTTTTACAAATCGGGCAAGAATTTATTTCAAAGCGGAAGCGAAGTCCGGCCTGTTTTTTTATTTTTCGAAGGAAAGAGCCATCATATCGCCTTGATCCAAAAGTTTCACCGCGGGGTCCGCGACGTATTTTAGAATTTTATAAAGCGCGGAGGCGTTCTTTTTTGCGGTGAGACCGCTTCCGTATGTGATGTGTTTTTTCTTTTTCAAACCGAGAGACGCGCAGAGTTTTACGATTCCCGGCAAAGAATAGTAGTAGAGATGTTCGGGAACGTTCAGATATCTCCAGGACGGGCCTTGGAGTTTGGCGAGAATTCCCCAGCGGCAGGTCGAAAGAATGATTCTTCCTCCGGGTTTCAGATGTGTATAAATCTTTTCTAATGTTTCTTTGGGTTTATGAAGATGTTCGATGGAAGCCCAAAGAGTGATCAGATCGAACTTCTCTTCTCGTTTCGGTTTCCATTCCAGAAAGTCCAGTCGTTCCACTTTGAGTTTGAGTTTTTCTTTCGCGAACTTCACGGGCGCTTCCGCGATGTCCATTCCATAAGAATCCCAACCCCTTTGTTGCATATAATCCACGAAGTAACCCGCCGCGCAGCCCACGTCGAGACATCGTTTTTCGGAGGACAAGGATTCTTCCCAAACGTTGAAGTCCAAATCCTTTAAGTTGAGTCCGAACACGCGCGAGATTTCGTTTCTGATTCCGTCCGAAAAATAATTATCGTAACCGCGGTCGCTTCGTTTTAAAAAATATTCTTCCGAATAATAAGAAGCCACTTCTTCCGGAGAAGGTTGCGGACTTACCTGCACGAGCGCACAACGTTTGCATCGAACGATATGAAAGAGTTCGTTCTTATGATTGGATTTGGAAAAAAGCGGTTCGAACTCGGACGAGCCGCATGTGTTGCAGGGGATTCTTTCCATTCTATGATTCTTATCGGGCGTCGCCGAGATTCCTTTGATAGAAATTCTGCTTTACGAGGATCTTCTCGTTGAAACTCATGAAAGGACATGAACCGAAACGTAATTCTTACCATTCTATCCGTTTTCCTTCTTTTTTCTTCCGCTCTTCTCGCGGATTCCCCGGCCGCCACGACGATTAAAATCAAAGCGGTGGGAGACATGGTGCCGGGAACGAACTTCCCCGAACCTTTGAACATTCAAGATCCGAGATCCTTTTTGTTCGGCAAGGTGGAGAATTATCTGAAAGGAGCGGACCTTCTTTTCGGAAATTTCGAAAGTACTCTTACCAATTATCCGAACACTTCGAAGGACACTTCGAGAAGAATGATCTTCGCGTTCAGAACTCCTCCTTCGTACGCGAAAGTTTTGAAGGACGTGGGTTTCGATATTTTAAGTATTGCTAATAATCATTCCTTGGATTTTCACCAGCAGGGTTTCGACGACACTCAGAAAAATCTTTCCGACGTCGGCATCCGTTATACGGGTAAGAAGGGAATGATCACTTATATGAACGTCAAAAACGTTTCGATCGCTTGGATCGGATTCTCCCATTTGAAGTCGCATAACAACGTGAACGAAATCGAGGAAGGAGTGGAACTCGTCAAGGAAGCGAAACGAAAAGCGCAGCTCGTTTTTATTTCCTTTCACGGCGGAGCGGAGGGCGGTCCGGCTCTTCACGTAAAAAATCAGATGGAACGTTTTTACGGAGAATACAGAGGAAACTTAGTCGAGTTCAGTCATTCTCTCATCGACGCGGGCGCGGATCTTGTGATCGGTCACGGTCCTCATTTGGTGCGTGCGATGGAATTGTATAAGGGGAGATTGATCGCGTATTCTCTCGGAAACTTTATGGGTTATAGAGCCTTGTCTTCCAAAGGAATCGTGGGTTACTCCCTCGTTCTCGAAGCGGAAGTGGATTCTCAGGGTAAGTTCGTAAAAGGAAAAATCATCCCGTTGCAACTCGACTCGGCTTCGATCCCCGAATACGATCCCGAAAAGAAAACCATCGATCTTATGAAAAAACTGACCAAGGAAGATTTCCCCGGCAAAGGTCCTAAAATTTCCGAAGACGGAACCATTCTTCCTTGAAACGCGATTCATAGAGAGCGTTTCAAACAAAAGGCGGCGGAGCGTGGCCGTTGTTCCTCAGCGTAGCTGAGCTATCGACCCATAGAGAGCGTTTTAAACAAAAGGCAGCGGAGCGTGGCCGTTGTTCGTCTTCTTCGCAAAGGAATTCTCTTGCTCGCCTGATCCCTCTCGGAAAACCTGGAACGGAAACTTGTACGTCCTCTTTTTCGAGAGGAAGGGAATCCGGTTTAAGTCCGGAGCTGAACCCGCAGCTGTAATCGCCGTAAAGGATTTCGCAATCAGCCCACTGCGTTTTTTCGCGGGAAGGGAGCGAAATCGGCGAAAGCCAGAAAACCTGACAAGTTAATACAAACTGATGGGACTTTCGGGAGTTAAGGTCGGGTTTGAGAATGGCGCTCAAAAAATACATTCGAAGATTAGAATATTCTTTTTTCCTGTTTTTCCTGATCGTCCGGGGTTTATCCGCGCAGGAAGATCGTAATCGGAACTCGGTAACGACGGAACCGACGCAAAAAGCGGAAACGGTTCAGGTCGTCGGAAAAGTTTCCGATTCCGGTTCCCAAAATTTCAGATCCAATCCGAGCGGTTTTCAATCCGCGATCAAACTCGACGAAACCTCCGCACGTTATACGTCTTTGCCGGAGGTTTTGGAAAGGGAAGCCGGGCTTCGGGTTCGTTCCTTCGGAGGTTTGGGTTCTTATTCCACTCTTTCCATTCGAGGTACGAATCCGAACCAATCCAGAATCTATTTGGACGGAATTCCTTTGAATAATTCCCAAGGCGGGGAAGTCAATCTCGCGGATCTCCCCTTTGACAGTTTGGAAAGCGTGGAAGTCTACCGATCCGGAAACCCGATCGGATTTTCCGGTTCAGCGATCGGAGGATCGGTCAACCTCGTTACGAGAAAGGATTCGGGAAAACCCAAAACGAGAATCAACCTGGGCGGCGGATCGTTTAACACCGGCAAGGCGAGCGTATCGCATACCGGAACCTACAACGGAATCGGAACCAGCTTTTTGGCGCTCGGGGAAAAATCGGATCAGAATTTTTCCTTTAAAAACGATCACGGTACGGTCGTATTAAACACGTTAGACGACACGATCGATAGAAGAAAAAACGCGGCTTTCGAAAGAGCCGCGCTGTTCGGAACGCTGAAATATCAGATCGGAAAAACCGAACTGAAATTGTTAAACGACTTCAATCATAGAATCCACGGACTTCCGGGGCCCGGTTCCAATCAGACCAATCAGGTTCACAGAAAATACGATCGATATACGGGTTCGTTTGCGACGGACACGAAGGGTTTGTTCGTCGATTCCTTTCGATTGGAAACGAGAAGTTTTTACACCGCGGCCAAGGACGATCTTTTCGATCCGGGTTCCGAGTTTTCCAAAGGAACGCCTAACGCGAGAGCGGAGATCCGCCAAACCGGAATTCAACTGATGCCGACCTTATATCTCACGGATTACAATCAGATCATCCGCGGTTTCGCTTCTTTGGAAAAAGAATCCTTCGATCGGGAAAGACTGACTCCGTCCAATATCATAGGAAGAGTGGAACCTATGAAGGAGCGAACGTATTCTTCCTTTCGATTGGAAGACGAGGTCCGTCTTTGGAACGCGAAGGTTCTTTTGATTCCTTCCGTGACCTGGGATCATTATAAGGATCGTTTTCCTTCCGAAGAACCCTGGTATCGAAGACAGGATCCTCTGGCGAGCGATCAGAAAAAAACCGCGTTTACGAATCCTAAGTTCGGTTTCGTATGGAAGTTGTTCGAAAAGGAAACCTGGGACGTTCAGTTCCAAGCGAACGTTTCTAAACAATATAGAATTCCTTCTTTTTTGGAAATGTTCGGAGAACAAGGAAGTATCATCGCCAATCCGAATCTGAAACCGGAACAAAGCGGAAACGGCGACGCGGGGTTCGTTCTAAAATCGGATCATTCTTTTTTGAAAACGAAAACGAGCGTCTCTTATTTTTCCAAAGACATCAAGGATATGATTTTGTTTCTTCCGAACTCCCAGTTTACCTTAAGACCGGAGAACGTGGACTCCGCGAGAATTAGAGGATTAGAATTTTCTCATAGAGAGGATTGGAAATACGGAATCAAGTTTCTCTTTAATTATACGTATCAAGAAGCGATCAACACTTCCTCTTCTCCGTATCTGCACGGAAAAATTCTTCCCTTAAGGCCGAGGCACGAATTTTCGAGCACGTTGTCTTGGAAGGGTAAAAAACTGGAAACCGGAATCGAACTTTTATACATAGGCGCGGTGTTTCGGGATAGAACAAACGAATACATCAATTACATTCCCGCGAGACAGATCTGGAATTATTTTTTCACATGGGTTCTTTATTCGGAGCCGGGAGAAATTACGAAGGACGCTTTGGGGAATCCGAAAGAATCGGCTCCTTCGAAAGAATTTCTTCTTACCTTTGAAGTGAAGAATTTTACGGACAAAAGGGTCTCGGATCTGATCGGTTATCCGCTTCCTGGAAGAAGTTGGTACGCCACCCTGAGTATGAGGTTTTGAAATGAGATCAAAACTTAAGATTATTCTTTTATTCTGTTTTTTGAATGTGTTTTGCAGGGACATAGAACGTCCTTCGTTCTTGAGTCTTCTGTTGACCCAAAATTCTCCCGGAAACATAGGAGTCGTTACGACCGATTTCGGAGGAGGCGGACGATTTAAGGTCATCAATCCCTCTCTTCTTTACAGTTATCCGGGTTTGACTCCGATCCATTCGGACGCGGTGGCTCGTTTCGGAATCGGAAGGGTTTTCGTTTTAAACAGACTCAATCGGGACAGCATTCAGGTTTTGGAACCTAACTACGGTTTTGTGACCATCGCGGAACTTTCCCTCGGTTTAAAGGTCAACCCGGTCGACATGGAATTTGCGAGCGCATCCAAAGCGTACGTAAGTCTTTTTGGTTCCAATCGTTTGTTGATCGTCGATCCGACGTATTTGACGATCACCGGTTCGATCGATCTGGGCGCTTATGCGGAATCGTTTTCTCTCGGCGGGGCGCCGGACGGAATTCCGGAGATGAACGGTCTGAAGATCGTGGGAGATTCTCTTTTTGTTTGTTTGCAAAGATTGGATCGAAACGATCCTTCCGGATATTTTCCGCCTAACACGACTTCGTTGTTATTGGAGATCAGCATCGCGACGGACACGGTCGTGGGAACGTATACGTTTCCGACTTCCAATCCCGTAAGCAAACCGCAACTCGTGGATCTTTTCGGAGAACCGCATCTTGTGATCGCGACTCCCGCGAGAATGGGTTTTCAAAGTCAGATCGACGGAGGAGTGAGCGCATTTCGCTTATCAACACGTTCCTTTGTTTCCCGATTTTTGTATTCCGAAACCGTTGCGGGCGGAGATATTCTCGTGGTTCAGATAAAATCGGATTCCGTGGGTTACGCCGCCGTTTTGGACGCGGGGTTCACCAAAACCCTGCAGGTGTTCAACCCGAGTACGGGAGAAAGAATTTCCACCCTTCTCACCATTCCTTCGAGTTACGACGCGAGTCTTTCGAGCATTCTTCTCGCCTCGGATAAGATTTTGTATGTGGGAAACACTCAGTTTCAACAGCCGGGTGTGACGATGTTCGATACGGAAAGGGGAAACGCGCTTTTGACTCCGAATCCGATTTCCGTCGATCTTCAGCCTTACGATCTGATCGAATTAAAATAAGAATCTTCCGCGTTCGCGCAACGTCGTTCTTTCGAATCGTTTTATGAAGTTCGAATCAAGAATTCTCTTGAATTTTTTTCAAAAACGGGATTTAATCCTCTCACAAAAAAGCGACGGTGATCTCTATGCAGGAAATTTTTCAGGCGATAGCAAGCGGGCAAAAGGCCAAGGTGATCGGTCTTTTAAAAAGAGATCCCGAACTTTTCCAAAGCGTAACGGAAGAGGGAATCACTCCGGTTCTATTTTCGCTTTATTACGGAAAATTAGATATTTCTAAAGAGATATACGATCTGAATTCGGAACGGAATCTTTTCGAAGCGGCTGCGCTCGGAGATTTGGAAGAAACAAAACGGATCGTCGCCTCTTCTCCCGAAACGATCAATTCTCTTTCCAAGGACGGTTGGTCCGCCTTACATCTCGCGGCTTATTTCGGACATCTGGAAATCGTAAAATTCTTAGTTGCTTCCGGCGCGGATTTAAGTCTGACGTCCAAGAGTAAACTTTCGTATGGAAACACGGCTTTGCATTCCGCGGTAGCCACCGGAAAAAAAGCGGTCGTGGAGCTTCTTTTGGAAAAAGGAGCGGATGCAAACGCGCTTCAAAATCCCGGAGCGATCACGCCCTTACACATCGCGGCGAGCCGATCCGGAAGTATAGAGATCATTCAACTTCTTTTAAAAAAGGGCGCGGATAAAAAAAGGATGAGCTCCGAAGAACAAACGCCGCACGCGATCGCATTAGAAAAAGGGAATGTGATCGAAGCCAAGGCTCTCGAAGTTTGAGTCGATTTTCCGTTGACGCGGGCGCAAAAAAGATAAACCTTGTTTCGACTTAAGGAGAATCGAATATGGAGACGATCAGTTTCAATATTACCATCCATGCCGACGTAAAAACCGTTTGGAAAAAGATGCTCGAGGATAAAACCTATCGACTCTGGACCAAAGAATTTCACGAAGGTTCTTACTACGAAGGCACTTGGGAAAAGGGAACGGAAATCCGTTTTGTAGGACCCGACGACAACGGAGCGTTGCAGGGAATGTTCAGTAAGGTTCAGGAGAATATTCCGTATAAATTTATTTCCATTCTCCATTTGGGATTGATCGTAGACGGAGTCGTAGATACCGAAAGCGAAGCTGTCAAAAAGTGGGCGCCTTCTTTCGAGAATTATACCTTTCAAGAAGAATCGAACGGAAACACGAAGTTGATCGTGGAAATGCAAATCGCGGAAGAATACAAGGATATGTTCCAAAAAATGTGGCCTCGCGCTCTGAAAGCTCTGAAAACATTGTGTGAAACCGGATAAACCGTAAATTCTCCCTTTTTTAAACGCCGAATCCCGAAGGAATTTATTCAACAAAATGGTTTAATAATTGACAATTCCTGTTCCGAGAAAAAATATTCAACTAAATGGTTGGATTGTTAAACAAGGAACAAAAATTGGATCGGGTCTTTGCCGCCCTTTCCGACGGCTCGAGAAGAAAAATGCTTGTGCGTCTGCGGAAACGTCCTTTGACGATCTCGGAGCTCGCTGAACCTTTTTCGATGTCTTTTGCCGGCGTGGCCAAACATATCGACGTGCTTACTGGAGCCGGGCTTGTGCAAAAGATACGAGATCCCGAAGACGGCCGCAGTTTTCGCTTGAAACTTCAAAATCGAACGCTCGACGAAGCTTCCGAATGGCTCGAATATCATCGGGAATTTTGGACGGGCAAACTCGACAAACTGGAATCTTTTATAGAGGAACAAGATCATGATCTCGGAAGTTCTAAAAGTAGAAAAAAAAATTAACGCGGAACCGACTCGATTGTTCAGAGCCTGGTTGAATGCGGACGCGTTCTCGAGTTGGTTTTTACCGGACGAAGAAATCACGATCGGAACCGTGACCATGGATCCGAAACCGGGCGGTAAGTTCTTAATCAACATGCATCTTGACGGAAAAATTCTCCCTCACGAAGGAGAATACCGCGTCATCGAAGAACCGGTTAAACTCGTTTTCACTTGGAGATCGGAAGCGACCGAATGGAGAGATACGTTGGTCACCGTGACTTTTACCGAATTGTTAAGCGACAAGAAGGATTCTTCCGGAAACAAAAACCTCAAACCCCAAACTCTCATAACGTTGATTCAGGAACGTCTTGCAAACGACGAGGAAATCGAATCGCATACCTACGGTTGGACGAGGATTCTTGAGGGACTGGAACGATGGCAGAAATCGCAAACGTAAAATCAGTTTTTATGGATTGAAGCAAAGTAAAAAAGCAAAGAAGAAGGAGCGAGAAAACTATATGAACGGAATCTATCACAAGATCGGAATTCACGCGGGGGCTACGGAGGTCTTACGCGCGCTTACGACACAAGCCGGGCTTGCGGGTTGGTGGACCGAACAAGTCGGGGGAACGTTCGCGGGCGGGTATTCCAAAGCGGGGGAATCGATCCATTTCGATTTCGGAATCGCGGGAATCGAAATGAAAGTGAAGGAACAAATTCCCGAACGCGTCCTCTGGGAATGCACTACGGGACCTGAAGATTGGATCGGTTCTCATATTGATTTTCAATTGAGTTCGGCGAACACTCCGAAGGGAGAACCGATCACTCTGATTCATTTTCGTCATCAAGATTGGAAGAACGAAAGCGATTTTACGGCGCATTGCAGTATGAAATGGGCGGTGTTTCTTCTTAGTTTGAAAAGTCTTGTGGAAGCGGGGAAAGGTCAACCGGCACCGAACGACTTTAAGATAGACGATCTCAACTGAGAGGTCATATCAAAGAACGCACGGCGTTTTTAAAAAAGCCGTGCGATTTGCAGGTTTATGCAAAATTTGGAATGTGTTCCGAAATGTTTTTGATTCCTTGCCGTGAATTTTTAAATATTATAAAATTAGAATATTATTTTCAAGACGAATTTTGTGAAAAAAATAGGGATTTTTATTTTCTTGATTCTCGTCGTTTCTTTTGGTGCGGAATCGCAATCAAAAGACAAACTCGGCGAAAAAGAATTTCAAAATCTTGTCATTGCCGTTTTGGAAAAAAGGTTCCCGAACGAAAAAATTCGAAAGACCGAAGACCGACAACGCATCTATATAAACGAAATTGAATATATTCTTTCCAATTTATACAAAATCTATCAAACTGCGGCCGGAAACGAAGAAGAAGTGATTTTCAATCATTTCGAAAAGGCTCTTCGAATGACTGAGAATCGGCCTAAGTCAGCGTTGTCTTGGGAAAAGGCCAAAACGATTCTCATGCCGCAGATCATTCGCCGAGATTACGCGAACGAAAATCGGATCTTTTCGGGAAGATCTTTCGGAAACGGTCTGGTCGTTTCGTTCGTCGTAAATTACAAAGAAGGTTATCGATACGTTCTGGAAGAAGATCCGACTTTTTGGAAAGTTTCCGAAGAGGAAATGTTTCGAAACGCGATCATCAACTTGGATCGGATCAGCCGCGACGTGAAGATCGTCGAGGTGCGTCCCGGAATTTTTGCGGTTCGTATGTTTGATTCTTACGAAGCGACTCGAATTCTATTGCCGAAACTTCGGAAGCGACTTGTAAAACGTTTCGGAAACGAGTTTGAATTCGCAATTCCGAAGCGGGATCTTCTGCTTGTTTGGAGTCGTTCCTTGCCCGATGCGGTCAAGAATCGTTTGAAAGAACAAATCGTTTTGGATTTTCAGTCGGGGGCGTATTCGATTTCGCAGGAGGTTTTTGTAGGTAGCAGGGAAGGGGTAAGGTAGGATCCACTTGGTCTTGTGAATGCAGTGCGGTTTCTTTGTGCGATTAGGGGTTCTCAACTTCGTTGAGAACTTTCGGTAACGCTCCGCTACCTCAAGCTACATTTCTCCTTATAGGAGAAATGTACCTACCGGGACTCGAACCCGGACCCCAGGCTCCGGAGGCCTGTACTCTATCCGTTGAGCTATAGGTACGTTTACAAGTGAGTCTTTTGAAGAGGCTCGAGCTGTCAAATGCAAATCCTGAAGCCTGGTCCAAGAGAAAGGAAAGTCCTTGAAAAAGGAATCGGGTATGAAATCATCTTCCTAAAAGATAGAGGTTGAGATGAAGGTTTCGTTTCTGAAAAAGGAGGGAGTTCCGTCCCTTCGCAAAGTTGTTTCCGTTTTTATTTTCGTACTGATTTTGGGAATTCTTTCTCCTGCATTTTCCGTGAGCGATGAGGAAGAAGAACGGCTTTTGGAAAAAGCACTTCTCGAAAGCGCCGTAACCCCGGGTCAAAAACAAGCGATCGCAAATTATCTCAGAGCGACCGCGGTCGCAAAAAGAACCAGAGCCGCCGAACTCAGAGAATTGGCTCAGCTTTCTCACGGTGAAAAGTTTCTGCAAGCAAAGGTGCGTAAGGAGAAACTTTACAAAATGGCGGATTCTTTGGATCGTCAGGCGGATCGTCACGAAGCGGCTCTCAAAGAATTCCAAATCGAAAGCCACTAAATTCAAAAATTCTAATTTAGTTTTCGATTCTTTTCAAAAGAATCTCCAAACATTCCGAAACGATTTGATCCGGACCTTTTTCTCCGTCGATTCGAATCGTTTCTTGGGGAAGAATTCTCTCGTAAGCCGAATGGATTTTTTGAAGTTGCGAAAGCGTTTCGAATCTTTCCTTATTCTCCTTTCTTCGATCGAGTCTTTCGAGTGCGATCTCCGGTTTTAAATCCAGATAAAACAAAACGTCCGGAGTTTTGAAATTTCTTTCTAAATTCTTTTTTAAAATCGTTTCGGGTGATAAATCCTCTCCGCTTTGATACGCCGCGGTGGAATACATATATCGATCGAGTAAAACGTTTTTACCGGATTCGAGAGAAGGGAGAATGTTTTGTCGCAACGATTCGTTACGATCGTTTAGAAACGCTTCGATCTGTTCCTCTCTTCCGAGTTCGATTTCTCCTCTCAAGAATTTTCTCAAATACTTTCCCGTTTCCAAGCTTGTCGGTTCGGTGAAACCGATGGAGGAAATTCCCCGCGCGGAAAGTTTTTCGGTCAAGGATTTGCAAAGAGTGGATTTTCCGCTTCCGTCGATTCCTTCAAACACGATAAAGAAAGGTTTTTTGTTCTTCATTCTTAGGTTTCCAATTCAATTCTTGACAGGGAAGAATTTTTGAGAAATCATTCTTCTACAACCTACATGGATTCTTTCGGAAGGGAAGAATCCAACGAAAAAACTTCCACTATGAAATATAAATTTTCGATTCTGAAATTTCTCGTTTTGATTCTGGTCCTCGAATTCTTTTTCGACTTTTGTTCTTCGTCGATTTCGACGCAGACCCAGGCCGCTAATCTCAACCCCGAACAAGAACTGGAACGCGAACTCGGTTTGGAGGAAACTCCCGTCGATTCCAAATCCTCCAAGTCTCATCCCAGGGATAGAATCCGCGTGCATCACGTTTTCGAAGAGGTTTATCCGACTTCTTCCGCGAGTTCGGTTTCCATTTTCACCGAAAAGACGGTTAAGTCTTCCGCGATCCATCACAAGGGCGGTCATCTTTCCGAAAAGATTTTGATCTCTCTCGGAAGCGGCGTCGTTTTTAACAAACAGGGTTATATTCTCACCAACGCGCACGTGATCAAAGCGCACGATCATCTTTTGGTTAAGTTGAAATCCGGTAAGGCGTACGAAGCGATCGTAATCGGTATAGACAAAAGAATCGATTTAGCGATTTTGCAAGTAACTCCGGACGAGGACATCGTTCCCGTCGAGAAGCTGGATTACTACACGCACCAACGCGGAGAAGCGGCGATTCTGAAATACATCAATACCAAAATTCAGATTCGAAAAAACCGAGAAGCCAAGTCGAAATCCAAAGCGAAAACCTCGGCATAAGTTCTCCTTCGTTTTGTAAGATTTAATTGGAAACTCTCGATCGCAGCGACGGTCTAAGAATCAAAGACGTAAGGATTCTCCCTTTCGTCACAATCCAATTCTTGAACCGATATGTGCCTTCGAAAGACTTGCTTCCAAATCCAACTTGACAGTCGGGGAAGCGAGCCGATCCTTTCAGGTACCGATCGGAAATTCATTTTCAGAGGGATAGAATTCAATGAAAAATATGGAAAAACTGAAGTATGTTGCGGTTGTTAGCGTTTCACTTCTGCTCGGAGCATTCTTATCTCCCGTGATGTTTTGCGGAACCGGTCAGAACAGTCCCCTCTTTCTGAGCGCGAAGGGCGACAAGGAACCGAGCGCCGCGACCCGTCAAGCGATCACGATTCAACAAGCCTTTGAAGAGGTTTATCAAACCGCTTCTCCGAGCGTGGTTTCCATCGCGACCGAAAGAACTCAAAACGTTCCCGTTCATCCTTTCGGAGATCCGTTCTTCGACCAATTTTTCGGAAGAGGTCAGGGGCAAGGCGGAAGAGTAATGAAACAAAAACAAACCGGTCTCGGTTCCGGTATCATTCTCAATACGCAAGGTTATATTCTCACAAACGAACACGTGGTCCGTTCCATGGATAAACTTACCGTTCGTTTGAAAACCGGTAAGACATACAACGCGGAACTCATCGGTTCCGATGCGGTGATCGACTTGGCTCTTTTAAAAATCAAGCCGGACACCGAACTCGTCGCTATCGAACTCGGAGATTCTTCCGCGGTGAAAGTGGGAGATTGGGCGATCGCTATCGGAGCTCCTCTCGGTTACGAACAATCTTTGACCGCGGGAATCGTAAGCGCCGTGGGTAGAACCGGAATCGACAACAGCGGCGTTCATTATCTGCAAACGGACGCTTCCATCAACCAGGGAAATTCCGGAGGACCTCTTCTCGACATCAACGGCCGAGTGATCGGTATCAATCGTATGATCGCTTCTCAAAGCGGCGGTTCCGTGGGAATCGGTTTCGCGATTCCGATTAACGAAGCGAAGGCGATCATGGAAGAATTAAAAACCACCGGCAAGGTCAAACGTCCCGCACAACCTTGGCTCGGAGTCGGTGTGGATTATCTCCACGAAGAAGACGCCAAACAGTTGAAAATTCCGGGCGGCGCGGTTGTCGTACAGATCATGAACGATTCTCCGGCGGATCGAGCCGGAATTCAATTGATGGACGTGATCACGGAAATTTCGGGAACCAAGATCAATTCTCCCGAAGAAGTGGTCAGCCTCGTGAAAAAGAGTAAGGTGGGAGATCGTATCACGGTTACGATCTTACGTCAGGGAAACGTTTCCAGACTTTCGATCCAACTCAAGGAAAGACCGAACTGATTGTCCAAATCCCACACACTCAATCCTGAAGAAGAATTCGAAGAAGAGTCGGGCCTACGTCCTTCTCTTCTTTCCGAGTTTATAGGCCAGAAAGAAGTTCTTGATAACCTAAGCGTTTACGTTCAAGCCGCTAAGAATCGAAAACGAGCGCTCGATCACGTTCTCATCTCCGGTCCGCCCGGTCTCGGTAAAACGACTTTGGCGGGAATCATCTCCAACGAACTCGGAACCAGACTTACGATCACGTCGGCTCCCGTGATTACCAAAGGCGCGGATCTCGCGCGTCTTCTTACGAGTATGGGGGAGAATGAAATTCTTTTTATAGACGAGATCCATACGCTTCACAAAAAACTCGAAGAGATTCTTTATCCTGCGATGGAGAATTACATGATCGATCTCGTGATCGGTGAAGGCGTGACGGCGCAGATGGTTCAGATTCCTCTGAAGCCGTTTACTTTGGTCGGCGCGACCACCAGAAGCGGTCTGATCAGCGAACCTCTCAAAAGCCGTTTCGGAATTCAACTTCGTCTCGATTACTACGGCGACGAAGAGATGAAGGAGATCGTTCTGCGTTCTTCCAAAATTCTCGGCGTCGGAATCGAAGACGACGCGGCTTTGGAAATCGGAAAACGTTCCCGCAAAACTCCCCGGATCGCCAATCATCTTTTGAAACGAATCCGCGACTTCAGCGAGGTCGACGGTCATTCTTCCGTGAAAAAGGAACTTTGTATCAAAGCCTTTGAAAAGATGGGGATTGACGACCTGGGACTGGATGTTATGGATAGACAGATACTCGGTTGTATGATCGATCGTTATAAGGGCGGGCCCGTCGGTTTGAAGGCGATCGCCGTTGTCGTCGGCGAGGAAGAAAAAACCATCGAAGACACATACGAATCCTTTATGGTTCGGATCGGTCTGATCAACAGAACTCCCGCCGGTAGGGTTGCGACCGAAAAAGCGTATCGGCAATTGAAGCGAATGGAAGAATTCTCCGGAAACCATGGACAAGACCCGACTTTATTCTGAATATTCCGGAATCCCCGAAGACGATAAGAGGTTGATCTACGCCTCGTTTCTCGTTTTAGCACTCGCGTCTTTTTTTACCGCTCATTTACTCACGCGCAATATGCTCTGGAAAATTCTCGGAAGCGAACCCATGGTTAAGATGGAAAGCAACGAGGAAAAGGAAAAGATCTACGAGGTTCTTCTCGAACAGGACTTCGTGGATAAGAATATCAAGGACGAATACAAAGCCCTTTCCAACGTCGACGCGGCGGGTGCAGGCGGGATCACGAAGAAGGAAGGGTTTCATTCCGCGAGTCCGTTCCGCGAATTCGTCATGGGCAGTATGGCCCGAAGACCATCCGAGTCGCAAAAGCAGGAAGCCAAAGAGAAAAACGACGAGAAGGCTTTCGAAGTCGGGATTTATAAAATCGATCCGGTCCAAACAACGACCACCGAGGAAACGAAACAAAGTTCTCAAACCTACGGAAGAATGACGAAGATCCCGTTCAACTATCGATTCGAACAGGACTTTCTGTTTCGTTGGGACGGGAATCAGGCGCTTTCGATTCCGAGAAAAAAACTCGCGGGTTACGAATACTTTAAACGTATGTTGAAACAGATCGAAGGAAGTTTTGCGCCTCCGGGCGGCGGGAATTTCGCCTATCGTGATATGGCGGGAACAGTCGTTCGGGAAGGAATTCTTCCCGGTCAGGTGAAGGTTCTTTTTATGTTAAGCGACGGCGGTCAGGTTTTGGACGTGAAGCTCGTTTCCACCCAAGGTCAGGACGTCGTAAGTCAAGCCTGTATGGATTCGATCCGCGGTCAAAATTTCGGAAAGGTTCCCGAAGAGGTAAAAGCGCAAGGGATGATCTTCGGGATCAACTTCATCTTTCCGATGATGCGGACGCGCTGAGATTTTAATTTCAAATTTTAGAATATTCCATAAATTTTATATAATTCTTATCCGCGGCTTTACAAAGGAAAAATCCGATCACAATGGACCCCGTAAAAAAAGCGATCCGAGAAAAGGAACGTCTGCAGGAAGCGGAACGTTTCGAGGTTCTTAGAAACCGATCCCGTCGCGAAAGAATGGATCGATGGAAAGAACGCCTAATGTCGTTTTTCGATTTTCTTGCAGGGACCGCGGTTTGGATCGGAATCAAACGATATTTTCGTTTTCTTCTGGCGGATCTCTGGATCGTAAATTATACTTTTATCATATTCCTTCTTTTGATGGGTTTGCCCTCGTTTTACGTACTTTGTCTTCTGCCGTATTTTTTCGCTTCTCCGATCGTAAAGATCGTCGCTCTTTTGTTTCCTTCGATTCTTTTGATGGAATGGTTTCGGCAGATTCTTTTCGAAAGGGCCCTTTCACGTCTTGTGATTTCCGTCCGCGGTTATCGGGAAATTTTAGATCGCGCCGAACTCGGTTATTACAGTTGGTTCGAACTCGAGTTGAAAGTCGTCGCCTCGCGAAACCAAGAAGCGGTCGCCGCGCTTTTGGAATCGTTTACGATCCGCTCTAAAAAACTTTTTTATCCGCACGATTGGGATATGAAGGAGCCGAGAACTTTTTGGACTTGTTCTTACGACGGGGCCGCGGGTAGCGCGAATTCCAGGGTGGTTCTTTTTTTGTTTCGGGATCTTCTCGTGAAATTAAACCGACTTCATAAGTTCGATCCTTCGATCGAATCCGTTACGGTTTCCGTTCTTTCCGGTCCGATCGAAGTGGAAGCAAGAAGCAATCAAGCCAATTCGGATTGATCGCGATCCGAGTATTACGCGGCCTCCGCGGTCGCGGTTCGACCGGTCTGCGAAAGACGCATTAAGAAATTGGAATATACAAAACGAAGTTGTTTTCGGAATCCTCGGAATTAAAATCGTAAACGGCTCCCAGTTTTTCTGCCCGCATTCGAATGCTTCCGAGTCCGATTCCTGAAGGTTTGTCCGCGTCGATCTCGAATTTTTTACCGTCGTCGATCACTTTGAGGATCAGATTTTTTTCTTCCATATTCCATGAAATTCTAATATTCTTCGCTTCGGAATGTCTGAGAATGTTGGACATGACTTCCAAAAATATTTTCTGAACGTGAAGACATTGATCGAGGTGAATCCGATCCGAAACGTCCTCCACGTTCGTTTGCACGCGGATCGTTCCGGTTCCCCCGATTCTTTCCCCGTAACGGCGAATTACGTCTTCGACGAGTTCTTTGTTGGTTCCCTGATGGTGCATTAGAAAAACGATATCTCTTACGTTCGAAATGAGATGACTCACTTCCGATTTGAGTTTGATCAATGTGGAATCGTTTTTATCCTTGGATTCCAATTCGAATAGGATCGCGGTCAACTCGGAGCCGATGGAATCGTGGATGTCCGAAGCGATTCTCGTCCTTTCCTGAGCTTGGAACTTGAGTTGTTCGTTGTATTTGATCTGAAGCTGCGCGAACTCTTTCGCTCTTTCCAAATTCTCAGCGAATCTCGAAGAAAGAATATAAGAATTTAATACGACAAAGGCGACGAGACCGAACGGAAAACTGTACGGAAATAAAAAATAGATTTCGTATAAGCCGTAAAAGACGTCGTTCATCATCGTTAAGGCCAATACGAAACCGGTCAGCAGAATCGTTTTGGCCCTCGGTTCCTTTGCGCGAAACGCGTTTATGGTTCCGATGATCAAAACCGTTCCGTAGATCGGAGGGAAATACATAAACTTGGAATAGAACGTAACCAGATCGTATTCGTTTAATATAAAGATTCCCAAAAAGAAAACGAGACTTGTTCCGATCGCGAAGTGCATCCATCGAACGTTGAACTGAATCGGAAACATGTTTTTCAACATCATATAAGAAGCGGGAAAGAATGCGACCTCGCAGAAGAATTCGATTCGGATTCTTAAGTTCAAGGAAAGTGTAGGCAAGGCCATATATTGGATTCCGGAAGTGATAAAGGAATAACCCGAAACCAAAAAACAAAACCCCGCGAAATACAAAGGAACCGGATCCTTTCTATAAGAGAAAAAGAATACGAGATGATAGATACCGAACGAGAAGATCACGACGATCAGGATGATTTCATACCATTCTCCCTTACGTTCTTCGGAGTCGATGGAATCTCCGTTTCCGATCTGAAAGGATCTTCGTATTCCTCCTTTGAGATGATTTCCTTTGAAGTTGGAAACGACCACGGTGATCAAAAAATCTCCGGAAGGAACGGTGACGCTCGTGAACAAAGGATGTGCGACAAATACCGTGTCCAAGGAATCGGTTCCCGTAAATCCGTTGGAATAGACCTTATGATCTCCGAAGTAAACGTCGTAAACTCCGGGCAGTCTCGGAATTCTGATCTTGAGATTGGGACGTTTCCAGTCGCATAACACGCGCAGACGATACGTCGCATAACCTTCGAGAGTGAAATCCCGATCGTAATCCCTCCAGATTCCCGGAACCGGAAAGTAGGAAGGGTTTGCGTCTTCGATCTTAGAACTTCCGTTTGCGATTTTTTTCCAATAGAATTCCCAGTTTCCGTCGAGGGTCGTCGTGTTTTCGTTGAGATTGAAATTTCTGAGATCGATGACTCCGTTTACGGCGCTCGGACGATCCTTAGAGCCGACCGCGGGGGAACAAGCGGTCGAAAACCAAAATAATATTAAGAAAATATAATATAAAAATCCTTGCATGGGTTTGTTTTACGGATAACCCGGAACGTCCCGAATGATTCCCATTCTTCTTCCGCGGATGATCGCTTCCGATCGGGAATGGACTTCCATCTTTTTGTAGATCTTTTCGATATGACGGCTGACCGTGTGACTCGAGATGTCCAGTTCCTCCGCGATATCGGGAAACGTCATACCGAGCGCGACAAAATTCAAAATTTGTAATTCTCTTTCGGTGAGTCCGAGCGTGTTTACGATCGGAGGATTTTTGGTTTCCTCTTTTTTTGCGAATTCGCGTATGATCTTGTCCGCGATTCTTGCGGTTAAGGGCGCGCCGCCCAATACGATTACTTTCAGTTCCGCCAAAAACAATTCGGGAGAAGTGTCCTTCAATAAATAACCGGACGCGCCGCCTTGGATCGCTTCCACGATTTTTTCCTCGTCTTCGAATACGGTGAAGATCACATACTTCGTGTTAGGCGTTTTTTCCCGAAGTTCTTTCAAACATTCGAGTCCGTTTTTTCCGGGCAATCCGATGTCGAGAATGACCAGGTCCGGCGCTTCTTCAGGAATGGATTCGATCGCTTTTTGAGAATTCGAATAGTGTTTTAAAAAACGGAAATCGGAGGATTTGTTTAAGAGTTCCTGCAGATTGAGAGCGGTATGACGATTGTCTTCGACGATGGAAACGAAATACGGGGACTTGGTTTCCGTCTGTGTCGTTTGCCGAACCATCGGACTGATGATCCGGATCGCTTTAGGACGGTAAATTATTTTTTCTTTCCGATATATTTGCTCGTTTCGCGATTATTTCCCGACTTCGTCGAAACCGACGCCTTTGCCTCGCGGCTTTTGGCAATCCGCAATGCGACCCATTGGGAGCAATGCGTTGAGTTTTCTTTTTATGGATCGCTCGATTTGAAAAACTCATCCCATTCTTCCTTTGCTTTTTCCCATCTGCGTTTGCGATCCTCTTTGTCCTTGATCTTGATGTACATTCTGGGTTCTTTTCCGGGAAGAGTGACTCTGACCCTGTGTTCGTGAAGAACTTCCACGAGCGCGTTTTGTTTGTTTTCGATTTCGACGTTGTAGATCACGACGCTTTTCATCTGCATCGGAATTTTTCCCCGTCCCAAGTCGGCGATTCCTTTTCTGAAATCCAATTCCACACATTCCACGGGCTTGTGCCAAATGTCGCAGAATCTTCCTTCGGGCGGGGGAACGGGTTTTAATCCGCAGGACACGATCCAGGTCGTCGCGAAAAATACGGAAAGAATCGTATTAGATTTTTTGCAAATTCTCCCTAAGAATAAAACCTTCACTTCGTTTAACATTTTAAGAATCTTTTAAAACCTACTGATCCGATTCCTGTTCCAAGTTGAGTTTGGTTTTGAGGGTCGGTTTTTCCTCGATGATTTCCTTTGCGAGTTTTATGATTTCCGGTCTTCTTTCTTCTGCTTTCGGATAAAGTTCCTCTAAGATCGCGATCGATTTCGCGTGCAGGTTTTGAAGTCTGAAGATCTTCGCTTCCAAAATCCAGGAACCGGTCGTTATAAAATCCTCGTTTTCGTTTCGAACCTTTCGGATAAAATTCAAAGAGGAAACGTATTGACCCGCTCTGAATTCGGAAAGTCCGATTAAAAAATTGGATTCGCGGTCCGTCAAAAGAATCGATCCGCTCGATTCGGGACTCGCGAGATTTCGCTTTAAAAATTCGGTATCGCCGGACAAGGAAGAACCTAAGATCGCGATCCAAGTATAACCGATCTTAAACTCGGCGCTGATCTTATCGTATGGAATCGAATTCAAAAGACCGGTCAAAGATTTTCTGGAAAGATGTTGTTTGACGGTTTCGCCAAACGCGATCATCACTTCGTTGTCCGGGTTTTCGATCATCGCCGGATCGATCGCCTTCGCACGAAGCGCGTTACGATACATTTCCTCCAGAATCGGAAGATAGGAGCCGTCCTCTTTTAGAAAATCGTTGAACCCCGAATAGGCGAGTTTTACGAGAGTTCCCGAGTCGAAGGAGAATCCGTTTAACAAAAACAAATCATAATTTCCTAATGCGGTGTAAAAGTATCCAAGTTCGTCGGACGGATTGGCGGCGACGTAATCCTTGGCCGCGCTCTGAAAATTTTTCACGGACCCTTCTTCCAGATTTCCGGAAAGAATCTGCTGTTGAATGTTTTTTCTTTCCTTTTCCAGAAGAATCTTTCGATCGCCCGCAAACAGATTCTTAATGTCTTGCCGGAAAAAAAATCCCGTTCCGCCTAAGAGCAAGATTAGAACGGTGAAGATATAAGATTTATAACTGGTTTTCTTTTTGTAACTTTTCAGGCCGGATTGATACAGCATACTTCGTCCTAGTTTTTACCCGCCTATTCAGGGTTCACGTATTTTTTGGAGTCGCTTCGGCCCCTAAAACTTGACACTGAGGGCACCCCTGATTCCGTTGGATTCTATGCCTTACGATTACGATTTTGACGAAGATTTTGAAGTAGAAACCGGAGACGACGAGGAACACTCCGATGAAGAAGTTTTAACGTTTGCCTGTGAAGATTGCGATCACCGTTGGGAAGAAGACGCCTACGAAGCGGAAGACTATGGTCCGGAAGGGGCGATTTGTCCGATGTGCGGTTCTTCTGCAGTAATCGAACTTTGAAAAATACCCGGCCGGTTCGGCGATTCCTCGAGAATTCCGCTTTCCGGCATTTCGGGTTTGCATTCATCCTTTATTCATTCATCTTTCAAAGTCCGATCCTCTCGACCGATTTCAGCGACGTTTATGATTTTTATAAAAAAGGAAACTATGATACTTTAGTAAAGGTTTCCAGGGCCGCGCTCCGCAAGGAAGAAGTGGATTATAGAATTCTTCTTTTATACACGGCCGCGGAAAAAGATCCCGAGGAGATCGATAAAACGTTAAGAAGCATTTACGAAAAGAAGGATTCTCATCCGGGAATCTTTTACAACTCGGTGTTTTTGTTTCTGGAACGTTGTCTGGTATTGGAGGACGAATCCTCCGGGATTTTTTGGGGAAAAATATTCACCGAAAACGGATCGTCTTCGGTGCGTTATGCGGAAGGTCTTTACACATACGCTTGTATCTTGTACGAGGCCGGAAAGTTTTCGGAAGCGAAACGGATTCTCGCCAAACTTAAGGAATCCAAGTCCACCGAAAAGATGATCAAGAAGATTCGAATTTTGGAACTCAGCATAGAAAAAAAAATGGAGGCGCAGACGTGAAAGTACTCAAAGTACAAACCGGAAAACTCAAGGGTAAGTCGATCGAAACGCCTCCGGCCGTGGCGGGGAATACGAACTTCACTCCCGCGGTAATCAAAAAATCCGTGTTCGATATCATCGGGTCCTTGGTGTTAAAGGGAAGATTGGCTACGGAAGAATCCGCGTTCATCGATTTTTTTGCGGGCTCGGGGCAGATGGGTTTGGAAGCGCTCAGTCGAGGATTCGGAAGAGTCGTTTTATACGAACTCGCCTGGGAACGATCGGACAGTCTTCGGAAACTTTTCGCAAAACTCGGAGATAACTGCACGATCTATAGAAAAGACGTATTCCGTTTTTATGATAAACTCGACATCCCTGAAAAATCGAAGGTTTACTTTTTGGATCCTCCGTATTCTTTTTGGGACAAAAAAAACGAGAAGATCAAAACTCTTTTGGAATCTTTGTTAAGCGACAACACGACCGTCGCGGTTTTTATCCAATCTCCTATCGATCCGCATTGGTCCGATTTTCAAACTCGTAAGTTCGGTAAGAATTTTTTGACCTTCCGAGTCAACGGTCTTATCGGAGAAGAATCGGATCTCTCGCCGATCGGTTTCGACGCGTCGGAAGATTCGGAAATCGAAGACGACTCGTCGGTGGAAGAAAATTCTTCGAATCCTTTGTCGGAAGATCCGAACTGAAACGTTCTTTCTTGTCGGAAGAGAATCTTTCGTAAAAATGTTAGGGCCGAACGAATTGTTTAAGTCGATTCCGAAAAGAATACGAACGATCTTTGCGGAAAAACGAGTGCGCGTTTATCTCGTATTTTTTGGGATCGGAATGGGGATTTCCTTCGTTACTCTGATCTTGAACTCTTCGTTTCAGATCATGGGCGTGGATCTTTCCGAGTTCAAATCCCTCTTTTTGTCCTTTCTACCTCTATTCTTAAAAGATTATATTCAAACTTTATTATCCAGCGGGATTTTGTTTGGAGCGATCGGTTTGCTTTTGTCCTACGGGTTTGCAAACGGGAAAGAAAAAAGCGAACTCGAAACGACCAAAGAAGAGGACGCGGGTTTTTCTTTACGAAAAGAATTTTGGATCTTCGGAGTTTTTGTTTTTCTTCTTTGGTGTCATTCGATCGTATTCTATCCGCAACTCTACGGAGAATTTTTCTTTTATCGGTTCGCATTTTTGCGTTTCTTTTTATTCTTTTTGACCGATTGGATTTTTCCCTGGATTCCGCAGACGATCGCGCTCGGAATCTTGGGTTTTTGTGCGGTTCGACATTCGGTCGTTTTGATTCGAGAAAAGAATTGGAATCGGCTCGTCGTCTTCGTCGCCTTTTGCGTTTTTCTTTTTATCTTTCATCGTTTCGGAAGCGTTCTCGGTGTTTTTATTGCAACGATCTTGTATTTGTCGAACGGTATATTCAAAAATTCTAAACATCAAGTCGCTTCCGGCGTTGTCGTAGTGTTGTCTGCGGCGGTTCTTTTTTGGAACGGAAAAGCGGAGAAGAAATCGATCGTGGCTCCGTTTTCCGAAACTCTTCCGAACATTCTGATCCTAAGCGCGGACAGTCTGCGATACGACAAGATGGGATACGTTCTCGGAAAAAAGGGAATGAGTCCGCATATCGATTCCCTATCTGCAGATTCCGTAATATTCCAAGATCATCATACTACGATTCCGAGAACTTTTCCTGCCTGGGCGGATCTGCTCACGGGGCGGCCGAGTTTTGTACACGGGATTCAGGATATGTTTCCGGACGCAAAGGACCGTTCCGGTCTGAACGAGAATTCTTCCCGAACGATTCCGTATTTTCTTTCCGAGTTGGGTTATCGTACGAACGTCGTTTCTTCGTTTGCGGGGGATATTTTTCCGAGAGCGGATTGGGGTTTTCAAACGGTAAAGGCTCCGATCTTTCACGCGGGAACTCTTACGGCTCAGAGAATCTTAGAATCTCAGATTCTTCTTTTGCCGATCGTGACCGGTTCGATTCCCGGCGCGGGAGAATATTTTAAATCACTTCGCGGACTTCCGAGTCTCGGAGACGATTCCAGAATTCTTCCCGATCTTTTTGAAACCTTAAGAAAGGAAAAAAATCCGTTCTTTACGGTTTTCTTTTCCTCGGTGACGCATTTTCCGTTCAGTCCGCCGTATCCGTATTATAAGAATTTTACGAATTCGGAATATTATGGAAAGTTTAAGTATTTTAAGTTCGTGGATCCGAGCGATTCTTCCGAACTTTCCGCCGCGGATCGGGAACAGATTCGAGGTCTTTTTCAGGCGGGAATCGCTTCGTTTGACGACGCGGTCGGCGAGATCGTCGCCCGTCTGAAGGAAGAAGGTTTGTACGATTCCACTCTGATCGTTTTGACAAGCGATCACGGTGAATCCTTGTTCGAAGCCGATCACAGTCACGGGCACGGAGAACATCTGAGAGGGGAAGGTGTGACCCACATTCCGCTTCTGATTAAATTTCCGAAAAACGCGGGAGCCGGGAAAAAGTTTTCGGGCATCAGCAGTTCTTTGGATTTGTTTCCGACCTTGCTCGAAACGGTTTTGGCGGACGTTTCCCATTCTCCCTTAAAGGAAAAACTTTCCGAAGAAGTCAAAAATCGCCCGGGTCGAAATCTTTCTTTTGCGCTCGAGTCGGCGACTTGGAAGGATCTTCGAAACGTTTACGGAGAAACCGGGATTTGGTTCAGCGATCGAGGAGATCATTTCTTTCAAAAGGAAAGAATTTTCTATCCCAATATTCTTCGTTTGCATTCCATCGAAACCGGCGATCTTCCCTTGATTTCGATCGCGGATCCGTACGCAAAGGAAAGTGTGATCGTTTCCAAACACAGAATGTTTCAAAACGCGAATCGCAAGCTCCTCTACATTCCTTCGGAGAACGGGGTGATTTGGCGTTGTTATGATCGAATCGCCGATCCTTGGAACGAACATCCTCTTCCGATCGGACTATGTTCTTCCTTAAAGGATTCTCTTGTTTCGTTTTTGATCTCTTCGGGAAAATTCAAGAAAGCGGGAGAGTATTTGCTACCTTCCTCAAATTGATGCTTGAAGGATAGGGTTAAACTAAAAATCTGTAATTTTAGTATGCCTAGAAGAGAAGATATCCGTTCCGTACTCATCCTGGGATCGGGTCCGATCGTAATCGGACAGGCTTGTGAATTCGATTACTCCGGAACACAAGCCGCAAAAGCCCTGAAAGAAAAAGGGATCCGTGTTATCTTACTGAACTCCAATCCGGCCACGATCATGACCGACCCGGATCTCGCGGACGCCACGTATGTGGAACCGATGACGGTTCAAGTCGTTCAAAAAATTCTTGAGAAAGAAAAACCGGACGCAATTCTTCCCACGGTCGGAGGGCAGACCGCACTCAATCTCGCGCTCGCCTGCAACACCGCGGGTCTTTTGGAAAAATACAACGTCGAACTGATCGGCGCGAAAGTGGACGCGATCAAAAAGGCCGAAGACAGAGAACTCTTCAAAAAGGCGATGGAAAAAATCGGTGTCCGAGTTCCCGAATCCGGTCTTGCCAACAATCTCAAAGACGCGTTCGAAATCAAAAAAAGACTCGGACTTCCTCTCATCGTTCGTCCCGCGTTTACGCTCGGAGGAACCGGAGGTGGAATCGCGTTCACCGAAGAAACTTTCGAAGAAGTAGTTTCCAAAGGTCTCAAAGCCTCTCCGATCAGCCAGGTTCTTTTGGAAGAATCGGTTCTCGGTTGGAAAGAATTCGAACTCGAAGTGATGCGCGATCTCGCCGACAACGTGGTCATCATCTGTTCGATCGAAAACATCGATCCGATGGGAGTTCACACGGGAGATTCCATCACAGTAGCTCCGCAACAAACCCTTTCCGATAAGGAATATCAAAATCTACGCGATATGTCGATCGCGATCATCCGCGAGATCGGCGTGGAAACCGGCGGTTCCAACATTCAGTTCGCGGTCAATCCCGCAAACGGAGACGTGATCGTGATCGAAATGAATCCGAGGGTTTCCCGTTCTTCGGCTCTTGCTTCGAAAGCGACCGGATTTCCGATCGCGAAGATCGCCGCGCTTCTTTCCATCGGATACACATTAGACGAAATTAAGAATGATATCACCCGAGTTACGCCCGCGTCCTTCGAACCTTCGATCGACTATGTCGTAACAAAAGTTCCCCGTTTCGCGTTCGAAAAATTTCCGGGCACCGACGATACGCTCGGCGTTCAGATGAAGGCCGTGGGCGAAGCGATGGCGATCGGAAGAACGTTTAAGGAGAGTTTTCAAAAGGCTCTTCGTTCCTTGGAGATCGACCGGTACGGTTTCGGTTCCGACGGGTACTTTCAAGAATTATTATATGCAAGAAGTTTAAACTCGGATCAAAGAAAGGAATGGATCGATTCCTTTTTGAAACGTCCGAACGATAAACGTATCTTTTACATCAAACTCGCGTTCGACGAAGGTTACACCGTGGATCAGATCCACGATCTCTGCAAGGTGGACCGATGGTTCCTTTGGCAGATGGAGGACCTTCTCAAATTGGAAAAAGAATATTCCGAAAAGGGAAATTCCATTCTTTCTAAGATGAAACAGGCCGGTTTTTCCAATCGCCAGCTTTCCTTTCTCAAGAATAAAAAACAAATTCTGGATCTGCTTGACGGTTCTCTTCGTGTGGATTTGAAAAAAACGGAAATTCAAAACCTTCTCAAAAAATCGGAAGAGGAAATCGAAGCCGAACTCGGTTCTAAAAAGATTCTTCCCGTTTACAAAAGAATCGATACCTGCGCCGGAGAATTCGAGGCCTACACTCCTTACTTCTATTCTTCTTACGATGAAGAGGACGAATCCGAAGTGACTCCCGCTAAGTCCGTGATGATTCTCGGAGGAGGTCCGAACCGGATCGGCCAGGGAATCGAATTCGACTACTGTTGTTGTCAAGCTTCGTACGCACTTCAAGACTTGGGCGTGGAATCCATCATGGTCAACTCGAACCCGGAAACGGTTTCGACCGATTACGATACATCCGATCGTCTTTACTTCGAGCCTTTGACTCTGGAAGACGTGTTCCGCATTTATCAGAACGAAAAACCGGAAGGTGTCATCATTCAGTTCGGCGGTCAGACCCCGCTGAAACTCGCAAAGGATCTGGAAAGAAAGGGCGTTAAGATTCTCGGAACCAGCCCCGATTCCATCGATCGTGCGGAAGACAGAAAACGTTTTATCGAAGTATTAGAAAAATTGAAACTGAATTCTCCCGAAAGCGGGATCGCAACTTCCATGGAAGAGGCGAGAGAGATCGCGCAGAAGATCACGTATCCGGTTTTGGTTCGTCCGAGTTACGTTCTCGGCGGAAGAGCGATGCTCATCATCAACGAGGAAAAAGAACTCGATCGTTATATGGAAAAAGCGGAGGAGATTTCAAAAGATCGTCCTCTTTTGATCGATTCTTTTCTGGAAGACGCGATTGAGGTGGACGTGGACGCCCTTTGCGACGGTAAGGACGTCTTCGTAACCGGGATCATGGAGCATATCGAGGAAGCCGGAGTTCATAGCGGCGACTCGGCTTGTGTTCTTCCACCGCAAACACTTTCCAAAAAGATGATGGACGAAATCCGTAAGGCCACCGTGAATCTCGCTCTCGAACTGCAAGTCAAGGGTCTGATCAACATTCAGTACGCGGTTAAGGAAGAAGTTCTTTATATCATCGAAGTCAATCCGAGAGCGTCCAGAACCGTTCCTTTCGTTTCGAAAGCTCTCGGACATCCGATCGTAAAATACGCGACTCGGATCATGATGGGAGAACCTTTGAAAAGTCTTCCTCTTCCGAAAGAGATGGCGTTCTCTCAGGTTTCCGTAAAGGAAGTCGTTCTTCCGTTTAATAAATTTCCGGGAGTCGATACGATTCTCGGTCCTGAGATGCGTTCCACGGGCGAGGTGATGGGAATCGCCGCGACCGCGGGGGAAGCGTTCTTAAAATCCCAATATATGGCCGGTGACGAACTTCCTTCGCAAGGAACCGTGTTCGTAAGCATCAACGATAAGACCAAGTCCGAACTTCTTTCCTACATCAAGGATCTTTCCGAACTCGGTTTCAATCTGATCGCGACTTCCGGAACTCATAAATTTCTTTCGGACAACGGAATTCTTTCCTCCAAGATCAACAAGGTTTATGACGGAGTGTTTCCTACGGCCCTCGACTACATTCGGGAGAATAAGATTCATCTGATCATCAACACTCCGCTTTCGAGAGTTACGAGAGACGATAGTTTTACGATCCGTCAGGCGGCGATCCGGTTTAAGGTTCCTTGTCTAACGACGTCTAACGCGGCTAAGGCGCTCATCAAAGGAATGGTGGAGATGAAGAACAAAGGATTTACGATCCATTCTCTTCAGGAAATCCACGCGTTGCCGAAAATTCTCTAAGAAACGCATTCAAAAATTCGAATGCGTTTTCTCAAAGCGAGAATGCGCTTCGAATTTTTTCGATTCTCTTGCGATTGACTCCTAAATCCGATTTTCCCAACCTTGAAGCCGAACGTACGTGAATTACGGACGCGTTCGGATCGATCAAAAATTCCACGTCGTCCACGAATCTCCATAAGAAACTCGTAAATTCCACGTAGAGATATTTGTCTTCCTCTTTTATAAGATTCGTCCGAGACGTTTCGGCGAGGATCGCTTTGAGTTTTGCCTTTGCGTCCTCGGGTTTTCCGGAATAGGCGAGAGGTTTGATAAAATGTTCCGAGTCCGATTCCGCGCAAAAACTGCTTACGCAGTTCGGAGTTTCCGGACAAAGTCCTAATTTTCCGTTTTGAACGCCGAGAGTCATCGGTCTTGTCCCTGTACATCCGAACAAGAAGCATAACGTGATCAAAATCCCTAACAGAAATTTTCCGAAATTTCGAAACCGTCGAATATCGGTTTTACGGACGCCGTTCTTCTTTCGATCGGAAGAATCGAGTCGACTCGACTTACGCGTGTTAGGTTTTGAAGAGGGTTGAAACGAAAATGTAAAAGAAAATCGGGAGAAATGAGCGTGAAACATACGGAAAAGAATATCAGTAAAATGGAAATATGCGAAAGAATTTTGTTTTGATTTGTAAAAATCTTATTACTTTCTATAAAAAAATAATTTCATGAAATGAGTGGGATTTCACTCTAAGACGAAAACGATGTCTCTTCTTGAATCCGAAAAAGTCCCCTTGGGAAGTTTATTACCTTCCTTTCAGTTGCCCGATCCGAACGGAAAAGTCTATTCTTCCGATCAGCTTTCCGGTTCCACCGGGTTATTGCTGGTTGTAACTTGCAATCATTGCCCTTATGCGCAGGCGATTTGGCCGAGACTGATCCGGTTTGCGGGAGAAATTCTCTCCCTCGGAGTCAAAACGGTCGCGATCAATCCGAACATTCGTCCCGATTACCCGGACGATTCTCCCGAGGTTATGCTTTCTAAAATCAAGGAATGGGAAATTCCGTTTCCGTATCTCGTCGACGAAACTCAGGAAGTGGCTCGAAAACTCAAAGCCATGTGCACTCCCGATATCTATCTTTACGATTCCGATCAAAAACTTTTTTACCACGGAAGAATGGACGACAACTGGAAAAACGAAAAACAGGTTTCGAGAAAGGAACTTGAATACGCGGTCCATCAACTCGTAAAGGGAAATCCCGCACCGATCAATCAAATGCCTTCGATGGGTTGTTCCATCAAATGGAAGGAATAAACATTGCCCGCAATCACACCCGATCATACTCCCATCGCCTCGGAATCCTTTCAAGACGCGGATTTTATCAGCGAACACTATCGCGAAATCGAAACCAAAACCTTGGATCACTTCAGGGACGAGTTTCGAAAAAACGAAACCTCTTTGGACAACGTTTCCCCAAACGGCCTGACTCCCTTTTTAAAAAGAAGCGGCGATCTATATCAGGATTGGAGAATATTAAAAAAGAATCTTACCGATAAATACGCGGAACTTCAGAAAAGTAGAAACCTCGAATACGAATTGATTTATCGTAAACTTGTCGCGGATAAGAATCATAAATCCAAACCAACCTCTTTGATCGGGGACATCTTTCAATCGGTGGTCGACGGGGTTTTGAATACGGTTTACAACTGGTTCGACTCCGATAAAAAAGCGGAACCGCAACCGACTCCTCCACCCGTTAAAACGACTTCGAAATCTCCGAAGGACGACGATCTAAAAAAACTCTATCGAGAAATGGTTCAAAAAAAACTCAAAGAACGCGATCGCAGTTTCAATCTTTTTCAGGATCTTCTGAAAGAATCGGCTCTGAATTGGAATCAATCTTATCGTAAAAAATTCCACCAGAGTTTGGCGGCGACGGTGAAACAACTCGAATCATCCAAGGCCAATAAGGCGGAGATTCTCGGGAGCGCGAAGTCGGCTAAAAAAGCCGTATTGAGTTTTCACGACGAGGACAAGATCCAAAAATATTCAATTTTTATGATAGACTATTTCTTCGAAAGGCTTTTGAAAAAGGAACCGATCGCTGAAAGTAAGATGAATCCTCCTGAAAAAACCGAAACCGTTAAAACGGAAGAATCGAAAAATCAGGAAAACAAAAATAACTCGTCTTTGATTCCGAATCCGACCAGGGAGAATTCCGAATCGCAAAAAGCGGTGGATCGGATCGTAAACGATTCCAATCGCGAAACCGAAAGACAAAATTCTTCCAAGAAAAAATGTACGATCACGGATCTTCCGGATCATCTCATCAAGGAATGTTATTCCGATTATCTGATCGTGGATTTGTCCACGAAAGAAAAACGTTTGGAACTGCATCGAATCCGTTTGGGCAAGGAAAATCAGAACACAAGGGCGGAAGCGATCGAATTTTTCAGTCAGTGCGCGAACAAGGATTCTTCAGCGGTCGTCTTAGCCGAGTCCGTGTTGAAAAGACACAATATCACCCAGGAAGAAGAGGGCAGGCTGAACGAAATGATTCGCAAACAAAAAGCCTGCAAATAGCAAAGAGTTGATTTTTTGATACGAATCCGGTTCTAATGAAAGATCGGAGATCGTTATGAAACTTCTTGAAAAATCCATCGCTCGATACGGAGGCTGGGATCTTTGGAATCGTATGGATTTCGTGGAATTCTTTTTCGCATTTCTGGGCGGTCCGCTTCCGATTCTCAAAGGACTTCATGAAACCTTTCCGATGCCGGGTAACGTGCGCGTTTTTCCGAAAAAAAGGATCGCAGAATTTTTAGATTATCCCGTTCCCGAAAAAAGAATCATATTCAATAACGGTAAAGTAGGAATCTTTAATATGGATCGGACCGAAGCCGAGTTCGATCTTCCGAATTACAGGGAAACGTTTCGAGGTTTTCGGAAATATAGAAGATGGAATCCGCTCGACACTTCGTATTTTTTCGGTTATGCGATCACCCAATATTTAAGCGTGCCTTTTACTCTCGAAGAGTTCGGCGTTCGAGAATTCGAACTTGCGGACGGGGGTTTTCAAGTGGACGCGGAGTTCCCGCAAAATCTGCACACTCATTGCAAAAGACAATCGTATCGTTTCGATCGGGAAGGCCTTTTGGTTCGGAACGATTATACCGCGGACATTGTCGGTCCTTGGGCGAAGGGCGCGCATTTTACGACGGACTTTCAAACGATCGACGGATTTCCCGTCGCGACAAAACGCAACGTTTTTGTTCGTTTGGGAAAGGTCGTAACTCCGATCCCGGTCTTGTCGGCGGAACTCAAGCCGCTTCGTTTGAATTTTCTTTAGAGTGCATTTGCAGGAGTTCCCACATTTTCGCGTTTGTGGATGGAAGGAGAATACAAAAGGTCGGAACTACGTTCGTGTTTTAGGGAAGAAGGTATGAGTTCCCACATTTTTTAGAAACTGCCTCGTGAGAAATGTATGAGTTCCTACAATTTCCGAACTTAATCCGGACGAAAACGAAGGAGTTCCTACACACCATTCTCCCTTGAAAAAAGAAACGCGACATAATCACAAAAGGGAAGAAGATAATTTAAAAAACCGTCAAGGAATTTCGTGAAAGATCGATTTTAATACTGCGGAGCGCAGTATGAATATTTCCGGCGACATATCGATTTCAGAATTTAAACCACAACAATATCCCGACAACACTCCAACTCTCCCGACAATAGGAGCGCTCATCGGAAAGAATTCCTTTTTGGATCTGATGAAGTCCCTACAAGGTTCCGCGCAGAAGGGACTGGATGAAACTTTGACCGGAATTCAAAATGCGTTTTCAAAAACCGAAGTTCCGACCAACAAAGAAGAAAAAACCGAAATCATCGATGAAAAAGAAACCGAGTCCTTAAGAACGAAAGACGAGGCCGAGGTCGCTACGGAAGAAACCTCCAAAGAAGAGGAAGAATTCGAAACCGTTGAAGAAGCGACTAATGTGACCGCGCTTCCTTGGTTTCTCGTGACGGAAGCCAAACAAAACGAAACCGTCGATCCGGAAATCGAATCGGTGATCCTGGACGAACTGCAAAACGAAATCATCGAGGAAGTTTCGATCGAAACCCTCGAAACAAAACCTTCCTCGACGAGCGAACTGATCGAAACCGTTTTTTCCAGGGAAGAATCCGCCGAATTGTTAAGCGAAGTCGCTTTAGAAGAGGAAAATACGACGCTTCAAGAAGCAGTCGAAGAATCCTTTCTTTCTCTCGATGATTCTAAGGAAATCAAACGCCCGATCTCCAAAAGGGAAGAATCTATCCGCGAAGAAGAATCGAAATCATCCGAAACAAAATCCGCTTCCGAAATTTCAAAGGCTAACGAAACGAACGCAAAAGAATCCAAAGAAAACGGAAATACGAAAAATCTTTCCAACAAGGAAAACGTTTTGAAAGGCGCCGAAGAGGCGAGAATCGAAGTTTCCAAGGAACTCGCGCTCGATTCCGAAAAATGGAAGATCAGCAGGGATAAAAAAACGGACTCTTATATGAATCTGAAAACATCCGCAAGAGAAGAAATCAAAACGGCGGTCCTCAATCAATTCTCCGAAAATTCTTCCGGAAAATCCGGTCAGGAACAATCCTTTCGTTCCGGCGGAAACGCTGGAAACGATTCTTATTCTTCCTTGGTAAAAGGAGTGGGCGGTCCGAACGCGGCCGGAAGAGAATCGAACCAACTCGGTAAGGATTTTTCCGTATCCAAGGAGACTAACGTTCTTTCCAGAAGAGACATTCAACAAAACTTTCAGAACCTGATTCGTTCCGCACGCGTTCAAATTCTCGAAAACGGAAGAACCGAAGCGAGCATTCGTATGAATCCGAAGGATCTCGGTCAGATGTCCCTTTCCATTTCCACGGACAAGGATATCGTTCGCGGAAAACTTTTAGTAGAATCGGACGCCGTCAAACAACAGTTAGTCGCCGAACTCGCAAACTTAAAACAGGATCTGAAGGCGAACGGTCTCGAACTCGAATCGCTCGTCATCGAAGTCAAGGAAAGAGAAGAATCTTTCTCATTCAATCAGGACTCGGATAAAAACGGAAAAGACGCAAATTCTTTCCAAGCCGCTTTCGGAGAGGAATGGAACTCCGATTTCAAAAATTCTTTTTACGAAGAGGACGAACTTTTCGGCGAAGAAAATTCTCAGGACTCTCACGGTTTTTCGGAAAAAACCGATGGGAAAACCGAGAAACTGCTCGATCTGAAAGTATAGGCTTCGGAGGAAATCATGCCAGAGACCACAGGCGTCAGCCAACAAGCGACAAGAGATCGTTATCTCGAAGGAGACAGAAGTTTCAATATTAGGAACCACATGGAGAATATTGAAAGGGAAGAGAAGAACGGTCTCAAAGGAATCGAGATTCGTTCGACGGTTAAGGCTCTCGGCAAGGACGATTTTCTAAAACTTCTCATCACGCAATTATCATCTCAGGATCCGACCAACCCGGTTAAGGATCAGGACTTCATCGCGCAGATGGCGCAGTTCTCTTCTCTCGAACAGATGAACAATATCTCCACCGGAATTCAGAAGATGGGAAACCGTCAGAGTTTTTCTCTCGTTGGAAAACTGGTTTCCGGTCCCGACTTCGTAACGGGCGAGAACGTCGCCGGAATCGCGGGGGCTCTTTTCTTCGACGGAGAAGGGAAGACATTCGTTCGTGTCAACGGAAGATCCGTGGACGTGGAGCAGATTTCTTTGGTCAGCGATCCTACCGTTCTGAAAGAACAAGAAGCGGCTTACAATCAAGCTCAGATGCAACAAACTCCGGCCGCTTCTCCGTCCGCAATGGCGCCTAACGCGTCCCAGCTGAAGGCCGACAAAAAAGAATCCGCGCCGGTCGACGCTAACGCGGAACAGGCTCCCGAGTTGAAGGACAAAACCGCCGCCGAAGAAAAACCTTCGGATTGGAAGTTTCCGGGAAAAGACAAAAGCAATTCATACGAATAAACAAAGGATAATCGAGGTAACAGCTTTATGATGAGGTCACTCTATTCCGGTGTATCCGGACTTAAGAACCACCAGGTCCGCATGGATGTCATCGGTAACAACATCTCCAACGTAAACACTCACGGTTTTAAAACCGAGCGAGTTACGTTTCAGGATATGATTTCCCAGGAACTCAGAGGAGCTTCCGAGCCGAAGGAGAATATCGGAGGTGTGAACCCTCAACAAGTGGGTCTGGGTTCCTTGATCGCCGCGATCGATAAGATCATGACGCAGGGTTCTCTTCAAACCACGGGGAAGAATACGGACGTGGCTATGTCCGGTGAGGGATTTTTTATCGTTAAGGACGGGGACAAACAATTTTATACGAGAGCCGGCGCTTTTAACCTCGATAAGAACGGTTACTACGTAAACCCCGCGAACGGTCTTAAGGTTCAGGGATGGAACTCCAGACTTGACGAGAAAGGAAACAAGTTCATCAATTCTTCCGCGTCGATCGAAGACATCGTAATTCCGGTTTATTCCAAAGAACCCGCGAGAGCGACTTCTCAAATCGATTTTAAATCGAACCTGAATTCTTCCGCGCCTGCGGTTCCTCCTGACGCGACTCAGGAAGAGATCACAGCGATGATCAACGATCCCGATCCGAAGATGAGAAGAGGTCACGTAACGACGATTAAGACCTTCGACGATCAGGGAATTCAAAGAGAATTCAAAATGGAATTTTATAAGGTCCGCGATAACACTTGGAAGGCTCGTTTGAGCATGACGGACGCCACTCAGCTTTCCGCGGACGTGGCCGGAACCGGCGGTCAAAACACGCAACTTCCCGGTAACACCGAACTCGAATTCGGATTTACTCCGGACGGAAAACTCGTTTACGTTTCCGACGGCGTGGACTCGATGAACAGCGGTAAGTTGAACGCGAAGGTTTCCTTTAGAATCCCCGGAAATCCAGCGGTTCAAAGTTTCGATCTCGCGCTCGGCGAAGCGGGAATGGTGGACGGAATCACCCAATTCTCCTCGGACTTCACTACTAAAGCGGTAAAACAAGACGGTTATACGATGGGTTATCTGGAATCTTTCTCGATCGACAACTCGGGAACCATCACCGGAGTTTTCTCAAACGGAGTTCGTCAGCCTCTCGCAAGAATTGCGACCGCCGTTTTTAACAACCCGGCCGGCTTGGATAAGGCGGGAGACACTATGTTCGCATATTCCATGAACTCGGGAGAACCAAACATCGGTGAGGCGGGAGTTCAGGGAAGAGGTAAGATCAACGCGGGGCTTTTAGAAATGTCTAACGTGGATCTTTCCGATCAGTTTACGGACATGATCGTAACTCAAAGAGGTTTTCAGGCCAACTCGAGAACGATCACAACCTCCGATCAGATGATTCAGGAAGTCCTAGGTCTCAAACGTTAAGGATTTTCTTCTCGCGATGTCCTCTTCGGCTGACTGAAACTCACCGAAGAGGATTCGAATTCCATTCTATTCAAATTATAGATTCATTCCTTTTTTTTACAAGGTCCGGGGAAAAATTCTCTTTCCACTATATTTCCAGTACGGTTTCATTGGTTCCTGGTAAGAATGAGTCAGAAGTTCCCAAAATACATAGTTACGGACTCCCGTTCAATCGCCAAAAGACTCGACCCGGTCGCTCTTCGTTTAGAAGTCCAATTCCTCAATTTAAAAGAATTTTTCGAGTCCGAAAACATCCGAGATTCCATCGGATTCTTAAACGTTATCTTCTATTTAACCGTTCCCAATCTCAAAGAATCTCAAAGAGAAATTCATAAACAATTTCAGAGCAATCCTTTGATCTTAAGCCGTTTTATTCTGAACGACGAGCTCAGTTATTCCCAGTCGGACGACGTAAAAATCGAAGAGGATCTGATTTTTTCCATTCTTCCCGAATCTTCTTCGGATATGATTCTGAACAAAACCTTTCTCAACGCGTTCACCCAGCTTCAGATGATCACCGATCAATTCGATCTTCAACACAAGGTCAACACCACCAAATACGAAATTTCAAAACTGACTCGGATTGGAATCAGTCTTGCGGACGAAAAGGATTTCAACAAACTTCTAAGGGAAATTATTTTCAGCGCGAGAGAGATCGCGGTCGCGGATTCGGGTTCCTTGTATCTCGTCGAAAAGGACGAACTCGGTTTTATCCGCAATCTTCGGTTTAAAATTTCATCGATGGACATCGACACGGAAGAATTTCTGCTTCCGATCAACAAGTCGAGCATCGCGGGTTACGTCGCGGCCACCGGAAAAATTTTGAACATACCGGACGTTTACGATCTTCCCGAAGACGCGGAATATACGTTCAACAGCAACTTCGACGTATTATCGAATTATCATACGAAATCCATGCTCGTGGTTCCGATGAAGAATCATAGAAACGAAGTAGTGGGCGTCATTCAGCTTATCAACAAAAAGAGAAACTTCAACCAGAAGTTGACCGTGGATCAGATGAAGGGAAAGGACATTCTTCCCTTTGACGATTATTCCGCGCAACTCGTGATGAGCGTCGCGGGCCAAGCGGCGGTCGCGATTCAGAACAATAACTTATTGCAGGAAATCGAAGCCCTTTTCGAAGGTTTTGTGACCGCTTCCGTAAACGCGATCGAATCCCGGGATCCGACCACGAGCGGTCATTCGTTTCGGGTCGCCGTTCTCACCGTGGGTTTGGCGGAAACCGTGGATTTGGTAAACGACGGAAAATACCGGGATATCAAATTTTCCAAGGAACAGATCAAAGAAATACGTTATGCGTCTTTGCTTCACGATTTCGGAAAAGTGGGAGTTCGGGAAAAGGTTCTCGTTAAGTCCAAAAAACTGGAGGACTACGAGCTCGAACTGATCCGTTGGAGATTCGAATACATCAAAAAGGACATCGAATCCAGAATTCTTCAGAAAAAAACGGACTATCTCAAAAAACACGGGAGCGCGGGTTTTGCGGATTACGAAACCTCTCTCGAGTTCGAACTTCAGGTCGAATACCAGAAACTCGATCAGATGTTTCAGATCGTGGTCGATTCCAACGAACCTTCCATATTAGAAGAATCTAATTTTCAAATGCTCGAAGAGATTGCAAAGGTAAATTATTCGACCACGGGCGGAGATAATCTGCGTCTGATCTCTCCGTACGAATTCGGATTTTTGACGATCAAAAAAGGTTCTCTCGATTTCGCGGAAAGAAAGGAAATCGAATCCCACGTCGAACATACGTTTCAATTTTTGAGTAAGATCCCCTGGACCGGCGATCTGAAAATGGTTCCTTCGATCGCGCACGCGCATCATGAAAAATTGGACGGCACCGGTTATCCAAGGGGCCTCGCGGGCGATTCGATTCCCGTTCAATCCAGAATCATGACGATCTCCGATATCTACGACGCGCTTACGGACAAGGATCGGCCTTACAAACGAGCGGTTCCCGTCGAAAGAGCGCTCGACATTCTGCAGATGGAAGCAAGGGAGAATCACGTGGATCAGGATCTGTTAAAGATCTTTATCGAGGGAAAGGTTTACGAAAGGTTAAACAGTTCCGGTTATCTGCGTTAGACGAAACCATAAGGACGTTTTCGAATCAGGCTCCGTATCCGATTTTTCTTTCTCCTCTCGATCGACTCAACGTATACTGAAACTGTCGTAGTGAAGTCGCGCCTTCGTTTAAGAATACGGTCTTTGCGGGAACTTCCAGGCCTTTAAAACAACTAACGTATTCGTTCCATTTATGGTCTTCGATCGGAAATAGATTTCTAAAACGTTCAAACCTATCGAAAGCCTCTTATGCGGATCGAAGTTTCGGCTTCGAATGCAAAAAAATACTCAAATTATCGGAAGCCAAGAGGTGGATCTGTCTCTAGGATATACTATCTTTTATGGAAGGAGATCCGTATGAAAGAGAATTATGATCTTCCCGAGGATCTGGCACGGGACTTAACCGAGGGAAGAAGACTAACGTCGAGTTCCCAAGGATGGTTCGATCTTGCTTCCTCTCAAGAATTCAAATTCACTTCGATTCGGATCGGGCCATTTCATTCCAAAGAGGAAGGACAATATTATACGCACGCGGTGGGTTTGATTTCGAATACCGAAGCTTACGGAGAATATCACGAAGCGCTCGTATGGCTTCCGCGTTTAAAATCGTACGGAGCTTGGGACGCAAGCCATGAAGAACTTCATATATTTCCGGACCAAACTTGGACGACTATGAAAACGGATCTCCTTCCGTTTATCGAAAGTCAATGGGGTTCTTCCGGGGAAAGAAGAAGATTCCAAAAACGTACGATTCATCGGCCTAAGGTCCATCCGGACGCCTTCGATTTTATACCGTATCGATTGAAGGATCAGATCAAGGCCGCTTCCGACGAGGAAATTTTAAAACTTCTCAATCGATACGAAACCTCCATTCTAAAACATCCGAAAATCTCCTCGCTTACGGACGCCTATTTCGCATTAGCAAACGCGTATCATCGTTTGGGAAAAAACGATCCGGACGAAGAGAAATCTTGGAAAGAAAAATGCATTCAAATATTGGAATATTATCCCAAGGATCGGTTTTATCACGAAAGGGAGGGCGCCGAGATATGGGGTTGGGCCTCGCCGGAAAAGAATCTTCTGATCTTTCGGGAACTCTTGAACAAAAAAGAAAAACAACCCGAATACGCCGGCGGAGCGAGTCTGCTTTCCTCGTATCTGATCCAATCTCCCCAAGAAACAGCGCCGCTTTTGGAACTCGCTCTGGATTTTAAACATACGTTTGCGATTCTTAAATGTCTTTATGTGGCCAAACGTTGGGCCCTTACCGTGGTCAACGATCGACTTGCGGCTCAGTTGAAACGAAACAAAACCGCGATGAACAACCTGGACGATCTGATCGTAGCGATCGAAGATCGGATCTTATCCGCATCGGAGTCGTATCCGACGACTGAGGTGCACGAGGTCCGTCACAGAAGGGTCGCGGATCGAATCGCAAAGGGCTGGGAGCATTTAAGAAAAAAAGAATATTCAAAAACGGAAGAATGGGTTGCGTCCGTCCTTGCGGAATATCCGGAAAACGGGGAGGCGCTTTTTTTGGATGCGAGACTCGTTTGGATTCGCTCCGGTTCCGTGGAGGAGGGTTGGAAACGAGCGACTGAAAATCTTTCCAAAGTCGCCCCGGTCGACGTCTCGGGGATCGGAAAACTTCATAATTGTATCGGATGTGCGTTAGACGAAATGGGTAAATTCTCGGAAGCGATCGAGTCGTTTCGACGCGCGGAAGAATCCGATCCGAAGGAATCCATTTATCCCGCCAATCGAGCCGAGATCTTTTGGAAACTCGGAGACGAAAAATCCGCCGCTCTCTACGCGCGCAAATCCAAACGAATGGGAAACAAATCGGAGATCGTGGAAACGATTTTGAAAAAAACCGCAAAACCCTCTCAGTTACGATGGGAAGCCCTCTTGAAAGAATGGGAAAAAAGCGGATTGAGCGATAAGGAATTTTGCGCCCGAGAAAATTTAAGTAAAAAAGCGTTCGCTCATTGGAGAAGAAAAACGTTTTGAATTCGTTTTCGCACGTTCATCCATCGATTCGGTTTAAAAAATCCTCGACCAAAGAAAGGAAATGATTTCCTCGTTCTTCGAAATTTTTGTATTGATCGAAGCTCGCGCAGGCCGGGGAAAAAACCACCGATCCGATTTCCGCGCCGTTCGACAATCGGATCTTTTTCGAAACGGTTTTTTCCGAAACATCCGTTTTGTCCGCGGAACTTGCCGTTTCGGAAATTATATTCCCGTTTTTGAATATTCCAAAAGCATCGTTTAGATTCTCCGCAGCGAACAGTTTGTCTCCGATCGTGTTGCGGATTCCTTCCTCCCAGACGGAACGAGCCTCTCCGATCAAAACGACCGAGCCGATTCCCCGGATTAGAAAATCATAAAGCGGTTTCGGATCTTCCTGTTTCGGTCTTCCGCCGAGAATGAGACAGGTTTGCGGAAGATTCTTCCAAGTCGCCATACCCGCAAGCATACTGTGAAGGTTCGTGGATTTGGAATCGTTGATAAACGAAAGTCCGTGTTTTTCACCCGCGATTTGAAACCGATGAGGAAGTCCCTGAAACAATGGAATCTGAGCCTGGATCGATTCCGGTTTTCCGCCGATGGCTTCCGCGGCGAGAATGGAAGCCGCGAGATTCTCCCGATTGTGCGTTCCGGGAAGATGAAAGCGAGAAATATCATACGTAAACAAGGACGTTCGGATCGTCAGAGAATTCTCATCCAGAAACGCGTCCGAAGAGGACGTTCTTCCGAAACTCTTCAACTTGCATTGAAACGAAACGGAGCCTTCGATTTTTTCCCGAATCTTTTCGGAAACGACCAAGGTATGTCCGGGATTGAAAAGATCCGCGATCTTCAACTTGGCTTGGAAATAATTCTCCATCGTCTTGTGTCTTTCCAAATGATCCGGCGCGAGATTTAAGAAAACGGAAACGTTCAGATTCAAAGAGGAAGAATCGTCGAGTTGATAACTGGAAAGTTCGAGAACCGCGAGCGAAATCGGTTTTTTGCTAAACGAAGTAAACGGAATTCCCAAGTTGCCGCCTTCCTGAAGATCGGAAAAATCTTTCCGAAGAAGATGCGCGGTCAGCGAAGTTGTCGTAGATTTTCCGTCCGTGCCCGTGACTCCGATGATTCTCCCGTGAAAAAACTTTTTTCCAAGGTCGATCTCCGAGAACACGGGAATCTTTTTTTCGATCGCATACGAAAGAATCGGATGAGTCGGAAGGACGCCGGGCGATTTTACGATCAGAGAAATTTCCGGAAGGTGATTCGGATCTATGTTATCGGGAAGAAAAGGAACTTGGATGGACTCGGGTCGATTGCGATCGCAAAGAATCGGTTGCGCATCTTCGGAGATCAAAAGTTGGAGAGCGGAGTTGCCGGAGATTCCTCCTCCGAGAACGAGAGTCTTCAAACCTTTCAGGGACTCTGGAAATTTCATTTTTGGACCGGTGAACAGTGATTGACAGGTTATTTTCACCCCCGATAGTTGTCAGTAGCAAAAAACTAAGGATATTCCCTTGCTCGATCACAAAGTACGCGACGGTGTTTTGATTGTTTATCTCAAAGGACGTTTGGATGTTTCCATCGCCAATGAGGTTGAGGAAAATCTGAATGATCTGATCGACAATCAAGGTCATAAAAAAGTAATTCTGAATATGCAGGAAGTGGATTATATGTCCTCGTCCGGTTTCAGAGCTTGTATCTCCACCCTTAGAAAGTTGAACTCCAAAGAGGGTGCATTAAAAATCAGTAATATCAAACCCGCGGTCAAGCGGATCTTCGACGTAATCGAACTCACATCTCTTTTTGATATCCGCGAAACCGAAGACGAGGCTTTGAAATCCTTCTAAGCCTCGATGTCTTCAGCTCAACTCCACCGGGTGCTCCGGGAAATCATCTCCACAAAACAAAACGAAATCAAAGCGATCGTAGATTGTGATCCCGCTCCGTATCGCGGACTCGGTCTTCGCGATTCTTTAAGAAGCAGGACCTTCTCCATCATCGCGGAATGCAAACGTAAGAGTCCTTCCGCCGGTGAAATCCGCGCGGATTACGATCCCGTTCAAATCGCAAAAACATACGAGGCTTCGGGAGCTTCCGCGGTTTCGGTTTTAACGGATCGGGATTATTTCGGCGGTTCTTTGGAGGATTTGAAAAACGTTTCTTCCGAGTTGAAGATCCCCGTTTTGAGAAAGGATTTTATCTTGGACGAGATTCAAATCCGAGAAGCGAGAGCCTACGGAGCTTCCGCGATTCTTTTGATCGTGAGAATTTTGACACCGGAGCAGATTCGTACTTTTTTGAAAACCGCTTCCGCGCTCGGAATGGATTCTCTCGTGGAAGTTCATACCGCGGACGAGGCAAAACTCGCGCTCGATTGCGGAGCGGAAATCATCGGAATCAACACAAGAGATTTGGACACGTTTCAGATTCATAAGAATCTCGTTGAAGAAGTGTCCGCGTTCTTACCCCCTAACATCGTGAAGGTGGGAGAATCGGGAGTGAAAAACCGTTCCGACCTCGACGCGTTTCGCAAGTTGGTCGACGCCGCATTGATCGGCACCTATTTTATGGAAAAGCCGGACATCCGCAAAGCCTGGCTGGATCTATTTTAGAATTTTAAACTATTCTTATCCGTTTTTTTAAGGAATCTTCTTGTGTCTTAAGGGATTCTTCCTTTCAAATACGTACTTTACAATCCGAAAAAAATCCGATATGTTCGATCGGGGAAAAAACGATGATCGTATATACTTTGGGTTGGTTTCTGCTTTTGGTGTTCGCGTTTATCAACGCGGCCGTTCGCGAGCTCGTTTATAAAAACGCGACGGGAGAATTCTTATCCCATCAAATTTCCGTTTTTACGGGAATGATTTTTCTTTCGATTCCGATCTGGGCGATCGTAAGGTTTAAACCTTTTGAAAATAAAAAACAGGCGATTCAAGTCGGTCTTATATGGATTTTGTTAACCGAAACGTTCGAGTTTACGATGATCGTGTTCGGGGGAAAAGATTCTTTCGAAACGTTTTGGGAAGTTCATTCTCTTTGGAAAGGGGAATGTTGGCCTCTTCTTTTGATTTGGATCGGACTTGCTCCGTTCTTATTTTATAAATCCTTTCGTTGATCGAGTTTCTTGGAACATAAGAATCCGAAAAAGATCCGCTTGAAAAGAGTATGCACTCGAGGGCGTTGCAAAAAAATCGACAAAGAAGGCTTTCCTTATGACTCAAGACACACTCGGAGAAGTTCAAACCGGTAAGATTCCGCTCAAGGGAAGAACCCTAAAGGAACTTTCGGAAATTATGATTTCTCTCGGGGAAAAACCGTTCCGTGCAAAACAGATCTATCACGGTTTATACGTAAACCGCTACGAATCTTGGGATCAATTCTCCACATTTTCCAAAGCGCTTAAGGAAAAACTGGAAGACCTTTGTTCTTTAACACAACTTCAAGTTTCGAAACATTTGAAATCCGTGGACGGAACGCAGAAGTTCACGTTCACTTCCGAACTCGGCAACGGAAAAGAATTCGAAGCCGTTTGGATTCCTTCCGGAGACGGAGGAAGAAAAACGATCTGCATTTCTTCGCAGGTCGGATGTACGCTGAACTGTAAATTTTGCGCCACCGCTAAATTAGAATTTCAAGGAAATCTAAAGGCCCACGAGATCGTGGACCAGATTCTTCAGGTGGAAAAAATCGTAAAGGACAAGGCGACTAACGTCGTCTTTATGGGAATGGGCGAACCCCTTCACAATTATTTCAACGTGATCCGCGCGGCTTCCATCCTTCACGATCCGGACGCGCTCAACCTCGGGGCAAAACGCATCACGATCTCCACTTCCGGAGTGGTCAACGGGATCAGACGTTTTATAGAAAACAAGGAACCGTATAACTTCGCGATTTCTCTCAATCATCCAGATCCGAGCGGAAGACTGGAGATCATGGACATAGAGGAGAAGTTTTCTCTTCCCGAACTTTTACAAGCCGCAAAGGATTTTACGAGAGAATTAAAAAGAAGAATCACATTCGAATACGTGATGATTCCCGGCGTGAACATGGGAGTCGAAAACGCGAACAAGCTCGTAAAGATCGCGAGATCCCTCGACTGCAAGATCAACGTGATCCCACTCAACACGGAATTTTTCGGATGGAGAAGGCCGACTCGAGAAGAAGTGATGGAGTTCATCGCTCTTTTGGAACCGGCCGGAGTTCCGATTCTCAATCGAAGATCGCCCGGAAAAGATATCTTCGGGGCCTGCGGAATGCTCGCCTCAAAAAGTTGACCTCAGCTTTCGTTTCTGAAAAATGGGGCAATGAATCTAAAAAGAACTATTATTCTTTTTTTATGCCTATCATCTTTCGTTTCCTGTCAGGAATACGTTCAGCAAAAATGCAGTTCCGCTTGTAAGTTCTTCGTTCAGTGCGCCGTGACAACGTTTAAGGACGTGAAGGTGACCGACGCGGAAAAAAACCAAGCGATGATCGATTGCGAAAGCGGTTGTATCC